>JANOTT010000018.1:0-11122 GCA_031416535.1 Novosphingobium sp. | reverse complement strand
CGCGCTGCCGACCATGCCGCGGTGCCCCGCGACCCAGACGCGCTTTCCGGCAAGGTCGAACGGCACTTCTCCCAGCATCAGCTGCCGCGTCCGATCGGTGCGCTGCGCATCGTCAGCAGGTCTGCCTCGACCATTTCGCGGACCAGTTCGCGCACCGTGGTGGTCGGGCTCCAGCCCAGCTTCTCGCGCGCCTTGGCCGGATCGCCGATCAACAGTTCGACTTCGGTCGGGCGAAAATAGCGCGGATCGATCGCCACCCGCAGCGTGCCGGTTTTGGTGCAAAAGCCCTGCTCGTCCACCCCGCTGCCGCGCCATTCGAGTGTGATCCCGGCATCGGCAAAGGCCCATTGGACGAACTGCCGCACCGTAGTGGTCACTCCGGTGGCGAGAATGTAATCGTCACCGTGATCCTGCTGCAGCATCCGCCACATCCCCTCGACATACTCCTTGGCATGGCCCCAATCGCGCTGGGCATCGAGGTTGCCAAGATACAGCACGGCTTGCCGCCCAAGCGAAATCGCCGCGGCGGCGCGGGTGATCTTGCGGGTCACGAAGGTTTCGCCGCGCAGCGGGCTTTCGTGGTTGAACAGGATCCCGTTCGAGGTGTGCATCCCGTAAGCTTCGCGGTAATTGACCGTGATCCAGTAAGCATAGAGCTTGGCCGCGGCATAGGGACTGCGCGGATAGAACGGGGTGGTTTCGCGCTGCGGCACTTCCTGCACCAAGCCGTACAGCTCGCTGGTCGAGGCCTGATAAAATCGGGTCTTGGCTTCCAGCCGCAGGATGCGGATCGCCTCGAGCAAACGCAAGGTGCCCAGCCCGTCCGAATTGGCGGTATATTCGGCGGTCTCGAAACTGACCGCGACGTGGCTTTGCGCGGCCAGGTTATAGATCTCGTCGGGCTGCACTTCCTGAACGATGCGGATCAGATTGGTGGCATCGGTCAGATCGCCGTAATGCAGCGTCAGCTGCGGCGCGGGAACGTGCGGGTCTTCATAGATATCGTCGATCCGGCCGGTGTTGAATGACGATGAACGCCGCTTGATGCCATGCACCCGGTAACCCTTTTCAAGCAGCAGCCGCGCCAGATAGGCGCCGTCCTGGCCGGTCACCCCGGTAATCAATGCGGTCTTGCTCACTGCGATCCTTCTTTCGGAAATAGCTGGATTATCCGCGCGATAGCACGCCGTACAGGATCGTGCTGCCCATCATTTGTCTTGCCCAGGCGGACCACGGTGATCGCGTTGGCGCGCGACACCACCACGAATTGGCCAAGATGTCCGTTCATCGAAAAGACACCGCTGCCCAGCCCCGGCCACATCGCCGGCTCCCCGGGGGGCGCGCGGTTAAGCCACAGCTGCCCGCCGTAACCGGGATTGTGCCGCGCGGACCCGGTCATAAATTCGAGCCACGCCACCGGCACCAACTGCGCGCCCTTGATCGCGCCCTGCTGGCGCAGGAATTCGCCGAATTTGGCCCAGTCGCGCGCAGTGCCGTGGATCAGGCTGCCGCCGATCAGCGTGCCGGCCGCGTCATATTCGGGGACCATGCTCTTCATCCCCAGCGGTTCGAACAGGCGCGTGCGCAGATAATCGCCCACCGCGTGGGCGCGCTCGGCCGGGTCGGTGCTGGCGGTCAGCGCGCGGGCGGCCAGATCAGCCAGGATCACCGTGGTGGCCGAGGAGTATTCCCACTTCGCGCCGGGTTCGGCCTCGAGCGGCTGGGCCTCGGCATAGGCCGCCATATTGTCGCGCCCGTCGAGAAACAGCATCCGCACCGTATCGGCTTCGTATGGCGGGCTGGTCTCTTCGTTATGCTTGAGCCCCGACTGCATCTGCAGCAGCTGGCGCAGCGTGATCTCGCCGCGCGGATCGCCGCTGCGCCGCCACGCCGGGATCGGCACGCCTTCGTCCAGCCGCAGCCGCCCGTCGGCCACCAGCATGCCGATCATTACCCCGGTCACCGACTTGGCCATCGACCAGCTGATGAAGCGGGTATTCTCATGATAGCCCGGGCCATAGCGTTCGGCCACGATCCGCCCGTCATGCAGCACGATCACCGCGCGGCTCTCGGCGGTGGAGTCCTGGCTAAACAGCGCATCGACGCGGCGCGCCAGCCGTTCGCGACTCACCCCCGGTTGGTCGATCACCGCATTTAGCGCGGCGGCGCTGAGCGGCGCGACCGGCCGCGGCGTGCTCTGGTCCGAACAGGCGATCAGGGCTGGCAGCGCAAGCTGCGGCAGGATAAGGAACAGGCGGCGCGCGGGCATGGCGCGCATCCCTTGCGCAAAGGTCTGGCGATGGCAACAGTTAACCCGGCTCCGGCAAACCCGGCGCCCGCAAATCCGGCCAGCGACCCTCGCGCCCGGCTGCGCCGCCGCGCCTGGTGGCTGGGGCTGGCGCTGCTCGCGGTGTTGCTGGCCTATTTCTGGGCACCGCTCCACGCCTATGCCCGCGCTGGCGCTTCGTATGGCGCCCGCGTGGCCTGTTCTTGCCGCTACTTGGGCGGGCGCGAACTGAGTGACTGCCGCAAGGATTTCGAACCGGGGATGGAACTGATAATGCTGTCTGGATCGGCGCCGGCTAAAAGCGTCACCGCGCGGTTTCCGCTGATCACCAGCGAGACGGCGACGTATCGCCCGGGGCTGGGCTGCCAGTTGGAACCGTGGCGTGGTTAACGCGTTGAACCGCTGCGATGGTGCGCGGGAAGTAAACTTATGAGTGATGACCAGATTCATCCGGTAATCCTGTGCGGCGGCAGCGGCACCCGGCTGTGGCCGCGCAGCCGGGCGGTCCGCCCGAAGCCGTTCCTGCCGTTGGTGGGTGAGCAGACGCTGTTCGAACAGACCGTGGCGCGCTGCGCAACCAAGGCAGGTTTTGCCGCACCGATCGTGGTGACCGGGACCGCGCATCTGCCGCATGTCGAACAGCAGCTCGGCGGGGATGCCGCCGCGCGGGTGATTGTCGAGCCGTCAGCGCGCAATACCGCCGCCGCGATTGCGCTGGCGGCGCTGCGGCTGCCCGCAGACTCGGTGATGTTGGTATGCCCAAGCGATCACCATATTGCCGACAGCGCAGCGTTTCAGGCGGCCGCGCAGTCAGCCGCCGCGCTGGCCCGGCAAGGCTGGCTGGTGGCGTTCGGGATCGAGGCCAGGTCGCCCGAAACCGGGTTTGGCTATTTGCAGCAAGGCGCGCCGATCGGCGGCGGCGGGTTTAAAGTCGCGCGGTTCGTCGAAAAGCCCGCCCGCGCGCGCGCAGAGCAGTTTCTGGCCGAGGGCGGCTATGCCTGGAACGGCGGGATTTTTGCATTCCGCGCCGGTACGTTCCTGCACGAGCTGGAACAACACCGCCCCAGGATCGCCGCCCGCGTCCGCGCAGCAGTGGCCAAGGGGCGTGAGCACGGCGCCGAATTCCACCCCGATTCCGGCGAGTTCAGCCAGATCGACAGCGAATCGGTTGATTATGCGGTGATGGAAAACACCGCGTACGCCGCGATGGTTCCCACCAACATGGGCTGGTCGGACATTGGCAACTGGGAAGCGCTGCACGCCGCGCGCAGCAGCGATGATCAGGGCAATACCGTGATCGGCCCGGCCGAGCTGGTCGATTGCCGTAACGTCTTGGTCGAAAGCGACGGACCGCGTGTCTCGGTAATCGGGCTGCAAGACGTGGTGGTGGTGGTCGATGGCAATGAAGTGCTGGTGACTACCCGCGCCGGAGCGCAGCTGGTCGGCAAGCTTGGCGGCGCGGTGCAGCAATGAGCGTGCTGCTTGCCACCACCCTCTCGCCGCGGCCGTGGGGCGTGGACGTTCTGCCCGCGCCGTTCGTCAGCCCGCCGGGGACGCGGATCGGCGAGGTGTGGTTTACCCCGCCGGCTCAGCTCGATGCCTTGCTGGTCAAATACATCTTCACCAGCGAGAAATTGTCGGTTCAGGTCCATCCCGCCGATGCGCAGGCGCCGGCCGGGCAGCGCGGCAAGGAAGAATGCTGGCTGGTGGTTGGCGCGCGGCCCGGCGCGACGCTGGCGATCGGCTTCGATGCGCCGCTCGGGCCCGAGGCGCTGCGCGCCGCCGCGCTCGATGGCAGCATCGAGCAGCTGCTCACCTGGTTTCCGGTCAAGCCGGGTGACTTCTTCTATATCCCGGCGGGCACGGTCCACGCGATCGGCCCCGGGCTGGCGCTGATCGAAATCCAGCAGAATTCGGACATTACCTACCGCTTGTTCGATTACGGCCGCCCGCGCGCGCTGCATCTGGACGAAGGGGTCACGGTTGCGCAGGGCACTCCGCACGATCCCGCCAATCGGCGACATGTGGCCGAGCGCGGCGAGGTGGGGCTGGTCGATGGGCCGCACTTCCGGCTCGACCGGCTCGACGGCGCACCCAGTGCAGTCACGGCCGCGCGCTATGCTGGGCCGCTGCTGGTGCTGCCGCTCGACACGGCGCTGGAGGTTGCCGGCGAACGGACCGAGCCGGGGCAATGCGCGCTGGCGCAAAGCCTTGACCAAGTGAAATTTTCCGGGCGCAGCCTGATCACCCAGCCCTGCTAAGCGGGCTGCGTGGTCTCGATCCAGCCGCCGCCGACCACGCGCTCGCCAGCATAGAGCACCGCCGCCTGCCCCGGCGCGACGCCGTACGCGGGCTCGATGAACTCGAGTGTGCAGGTCGCGCCGTCGCCCAGTTCATCGCGCAGAATGACTGGCACTGGCTGGGCCATCGAGCGCACTTTTGCGGCCAGCGGCCCGCTCGGCAGCGGGCCGATCCGGTTGGTCTGGGAAATTTGCGCCGAACGCACCGCCAATAGCCGGCGTGGGCCGACCAAAACTATCGCCTTGGCGGCGTCGATCCCGGTCACGAACAGCGGTTCGGCCAGTCCGCCGATTTCCAGCCCGCGCCGCTGGCCCACTGTATAATGAATGATCCCGCGATGCTCGCCCAGCACTGCGCCCGTTTCGGCGTGGACGATTTCGCCCGGCGCGCCAGCTTCAGGCCGCACGCTGCGCACGACTTTGGCATAGTCACCGTCGGGGACGAAGCAGATGTCCTGACTATCGGGCTTGGCCGCGACGCGCAGTCCTTCGTCCTCGGCGATCCGGCGGACATCGGCCTTGGGCAGTCCGCCCAGCGGAAAGCGCAGGAAATCGAGCTGGGCCTCGGTGGTGCCGTAGAGAAAATAGCTCTGGTCGCGCGCCGGATCGGCGGCGCGGTGTAATTCGGCTCCGTGCGCGCCCGGGACGCGCCGGACATAATGCCCCGTAGCCAGGCAATCGGCGCCCAGTTCGCGCGCCATCGCCAGCAGGTCGGTGAATTTGGGCCCCATGTTGCAGCGGATGCAGGGGATCGGCGTGCGCCCGGCCAGGTAATCGTCGGCAAAGCGCTCGACCACGTCGTCGCGGAACCGGCTTTCGTGATCGAACACATAGTGCGCGATCCCCAGCCGATCGGCCACGCTGCGCGCATCGCGGATATCGTCGCCCGCGCAGCACGCACCCTTGCGGCCGGTGGCGGCACCGTAATCATAGAGCTGGAGGGTTACCCCGATCACTTCGGCGCCGCTGCGCGCGGCCAGCGCGGCCACCACCGAACTGTCCACCCCGCCCGACATCGCGACGACGATCCGCCGCCCGGCGAGCGAAACGCCGAGCTGGAACAATGCCGCCGGATCAGACTGCAGGAGCGCTGTGGTCGCCATGGCCCGCGCCTTACACGCGCCGCTGCGCAGAAGCAAAGCCCGCCCGGTTCGCCGCGTGAAGGATGCGCGGGCAAGCCGCAGAAATTGGGTAAGCTTTGTCACCACAAGGTAAACCCGGGCTTTACCCGTTATTGACCTTGTTTGGGTAGAAGCGGGCAGATGGAATTTGCCAATGACCTTATGGCCGCGCTCCGGGACCGGCTTCAACCCGGCGGCGAACGCGGCGAAACCGCAGGATTCGCTGACCTGTTGGGGCCCGCGCGCGACTGGCACGGGCTGCACGCCCGGCTCAGTGCGGCCTATGCCGTGCGGCAGGAACTTGCGCGCAGCGATTCGCGCGGGGTCATGCTCGGCGGCGGGTTTTCCGACTGGCCGTCAGCGGCGTGCGACGGAGTGAAAAAAACACCCGGCGTTAACCTCAATGATTCAACAGATGGCAAAGCGCCGCAGCGCATAACGACTGACACTGCTGCTCAAGTCCATGTCGGCGCCCGAGGACAATGATGATCGAGAACCAGAAAATCCGTCCAGCAATGGTGATTGGCCCGCTTGGCGAGCCGCTGACGCTGGATTCGCTGCCCGCGCCCGCGACCACGCGCTGGGTGGTGCGGCGCAAGGCCGAAGTGGTCGCGGCGGTCAACGGCGGACTGCTGACCATCGACGAAGTCTGCGAGCGTTACAATCTGACGCTGGAAGAGTTCGCATCGTGGCAGCGCGCGGTCGACCGGTCGGGGATGCAGGGTCTCAGGGTGACCCGCATCCAGCACTACCGCGACCTCTACGAGCGCCAACTCAAGTACTGAGCCCAGCCTGACATCACCGGCATCCAGCGGCCGGGGCGGATAACGATCTGCCCCGGCCGCGACGCGTCTGGCGCTTGCCATCCGCGGTTTGACTGCTGTTTGACGGCGCGCCTGTGCTGTTTGACGACCCCGCCATTGCCGCGCCGCGCCGCCGCGCCTAAGGCGCTGCGATGCAGATCATACGACGGCAGCTGATTGCAACAGGGCTTGTGGTGGGTGATTTACTGTAGTAATACAGTCAGGTGTCGGGCCTGTGAAGTTTCGATCCCTGACGGCTCGGTTGGCGGCGGTGCAACCGGTACATTGAAGGCAGTTGCAGCGATGAATTTCGAATCCAGAGTCGATGCGGGGATGTTCTCGGACGACAATCCGCTACTGGATGACGCCGGTCAGCGGCGCAGCAAACTGCGGCTACTGATGGCGGGACTGGTGCTGCTGGCAATCATGGCGGCGATCTGGTTCATGGTCCACCGCGCCGGTGCCGGCGCTGGCGATGTCGACGACAAGAAAGAGCAGGCTCCGGTGGTCAGCGTGATCACCCCGGGCCGCACGACGATCGAAGGCTCGATTTCCGCCACCGGCACGCTGGCGGCGCGGCGCGAGTTACCGGTCGGGATCGCGGGTGAGGGCGGTCAGGTCAGTTCGGTGCTGGTCGAGCCTGGGCAGTGGGTCCGCGCCGGACAGGTGATGGCGGTGATCGATCGTTCGGTTCAGGTCCAGCAGCTATCGAGCCAGGCCGCGCAGGTTCAGGTGGCGCGGGCCAATGCCGATCTGGCGCAGGCCAATCTCGATCGGTCTTTGCGGCTGGTCGATAAGGGGTTCGTCTCGAAAGCCGATATCGACCGGCTGCGCGCCACGCGCGATTCTGCCGCTGCGCAAGTCCGCGTGGCCGGCGCGCAACTGGGCGTGCTGCAGGCGCAAAGCCGCCGGCTCAACGTGGTCGCCCCGGCCGCCGGGCTGGTGCTTGAGCGCCGGGTCGAACCCGGGCAAGTGGTCAGCGCCGGCTCTGGTATGCTGTTCCGCATCGCCAAGGGCGGCGAAATGGAGCTTCGGGCACTTTTGGGACAGGCCGATCTGGCGCAGGTCGCCCCTGGCGTCACCGCGCTGGTCACCCCGGTCGGCTCGGCTAACGTCTACACCGGACAAGTCTGGCAGCGCGCGCCGGTGATCGATCCGCAATCGCGGCAGGGCGTCGCGCGGATCGCGCTGGCCTATGCGCCCGACCTGCCGCCCGGCGGGTTCGCCAGCGCGCAGATCAAGTCAGGCACCGTGGTCGCCCCGATGCTGCCCGAAAGCGCGATCCTGTCGGACAACAAAGGCAGCTATGTCTATGTGGTGGGGCCGAACAACAAGGTGCAGCGCCGCGATATCAAGCTCGGGCTGGTGACCGATCAGGGCATTGCCGTGGTGGCCGGGCTCGATGGCAGCGAACGGATTGTGCTGCGCGCCGGCGGATTCCTTTCGCAGGGCGAGACGATCAAGCCCAGCCTGATCAAGCCATAAGCGCGGCGCAAGGGTAGCACGATGGACTTCCGCAATATCTCCGCCTGGTCGATCCGCAACCCGGTGGTGCCGATCGTGATTTTCCTCGGGCTGATGATCGCCGGGATCATGAGCTTCTCGACCATGAAGGTCCAGAACGACCCCGACATCGAATTCCCCGCCGTGATCGTGGCCATTTCGCAGCCGGGCGCGGCGCCGTCGGAAATCGAATCGCAAATCACCCAGAAAGTCGAATCCGCGGTGCGGACGATCAGCGGGGTCGATTCGCTGAGCTCGACCGCCTCCGAGGGCGGCAATCAGACGATGATCTTCTTCCAGATCGGGACCGACATCAACGAGGCCTTGAACGAGGTCAAGAACGCGGTCGATCAGGCGCGCGGCGAACTGCCTGACGGGATCCTCGAGCCGCAGATCTTCAAGGTCCAGACCTCGTCCGATCCGATCGCCTATTTCGCGGTCGCGGCCGATGACATGACGCTCGAGCAATTGTCGTGGTTCATCGATGATACGATCGCCAAGCAATTGCTGACGGTGCCGGGCATGGCCACGGTCGACCGCCAGGGCGGGGTCAACCGCGAAATCCGCGTGACGCTCGATCCGGCGCGGATGCAATCGCTCGGGGTGACCGCCAGCCAGGTCAACAGCGCGCTGCGCCAGCTCAATGTCAACGCGGCCGGCGGCAAGGCCGAGATTGCCGGATCGCGCCAGTCGGTGCGGGTGCTGGGCAATGCCGCCGACGCTTATGCGCTGTCGCAGACCGACGTGCCGCTGGGCGGCGGACGCACGGTCAAGCTGACCGATTTTGCCACGGTTTCCGACAGTTATGCCGAAGTGACCACGATGGGCAAGATCAACGGCAAGCCGGTGGTGACCTTTGCGATATCGCGCGCGCGCGGCGAATCCGATGTGTCGGTCTATGACGGCGCGATCGACAAGATCGAGCAGCTCAAGAAAGAGCATCCTGGGATCCATTTCACCCGGCTGTTCAGTTCGGTCGATTATACCAAGCAGCAGTACGAAAGCTCGATCTCCGCGATGGTCGAAGGCGCGATCCTGGCAGTGATCGTGGTGTTCTTCTTCCTGCGCGACTGGCGCGCCACGGTTATTTCGGCGATCGCCATCCCGCTGTCGGCGATCCCGACCTTCTGGATGATGGACGCCTGGTTTGGCTTTACGCTTAACAGTTTGTCGTTGCTGGCGCTGGGGCTGGTGGCCGGGGTGCTGGTCGATGACGCGATTGTCGAGATCGAGAATATCGTGCGGCATATGCGGATGGGCAAAAGCGCCTATCAAGCCTCGATCGACGCGGCTGATGAAATCGGCCTGGCGGTGGTTGCAACCACTTTTTCGATTGTCGCGGTGTTCCTGCCGGTGGGCCTGATGTCGGGCGTTTCAGGGCAGTTTTTCCGCAATTTCGGGTTGACCGTGGTGATCTCGGTGCTGATCAGCCTGGCGGTGGCGCGGATGATCACGCCGATGCTGGCCGCCTACTTCCTCAAGTCGCACGGCACTGCCGAACACGCTTCGGGCAAATGGATGGAACGCTATCTGCAGGTGCTGCACTGGTCGCTCGATTCGACCGCCGCCAAGGCGGTCCGGGCGCGGATCGCAGCGGTGCGCGGCTCGCCGCTGGCTTACCTGGTCGGGACGCTTGCGGTGCTGCTGATCTTGGCGTCGTTCGTGGCCGGGTTTGCCGGCGTGTTCAAGCTGATCGGCGAGCTCAAGTTCACGCTGTTCGGCTGGAAGAAAACGCTGACATTGCTGACGCTGCTGGCGGCACTGGGCAGCGGGTTGCTGGCCGCGTGGCTGGTGCGCAAAGTGCTGGGGCTGTTTATCGGACTGAACCGCGGACGGGTTGGCCAGTGGTACGCCCACATGGGAGCCCGCTACCGGGCGCGGCTGCAGGATCACCGGGTGTGGATGGTCGGGATCGGGTTCGGCTCGCTGGGCCTGACCCTGGCGCTGTTCACGATGATCCCGCTCCAGCCATTCCCCGACGTCAATTCCGACTTTGCGCTGATCAATATCGAGATGGTGCCCGGCACCACGCTGGCGCAGACCGAACGGGTGGCTGACCAGGTTGCCGAGATCGTCTCGAAGCGGCCCGAGGTCGAACATGCGCTCGAACGGATCCGCGAAGGCAATGCCCGGCTGTTCGTCACGCTCAAGCCGGACCGCGACAAGAGCAGCCAGGAACTCAGCCGCGAACTGACCCCGCTGCTGCAGGCCGTGCCCGACGCGCGCGTGTCGTTCCAGGACATGAGCGGTCCGGGCGGCGGCGGCGGGGGCACCGGCCGGCCGATCTCGATCATGCTGTCGGGGAGCAATTCGCAGCTGCTCGAACAGACCGCCAACCAATTGGTCGAGCAGATGCGCGGCCTGAAGGAACTGGTCGCGCCGCGGGTCGCCGCCGACATGCGCCGCCCCGAAGTAATCATCAAGCCGCGGCTCGAACTGGCGGCGACGTTGGGGGTCACCACCGCCGCGCTCAGCCAGACCATCCGCATCGCCACGATCGGCGATATCGATCAGAACGCCGCCAAATTTTCGCTCAACGACCGGCAGATACCGATCCGCGTGCGGCTGTCCGAAGCTTCGCGGCGCAACATCGCCACGCTGCGCAACATGCCGGTGCCGACCACTTCGGGCGGCTCGGTGCCGCTGGCGACGGTGGCCGATATTACCTTCGGCTCGGGGCCGGTCAGCATCCAGCGCTACAACCAGAACCGCCGGGTGTTCATTGGCGCGGACCTTGCCCCTGATGTGCTGCAAGGCAACGCCATGGCGCTGATCAACAAGCTGCCGGTGATGGAAAATCTGCCCACCGGGGTCTCCAACGCGCCGATCGGCAATGACAAGATCCTGCAGGAACTGCTCGGCAACTTTGCCAAGGCGCTGCTCGCCGGGGTGCTGCTGGTGTTCTCGGTGCTGGTGCTGCTTTATCACCGCTTTGTCTCGCCGCTGGTCAACATGGGCTCGCTGTTCCTTGCCCCGCTGGGCGGATTGATCCTGCTGCTCATCGCGGGCCAGCCGATCTCGATGCCGGTGTTCATCGGCATCCTCATGCTGTTCGGGATCGTCGCCAAGAACTCGATCCTGCTGATCGACTTCGCGATCGAAGAAATG
>JANOTT010000017.1:0-31647 GCA_031416535.1 Novosphingobium sp. | reverse complement strand
ATCCGCGCTCAGCCAGATCGGCGCGCAGGAAGGCCAGTGGATGGGCTTTGAGTGACAGGCGCTGGGTCTGGTAATCGGCCACCACCTCCTCGCTCAGCGGCATCACCGGCAGCTGCGTCGCCACGCGTTCGGCGCCTTCATCGCGTGCGGCCGCAGCGGCGAACAGCGGCAGATCGGGCGCCGCGATCAGACTGCGCGCATCCCACAGCGCCTGCCGCCGGGTGAGCCCGAGCGAACCCATGCAATCGGCGCTGGCGAGCCGTTCGATCAGCGCGGGCGACAGGCCAGCGCGCTCCTTGAGCTCACGCACATCGGCAAACGGTCCGCCCTCTGCCCGCGCCGCGACAATCCGCGCGGCGGCGGCTTCGGGAAAGCCGTCGATCTGGCGCAGGCCAAGGCGCAGGGCCATGGCGCGGTCTTCGGGCTGGCCTTGGCGCGCGGCCTTCGACAAGCTCAGGCTGAGCGGGTCTTGTTGTGTTTGGCTCGATCTATCTCCAAGCCCGTTCATGCTGAGCCTGTCGAAGCACCCGCGCGGTACCCGCCCCTCTTCCTCCAAAGTACAATCCCACGTCGAGAAATTCACATCGGCCGAGCGCACCTCAACCCCGTGCTCGCGCGCATCGCGCACGATCTGCGCCGGGGCGTAAAACCCCATCGGCTGCGCGTTGAGCAGCGCTGCACCAAATGCCGCCGGGTAATGGCATTTGAGCCACGATGAGACATAAACCAGCAGCGCAAAACTGGCGGCGTGGCTTTCGGGAAAGCCGTATTCGCCGAACCCCTTGATCTGGTTGAAACAGCGTGCCGAAAACTCAGGATCGTAGCCGCGCGCGATCATCCGCCCGACCATCATGTCCTGCAATTCCTCCACCATTCCGCGCGACCGGAAAGTCGCCATCGCCTTGCGCAGCCGGTTGGCCTCCAAGCCCGAAAACTGCGCCGCATCAAGCGCGATCTTCATCGCCTGTTCCTGAAAGATCGGCACCCCCAGCGTGCGGCCAAGGATGCTGGTCAGCTCGTCGGGCGGACCGAACGCAGGCCCCGGCGCGGGGATTTCCACCGCCTCTGCTCCGCGCCGCCGTTTCAGATAGGGGTGGACCATGTCGCCCTGGATCGGCCCGGGGCGCACGATCGCCACCTCGATCACCAGATCGTAAAAACAACGCGGGCGCAGCCGCGGCAGCATATTCATCTGGGCACGGCTTTCGACCTGGAACACGCCCAATGAATCGCCTTTGCACAGCATGTCGTACACCGCCGGATCCTCACGCGGGACCGTTGCCAGCGTCAGCTCGTGCCCGTGATGCGCGCCGAGCAGATCAAGGCATTTGCGGATGCAGGTCAGCATTCCCAGCGCCAGCACATCGACCTTCAGGATCCCCAGCGCGTCGATATCGTCCTTGTCCCACTCGATGAAACTGCGTTCGGGCATGGCGCCGTTGCCGATCGGCACGGTCTCGCTCAGCCGGCCTTGCGTGAGAATAAACCCGCCGACGTGCTGCGAGAGGTGGCGCGGCATGCCAATCATCTGCTCGGTCAAGGCCAGCACCCGGCGCAAGTGCGGGTCGGCCAGATCGACCCCGGTTTCGCGCTCCACATGCGCTTCCTTGATCGAACGGCCGTGCCCGCCCCACACCGTCTTGGCCAGCGCGGTGGTAATGTCTTCGCTGAGGCCCATCGCCTTGCCCACTTCGCGGATCGCCATGCGCGGGCGGTAATGGATCACGGTCGCGCACAGCCCGGCACGGTGGCGGCCATAGCGGGCATAGATGTACTGGATTACCTCCTCGCGCCGCTCATGCTCGAAATCGACATCGATATCGGGCGGCTCCTTGCGCTCTTCAGAGATGAACCGGTCGAACAGCAGCGCGTGCTTGGCCGGATCGACCGCGGTAATCTCCAGGCAATAGCACACCGCTGAATTGGCCGCCGAGCCGCGCCCCTGGCACAGGATCGGCGGGTCGCACCGCCGCGCAAAATCGACGATGTCCTTGATCGTCAGAAAATACCGTGCCAGCTGCAGCTTGCCGATCAGCTCCAGCTCGCGCTCCAGCGTGTCGCGCACCGTTTCGGGCACCCCGCCGGGATAGCGCAAATCCGCGCCGATCCAGGTCAGGTTGGCCAAGTGCTGCTGCGGTTCAAGCCCGCCAGGGCAAGTCTCCTCCGGGTATTCGTAGCGCAGTTCCTCCAGGCTGAACTGGCAGGCATCGGCCACGTCGCGCGCGGCCTGCAGCGCGTGGGGCCAACGGCGGAACAGCCGCGCCATTTCAGCCGGGCTTTTAAGATGCCGCTCGGCGTTGGGCTGGAGCAGGTGTCCGGCCGCAGCAACGGTGGTCTTGTGCCGGATCGCGGTCATCACATCGTGCAGCGGGCGGCGGTGCGCGGCGTGGTACAGCACATCGTTGGTGGCAAGGATCGCGAGGCCATGCGCGCGCGCCAGTTGATCGAGCCGCGCGATGCGCGCCAGATCGCCGCCAGTGTAGAGATAGCTGGCGGCGAGGTGTTTGAGCGTAGGCAGTTGCGTTGTGAGGTGCGAGAGGAGCTCAGGGAATGGTCCTGTAAGAATTGCCTCACGCGGAGACGCGAAGACGCGGAGAGAAGAAAGGTTTTTCGCGCGCAGAGACCGCAGAGGGCGCAGAGAAGAAGCTTGTGCCGCAGGCCTTCCGACTTCCTGCTCGGTGGCATCTGGCTGCGCGGCCAAATCTGAAAGGCGGCTTTGCCGCAAACACAAATTCTCTGCGGTCTCTGCGCGAACCCCTTCTTCTCTCCTCTGCGCCTCTGCGCCTCTGCGCGCGTTAAACTTCTCTTCCCTGTTCCGCGTCTCCGCATCTCCGCGCGAACTAAATGGAACTACGTTGCTTTCAGCTTTGATCGTGAACCGCGCATCCAGATCGGCTGGGGGAACCAACACCAGCTGCACCCCCTCGGTATGGGCCGCCAACATGCTGAGCGAAATGTCGCAGGCGCCTTTGTCCTGCCACGCGCCGTCCAGCGTCCCCATCCGCCCGGCCGAGATCAGCGCGCACAGCCGCCCATAAGCCGCGCGGTCGGTGGGATAGGCGAGGAACGCCAGCCCTTCGGCAGTCTCGATCCGCGCGCCGATCACCGGGCGCAGTTTAAGCGTCTGCGCTTCGCCGTGCAGCCGCACCACCCCGGCCATCGTGTTGGCATCGGCGATCCCGATCGCATCATAGCCCAGCGCATAAGCCTGGGTGACCAGATCGACCGCATCCGACGCCCCGCGCAGGAATGAGAAACAGCTCGCGAGCCCCAGCTCGACAAACGGTGCGCGCGGCGGCGGGGCCGCAGCTTCGGCAGCAACGCGGCGGCGTTCGGGCGTGAGAGTAGCTTCGGGCATGGCTTTCAAGTCTAAATGTTCTTTATATGTTCCCTTTTTCACCAAAGCGAGTCTCTTGCCGCCGCAACCTGCCACCGCCTGCCACCGTCTTATCGCTCCCGGCGGAACGGATGCCGCGCGGTTGCGTTGTCAAAGCAATCCCCCCGATGATGGAGAATTCCCGATGCCGATGATCAAAACCAAGGACGGAACGCAGCTTTATGTGAAAAGCTGGGGCACCGGAAAGCCGGTGGTGCTGATTCACGGTTGGCCGCTGTCGGGCGATAGCTGGGATCCGATCAGCAACGTACTGGCCGACAATGGTTATCAGGCCATCGCTTACGACCGCCGCGGGTTTGGCCGGTCGGACCAGCCTTCGGAAGGGTATGACTACGATACCTTTGCCGACGATCTGGCCGCAGTGCTCGATAGCCAGGCCGGGGGGCAAGACGCAGCCTTGGTTGGCTTCTCGATGGGCGGTGGCGAGATCGCGCGCTATCTGTCGCGCCACCAAGGCAAAGGCGTCAGCCGGGTCGCACTGATCAGCGCGGTGGTGCCCTACATGCTGCAAACCCCGGACAATCCCGACGGCGTGCCGCAAGCCACTTTTGACCAGATGACGGCCGGGATGAAAGCCGATCGCGCGCACTTTTTCCGCGGGTTCTTCAAGGACTTTTTCGGCGTGGGCATGATGTCCCACCCGGTCAGCAGCGAAGTGCTCGACCTAGCGTGGAATACCGCCATGCAGGCTGGTCTGCGCCCCACACTGGCCGCAGCCAAGGCTTTTGCCACCACCGATTTCCGCCCCGATCTGGCCAGCTTCACCGTGCCTACGCTGGTGATCCACGGCACCGCCGACAAGACCGTGCCGATCGATCCGACCGCACGCGCGCTGGCCAAGGCGGTGCCCGCCGCGAAACTGATCGAATACGACGGCGAGCCGCACGGGGTGTTCGCTACCCAGACCGAGCGGCTGACCAATGATCTGCTGGCGTTCCTGGGCGCCAACGGTGAACGCGGCGCGTTCAACCTTGATGCCGTGGCGAAGGAGGACCGGCAGGAAGTGCTCGATGTGATGACTGCCGAAACGATTGCGATCCAGCCGCTGTAAGGTTCAGGAACACAGTCCCTGCAGGTACCATTCGGGGGTGCCCCCGCGCCCATCGGCGGCGTGGCCGCGGCGGTAGATCCAGTATCTCCGCCCGGCCGCGTCCTCGACCCGGTAGTAATCGCGCAGCCGCGCTGCGCCGCGTTCGCGCCACCATTCGGGCGCGATTCGCTCGGGACCTTCGGCGCGGGTTACCTCGTGCAATTGTCCGCGCCAGCGGAACCGGCGCGGCAGGCCGTCGGGGCTGGCGTGAATCACCGCGATCAGTTCGGGCCGATCGAGCAGCTTCAATGGCCGGGCGTGGAAGGTGAGGCTTTCCTGGGCCTCGCGCGCCGGTTCGAGCGGGGCTAGCCAGCGCTGCGCACGCTCGGGCCAGTGGCTTGCCACCGGCTCGGGACGGCGCACGGCCGCTGCCCCGAGCCGCACGCTCAGCCGGTCGATAAAGGCCGCCAGACTGGTGCCGTGCGCCTCTGCCGCCGCCTCGAAATCGCGTTGGCTCAGCGCCAGCGGTTCGCACCACGGCGCGCTCAGCCGCACCAGTTCGATCCCAAACCCGGCGTCGATATCATCGAGCTTGGCGGCGAACAGCCGGGTGATATGCGTGGCCGCACGGGTCGCGGCAGCGAGTTCAAGCCGGCGCTGAACCAGTTCGCCATCGACCTTCCACAGCGCCAGGTCGAGCCGCCGCGCACCCAGCGCCTGGCCTTCGAGCACGCGGACCAGGTCATCCGCCAGATCGCCCAGCACTTGATCGAGCAGGGCACGGTGGCGGATCGGTTCGATCAGGCGGCGCTGGACCAGCGGCGGCACCGCCGCCCGTACCGGCAGCAAGGGTTCGGGCACCCGGCCGCGCAACTGGTCGAGCCGGATCAGCGGATTGGCGGCAGGCGCTCTCACCGAACGGAAGCGCCGTGCCAGGGCATCGCGCGCCACGCCCGATAGCTCGCCCACCCGCTTCAGCCCAAGCCGCCGCAGCACCAGCAAAGTCGCGGGATCGAGCCGCAAGGCCGCGACGGGCAGCTGGTCGAGGCTGTCCCCAGCGTGAAACACCGCCTGCTCCGGCCCATAATGCGCCAAGGCCCAGGCTGCCCCAGCCGTGGGCGCGATCGCCAGCCGCGCCGCCAGCCCGCGCGCGGTCAGCCGCTCCGAGGCATCCGCGAGCAGCGCGCGCTCGCCCCCGAACAGGTGCGCCACCCCGGTCACATCGACCACCAGCCCGTCGGGCGGATCGAGCGCCGACCACGGTCCCCAACGCTGCGCCCCCAGCGCCAGGTTTTCCAGCAAGGCGAGGTCGCCCGCCGGATCGGCCGGGGCGGCGGCGAGTTCGGGACACAGCGCGCGGGCATCGGTCAGCATCGTGTCGGTGCGCACGCCTGCATCACGCGCCGCGTGATTGATG
This sequence comes from Novosphingobium sp., assembly GCA_031416535.1. GTDB lineage: Bacteria > Pseudomonadota > Alphaproteobacteria > Sphingomonadales > Sphingomonadaceae > Novosphingobium. The sequence continues at coordinate 25,803 of JANOTT010000017.1, read as the reverse complement.
GCGGTAATGCGCGAGCCATGCGCGCTCTCGGCGATCAGCGCGAGCGGCTGCGCGCTTTCGCCTTCAGCCAGCTGCCAGCGATCGATCGCCAGCCGCGCCAGCCAGATCGCCATAATGCGGCGGGGGGGAGCTGCGGACACGGCGGTTAGGCATGCGCGCGCGTTTCGACCGGCTCAGCCTGAGCGGACCCGGTGGATAAACCAAATTCCGCTCGTGCTGAGTGCTGAGCCTGTCGAAGCATCGAAGTACGCGCGCTGATCGTGCCGTCATCCTCTTCCAACACCCACTCGCCCGGCGGGTGACTGCGCGCGCGGAACAGTTCGGCGTGCCACGCGGGGGCACCGGGCGCAGCCGCGTTCCAGCGCGGCGCGAGCGAGGGCGCGGCGCACGCTTCCCAGCGCATCCGCGCCGAAGACAGGTCATGCGCCGCATCGAGCCGCACCAGCCACAACGGCACGCGGTGCTGCTCGGCCACCAGGCTGAGCCGGCGCGAAGCGGTGAACGACAGCGCTTTGGGATTGCCCGCGAGCTCGCCGATCACAAACGCCAGATCGCGGCAGCGCAGCCCTTCTTCCAGCGCGAACAGCGCGTCTTCGGGGCTGGCGGCGGCAACATGCAGCAAGCGGTGGCGCAAGACGGGGGGCAGCCCGGGACGGTACGGCCGCCCGCTCAGCCGCAGCGCCGCCGGGTCTTGCACCCACAGCCATGGCCGCTGATCCTGCTCCACCTGATCGAGCGCAAAAGCCAGCGCCAGCGCCCCGCCGGTGGCTTCGCTGCTAGAAGCGAACAGTTCGGCATGGCGCACCTCTCCCTCCGTGGGACGGGGAGGTGGCAGCCTGACCGGCTGACGCAGCGGGCTGGCGGCTTGACGTGCGCGCGCGCTGCTGCGCCCGGAGGCAAGCCCCCTCCACCATTCCGCTGGGTGAAACGGTCCCCCTCCTTCGATCGGGGAGAATTCTGGAGGCACAAGAGTTTGCAGTTCGGTCACGCAGAATCACTCCAATGTTCTATTTATGTTCTTATTGGCGATGATTCGCAAAGGCTTTGTCAACGCGCCGACCAGCGGTGGCCACGAATCGACCAGCCGGGGAACCACTGCGCCGCGCAGTCGTTGGCTTTACGACCCCCTCCAACAGCGAGAACACGCATGGAAACCCAGACCGATACCGCCGAAGACCTGAAGGAAAAATTCTGGACGCACTTCGCTGCATCGCCGTTCGTCATGCTCGAACTCGACGGCGACCATGACAGCGCCGCCCCGATGACTGCGCAGCTCGACGAGGACGCCCATCACGCCATCTGGTTCTTCACCCGCCGCGATGGCGGCTATGCCAAAATGGGCCCGGCGACCGGCATTCTCTCGGCCAAGGGGCATGATCTGTTTGCCCGGTTCGACGGCACCCTGGTCGAGGAAACCAACCGCGAACGGCTCGACCAGCACTGGTCGAACATGATCGAGGCCTGGTTCCCCGGCGGCAAAGACGATCCCAATCTGCTGATGCTGCGGATGGATCTGGGACAGGCCAAGATCTGGGATTCGAACCTCGGCCTGATCGGTACCGCCAAGCTGCTGCTGGGCATGGATACCCGCAAGGAAGCTCAGAACAACCAGGTCGAAACCGCACTGTAACGCACTTTGATCATAGATCGAAAAAGGGCCGCTCCCATCAGGAGCGGCCCTTTTTTATATCGAGCACCTGCAACAGCAGAGGTCTCGGAAATCAGGTATCCTTGTCATCTACCACCGGGCCGGGGAACTCACCCATGTCAGGTCCGGCATCTTGCAACTGGTCACGCTGGAGATTGGAATTACGCATCCCATAAACGAAATAGAGGATTATTCCTCCCAACATGTACCACAAAAAGAACTGCAGAACGCTCCACGGAACGGTTGTGATCAGATAAACGCATGACAGGATGCCCAGCACCGGAAGCACCGGATAGAAAGGTACGGTGAACCCTCGCGGCAGATCGGGCGCCGCCCTCCGCAGATAGATAACCGACAAGCAGACGATGGCGAAAGCCGCCAAGGTGCCAACCGAGGTCATGTCACCAAGCACATTGATGTCGAAGAAACCGGCAGCAAACGCCGTCAAAAGGCCAACCAGCACGGTATTGACCGCCGGGGTCTGGAATTTGGGATGAACGCGCGAAAATATTTTCGGCAGCAGCCCGTCGCGCGCCATCGTGTAGAAAATACGCGTCTGAGCGTACAACAACACCAAAATCACCGAGGTCAGGCCAATGATCGCCCCAATTTTGATAATCTTGGCCAGCCAACCCCATTGCGGGCCGAAGCTATCGACCACGACCGCTACCGGATCAGGAACATTGAGCGAGGCATACGGCACCAACAGCGTCATGATCGCCGCCACGAGTATGTAAATCACCGTGCAGACGACCAGCGACCCAATAATCCCAAACGGCATATCTTTGGCCGGGTTCTTGGCTTCCTGCCCAGCGGTAGAAACGGCTTCGAAGCCGATATAGGCAAAGAACACGATCGAAGCGGCTCGCATGATCCCGTCGACACCGAATTGTCCCGGTCCCTTATTTTCAGGGATGAACGGCACCCAATTGCGAGCACTTAGCTCCCCGAAATGCGTGAGGACGATATACCCGCCAACAAGGATGAAGGCCACCAAGACACTCACCTTGATCGCCACGATGACATTGTTGACCTTGGCCGATTCCGACACCCCGACAACCAGCAAGGCGGTAAGCACCATGCAAATCAAGAACGGCGGCAAATTAAAGAGAGTGGTCATGCTCTGGCCATCGACGAGGACCGGAACCCCGTCTTTAAGCAAGGTGGCGCCGGTCGGACCAGTTAGCTGCGGCGGAATGACCAGACCGAAGTCCGCCAACAGACTGACGACGTACCCTCCCCAACCAACCGCCACGACCGAGGCTGCGAGCCCGTATTCGAGCAGCAGCAGCGCGCCCATAATCCATGCCACGAATTCACCAAGCGTCGTATAGCCATAGGTATAGGCCGAGCCCGACACCGGCAGTGTCGATGAAAGTTCGGCATAGCAGAGCCCGGCAAATGCGCAGACAATGCCTGCGACCACGAACGACAATAGGACCGCCGGCCCGGCATGGAGCGCCGCGGCGCTTCCGGTCCGAACGAAAATGCCTGCTCCGATAATGCAGCCAACCCCCAACAGCAGGAGATTCCACTTGCCCAGTGAACGCTTAAGTTCGCTGGATTGCGTTTCTCTCTGGACTTGGGCGATCGACTTGCGCGCGAACATCCGCTCGATGATGCTGCGATGAGGAAGACTTGCCATCAGAACGCCTCCACAGCGAACACGCGCATCGTCAACTGAAACTCACCAGGCGTGGGATGAAGTGATTTCTTTTGCGCCGTTGCCAAAATGGCCTCCAGCGACTTGACCCGACCGAACATGACGTCCCCTTAATAACTTCTAACAAGCGCGCCTGGCGCGCCCGAATGGTTGCAGGCCGGGAAGCTAGCGCCAAGCCGCGCATTGGCAAGTGCTAATGCCCGCCCTTCCCCCGCCGCGTATGCTCGGCTAAAGCGCGGACATGTCTACCACCTTTCAGCTCGACACTGCGACCAGCCGCGCGCATCCGACCCCTTCGCCGCTGCGCCGCATGACCATCCCGGCGATCCGCCAGCGCAAGGCTGGCGGTGTGACCGCCGAGCCGCTGGTCATGCTCACCGCCTACACCGCGCGGCAAGCGCAGCTGCTCGACGAACATTGCGACTTGATCCTGTGCGGAGATTCGCTCGGCCAGGTGATTTACGGACTACCCTCCAGCCTGCAGGTCACGCTTGAGATGATGATCGCGCACGGCGCAGCAGTGGTGCGTGGATCGTACCATGCTGCGGTGGTGATCGATCTGCCGTTCGGCACTTACGAGATGTCGCCTCAGCAAGCCTTTGCCAGTGCGGCGCGGGTACTGGCTGAAACCGGCGCCAGCGCGGTCAAGCTGGAAGGCGGCGCGGCGATGGCGGAGACGGTCGCCTTTCTGGCCCAGCGCGGTATTCCCGTGATGGGGCATGTCGGATTGACCCCGCAGGCGGTGAATGTACTTGGCGGTTACAACGCGCGCGGCCGCAGCGATGTCGAAGCCGATAAAATCGTCGGCGATGCTCAGGCGCTCGATGCTGCCGGAGCCTTTGCCATTGTGATCGAGGGCGTGGTCGAACCGATTGCTGTGGCTGCGACAAAAGCTGTATCCTGTCCGACCATCGGAATTGGCGCTTCGGCGCAGTGCGATGGGCAGGTGCTGGTGACCGAAGACATGATGGGAATGTTCGAACGCGTCCCGCGCTTCGTCAAACGCTATGGCGAGATCGCCGAGACAATCGCGGCCGCCGCCGCGCAGTATGCCAGCGATGTGCGCGCGCGCAGCTTTCCGGGCATCGAACAAACTTACCAGCCAAAGTAGAGCCGATCATGCTGCGATATTTCCGGGGATCGTTGATATTCACCGTGGCCTGCCTGGCATTTGCTGCCTGGTTTGGCTGGTCGCGCAGCGGCACGCTCGGCGGAGCGTTGCAAATGCTGTGGATCGTGGCGATCCTCGCGGTGCTGGAAGTGTCGCTGTCATTCGACAACGCAGTGGTCAACGCCACTGTTCTGGAAAAGCAGGATGCAATCTGGCGCAGGCGCTTCCTGACCTGGGGCATGCTGTTCGCGGTGTTCGGGATGCGGATCGTGTTCCCGTTGGCGATCGTGGCGGTGGCAGCGGGGATCGGACCGCTCGAAGCGCTGCGGTTATCGCTGCAACGGCCCGACGAATACGAAGCCATCGTGAGCGGCGCGCACCTGACGATTGCCGGGTTTGGCGGCACCTTTCTCGCGATGGTCGGAATCAAGTTCTTTTTCGACAGTGACAAGCACGTCCACTGGATTGGCACGATCGAAAAGCGCCTTGCCCAGTTCGGAGAAATCGACGCCTTCGGGCTCGCGATCCTATTGCTGGTAGTGTTGGGCTTCACGCGGTTGCTTGGCGATGGGGCAGCGCGGCAGTTTGTCCAGGCGGCGATGCTGGGGGTCGCGGCGTTTGTGGCGGTCGAGGCGATCGGTCATTGGTTGGAACGCAGCGATTTTGGCGGCGGCCGCAGCGGGCTAGGCGGGTTCATTTATCTCAACGTGCTTGACGCCTCGTTCAGCTTCGATGGGGTTATCGGGGCCTTTGCCTTATCGAACAACATGGTGGTTATCGCGCTGGGCCTGTCAATCGGCGCGATGTTCGTGCGTTCGCTCACGATCATGCTGGTCGAAAAAGGCTCGCTTGCCGAATACCGCTATCTTGAACATGGCGCGTTCTGGGCAATCCTGGCGTTGGCTGGGATCATGCTGGCCTCATCGAGCTTCCACATTCCCGAGACGCTGACCGGGCTGATCGGCGGGGCGCTGATCGCGGCATCTTTGTACTGGTCGGTCCGCCGCAATCGCCGAATGGAACAACAGCGCCGCTCAAAGCCCGCTGACGAGGGCGCCGAAACCCCCACTAACCAGCCCCGGATAGCCAAAGCCGACAGCACCAAAAAATCACCGCACTGACGTCAGCCTTGTTGCCAGCGGCGCGGCCATCACAAGCTGAACCAGATGATAGAGCAAAATTGGCAACAAGATGATCCCCGCCGCGGCCGGGGCAAATAGCACCGAAGCAAGCGGCGCGCCCATCGCGATGCTCTTTTGCGCGCCGGCGAACAGCATCGTTATGCGGTTCGCCCGGTCCAGCCTGAGCAGTCCACCAAGCAACCACACCCCGCCGTGCGCGAACGCGAGCATCACCGCGGTGCCGCCCGCGAGCCAAAGCCAGCCCGCACCATCGATCCTGGTCCAGAACCGCTGCTCGACCGCGCCTGAAAAAGCGACATACACCGCAATCGCAATCGACGCCCGGTCGAACCAGGTGGTGAGCGAGCGGTGATCCTTGACCCAGCCGCCCAGCCAGCCTTGTGCAATCTGGCCAAGCATGAACGGCAGCAGCAGGATCGCCACCACCTTCAGCAATCCGTCAGCGTGGAGCCCGCCGCCCTGCCCGCCCGCGAGCCAGGAAAACAGCGGCGCGGTGATGAACACCCCAAGCAAATTGAGCAGCGCCGCCGCGACCACCGAACTCGCCACATTGCCCCCCCCGAGCGAAGTATAAGCGGTCGCCGATTGCACGGTGGAAGGCAGGCAGCCCAGGTACAGGAACCCCAGCGCCAGCAGCGGCGGCATCCACCCGGTCCCGGCCTGCCACACTAGCCAGCCTGCCAGCGCCATTACGCCGAAACACCACAGCACCAGCGGCCACAGCAGCCGGTGATTGGTCAATCCGGCCATTACTTCATGGCGTGGCAGACGCAGCCCATTGAGGAAGAACAGCAGAAACACCGCCGCGTTGGAGACAAACTGCGCGACGTCGCGCCAGCCCGCACTAACTGGCAACAACAATGCCAGCACGACTGCGGCTACCAGCAGTCGCACCATCGGGTCGATCCGGGCGAGCACTCAGCGCCCGGCGAGCGCGACCGGCGGAGCCGGCGTGGCCGAAAAACGCGGGGCGGGAGCAGGCTGGACCATGCCGCCATCCTCGACAAATGTACCGCGTGCCACATTGTGCGGATGCTGCGGCGCTTCCTTGAGGCTCAGCACCGGGGCGAAGCAAATATCTGTTCCGTCCATGATCGCGCACCATTCGTCGCGGGTCTTGGTCAGGATCAGCGCGGTCATCCGCTCCTTCAGAGGCCCCCACTGCGCCGGGTTCATTTGCTGGGCAAAATCCGGATCGCCAGCCAGCCCGGTTTTCTCGAGCAGCAGCGCGTAAAACTGCGGTTCGATCGAGCCAAGCGAAATCCATTTGCCGTCGCTGGTTGCGTAAGTGTCGTAAAAATGCGTGCCGCTGTCGAGCAGGTTGACCCCGCGCTCGTCGCGCCACTGGCCGTTGCCAAAGAAGGTATAGGTCATTGCCGATAGCACCGCCGCGCCGTCAACCATCGCGCAGTCAACCACCTGCCCGGTCCCGCCACCCCGCGCGTGAAGCAGTGCTGCCACCACGCCGAACGCTAGCAACATCCCGCCGCCGCCGAAATCGCCAACTGCATTGACCGGAAAGGTCGGCTTCTCGCCCGCGCGGCCGTAAGAATGGAGCGCGCCCGACAAGGCGATGTAATTAATATCGTGCCCGGCCAGCGGCGCCATCGGACCGTGCTGCCCCCACCCGGTCATCCGCCCGATCACCAGTTTGGGGTTCAATTCCAATAGCACCTGTGGCCCCAGCCCCAGCCGCTCGAGCACGCCGGGACGATAGCCCTCGATCAGCGCGTCGGCGCTGCCGACCAGCGCCTTGAGCTGCGCAATCGCCGTTGGATCCTTGAGGTCGAGCTCGATCCGCTCGCGGCTGCGATTGAGAATATCGCGGTTGCCGCCATCGCCAAACCGGCCGCTGGTGCCCGGCCGCTCGACCCGGATCACCCGTGCGCCGTGATCGGCCAGCATCATGCCGCAAAACGGCGCGGGGCCGATCCCGGCCAGCTCGATTACCGTAACGCCTTGCAGAACCCCGGCCATCTCAATCCCTCACCATTAAATCGCGCGATGAAACAGGCTTTGGGCAAGCAACCTGCGCTTGTCGAGGGGGTTAGTGCAGCTTGGCCAGCGTCTCTTGCAACAATGGATTGTCTCCGCCGATGCGGCGCGCCTGGGTCAGCAGCTGCCGCGCACCGGCAGTATCTTTGCGGGCGGCTGCCAGCGCCATGCCGAGCGCCTGCGCCGCTACCGGGCTGCTGGGCTGCAATTGCCAGGCTCGCTGCGCACTGGCGAGCGCGGCGGGCGCATCGCCGCTGCGCAATTGGGCCAGACTGAGGTCGGCCAACAACCGCACATCGCGGTTGCCACCGCGCACGCGCAGGCTTTCGAGCAACAGCAACGCAGTCGGCCAATCGCCGGCCAGCGCGGCATGGTTGGCGGCCATCCGGGCGGCGAGACGACTGCTGGGAAAGGCGGCCAGATACTGCACTACCACCGGCTGCGCGGCGCCGCCTTGGCCCAGCTTGTCGTACGCCGCAACGATGCGCAGCAGCAGCAGATCGGGGAACCGCACCTGCGCCGAGCGCCTGTAGTAAGTCAGTGCATTGCCGGGCAAGCCACTGACCAGTTCGACATCCCCGAGCAAAGCCAGCGCATCGCCCGAGCCGGGCCGTAGCTCGAGAAACTGGTTTGCCGCCAAGCCGGCTGCGCCGTTATTCTGTGCGATCAGCAGGCTGCGCACGTAAGGAACGGCCTGCCCGGGTGCAGCCCGTGCAGCCGCGAAACGCGGGCCGAGCACGCCGGGCGCATTCGGTTCGAAGATCGGCTGTAAGGTCGGCAACAACGGCGCCGCCGCCCGGTCGAGCAGCGGCGCCGCCGCCGCGCGGTTGCCTAGATCTTCGTAAGCCCGCGCCAGCAGTGTCAGCAGATACGGCGGGGCATCGCTGCGCTGCGCCAATGCCGCAAACCGCGCGAACAGCTGATTGTGATCGCCCGCGGCATAAAGCGCGCGCGCCAGCAGCAATTGCACCCGCTGATTGGCTGGCTGGCGATCAGCCAACACCGCCAGTTTATCGGCAGCGACATTGGCATTGCCGGCTTCGAGCTCGAGCAATCCTTGCAGCAGCATGCCCGCCGGCAAGGTCTCAAGCTGATTGCGGGTGCGGCTAAGCAAGGCCCGCGCAAGATCGATCTGACCGGCGCGCGCCGCCAGCACGGCTTGCAGGTAGAATGCGCGCGGATTGCGCGGAGCCAGTTCGAGCATGTGCCGGGTTACAGCGAGCATGTCTTTGGCGCGGCCAGCCTCGCCCAGCACCCCGGCATAGCCGCCGAGCAAACCCAGGTCGTTGCCACTGGTTTCCAGCCCCCGCTCGTACAGCGGCAGCGCCGCCGCATAGCCTTGTGCATCGCGCACCAGTTCGGCTCTGAATTCAAGTGCGCGCGGATTGTCGGGCGCGGCAGCCAGCGCGCGTTCGGCGGCGTCGATTGCCTGCAATTGCTCGCCCCCGCTGTAGCGCATGCGGCCGATCTCGACCCACAGCAGCGGATCGTTCGGTGCTGCGAGCAACGCGCGGTCGAACGCAGTTCCGGCAGCGGCCAGATTGCCCGACAACCGTTCGAGCTTGCCCAGCATGCGCCAGCCATGCGCCGCTTCGCCGGAGGAAAATCGACCGCGGCCAAGCCAGCCGCGCGCCTTGTCGAACGCGCCTTGATTGATCAGCGCTTCGCCCATCGCCGCGGCCAGTTCGGGCGTGCGCGCACCGGCCCGGGCGGCACGTTGCAGCTCAGCTTCGGCGGCAATGCCATCGCCGCGTGCCAGCGCCTTGGTCGCGGCAGCAAAGCTGTTTCGCGCCGCATCGGGCATCGCTTGGCCCGGCACGCTGTGGGCCAGCACTGCCGCCGAGCAGGCCAGCAAGATTGCGCGGCAAGACACCCACATCAGCTCTGCATGTCGTACTGCTTGAGCAGGTCGTACAGCGTCGGGCGGCTGATCCCGAGGAGCTTGGCCGTGCTGGAAATGTTGCCTTCGCTGCGCGCCAGGGCGTGGCGGATTACCCGCCGGTCGGCGGTCTCACGTGCCGACTTCAGGTTAAGGATCTGCGCGTCGGAACTGTCTGGCGCGGCCAGATCGAGGTCGATCGCGCTGACCAGCTTGCCTTCCGTCATGATCACCGCGCGCTTGACCCGGTTTTCCAGTTCGCGGACATTGCCCGGCCAGCCCCAGCCGTCGATTGCGGCCATTGCATCGGTGGAAAAGCCCTTGACTGCCGGGTTCATCTCTTTGGCAAAGCGCGCCAGAAACGCCTTGGCCAGCAGCGCCGGATCGCCCGTGCGCTCAGCCAAACCGGGGATCTTCACCACGATCTCGGCCAGCCGGTAGAACAGGTCTTCACGGAACCGGCCATCGGCGATCATCGCCTCAAGGTCCTGGTGCGTGGCACAAACGATCCGGGTATCGACCGCGATCGATTTGCGCGAGCCGATCCGTTCGATCACCCGCTCCTGCAAAAACCGCAGCAGCTTGACCTGCAAGTTCAGCGGAATATCGCCCACCTCGTCGAGGAACAGTGTGCCGCCCGCTGCCAGCTCGATCTTGCCTTCGGTAGTTTTGACGGCACCCGTGAACGCGCCCTTCTCGTGCCCAAACAATTCGCTTTCGAGCAGGTTTTCGGGAATCGCGGCGCAGTTGATCGCCACGAACGAACCGCCCGCACGGTCACTCGCATCGTGCAGCCCGCGCGCGAGCAGTTCCTTGCCGGTGCCGCTCGCACCCAGCAGCATGACCGAAACATTGGTGTTTGCCACGCGCTCGATCGTGCGCGCCACCTTGAGCATTTCGGGCGCGGCGGTGATCATCCGGCCCAGCACGCGATTGTCTTCGCTGCCGCGCAAGGCCAGATGGCGGTTCTCGCTCTCGATCCGCTGCAACTGCAAGGCACGGCGCACAATCAGCCCCAGCGCCTCGATATCGACTGGCTTGTGGTAAAAATCGTATGCCCCTTTGGCAATCGCCTGCAGTGCAGATTCGCGCGCGCCATGACCCGATGCGACGATCACCTTGGTATCGGGCTTGAGCGCCATGATCGCATCTAGCACTGCGAAACCCTCGCTGGTCCCGTCGGGATCGGGCGGCAGCCCCAGATCGAGCGTTACCACCGCCGGTTCCTCGCTGCGCAAGGCGGCAATGGCGCTAGTACGGTCCCCCGCCATGATCACCTCGAAATCGGGCCAAGCCCATTTGAGCTGGGCTTGCAGGCCGGGATCGTCCTCAACGATCAGCAATTTGGGTTTAACTTGGGACATCAGGCAACCCTTTTTTCGTCCTTACCGGTGGCGGTAAGGGTCTTGATCAATTGCGCGGTATCGGCGCGCGGCAGGCGTACGACAAAGCGCGTTCCCAGCCCTTCGCGGCTCTCCACTTCCAGCCGCCCCTGCATCGCGCGGACCAGTTCGCGCGCTTCGTAGGCGCCAATCCCGAAGCCGCCCTGCTTGGTCGAATCGAATGGCTTGAACAGCCGCCTGCGGACGAATTCGGGGCTCATCCCGGTCCCCGAATCGGTCACCTCGATCACCCCGTACAGTCCATCGTTGGCTACCCGCACGAACACCGGGGCATCGGCCAAGCTGGCATCGATCGCGTTTTGCACCAGGTGCAGCAGGACTTGCTCGAGCGAACCGCGCTCGGCCGACACGTCGACTTGCTCGCGTTCCACCAGGGTAACCGGATGGTGCGCGCGCAATTGCTCGACCACCGCTTGTGCTACGTCATCGGCACGAACCGGTGCCAGCGTTTCGATTGTAGCAGCGCCGTAGCGCGACAGCCGCGTCAGCAGCGCGTTAAGCTTGTCGGCCGAATTGCGCAGCGTCACCAGCATGTCGGCCCGGAATTCAGGATTTTCAGCGTGCTGCTCGGCGTTGCGTGCCAGCAGCGTTATCTGGCTCGCCAGGTTCTTGATGTCGTGCATCACGAACGCGATGCGGCGGTGAAAGTCATCGAACCGTGCGGCCTCGGCCAGTGCTGCCTGCCCGGCATGTTCGGCCAGATAACTGGCGAGCTGCTGCCCAGCGACGCGCAGCAGGTCGAAATCTTCCCAATCGAGCGCGCGGGCATGCGGCGGGCGCGCCAACACCACCGCGCCGACCATCCGTTCGTAGTGCAGCAGCGGCACCAGCGCCCAGGCGCGCGGATCGGCCAGCAGCCATTCGGGCATGACCGGAGCAAGCTTGGCGCCGGTCTTGCCACTGCGCAATGCATCCAGATCGGCCACATAGGCCGCCTGTTCGATCGCCCTGATCGTGGCACTTTCGAACGCCAATATCGGCACTTCCGCCGTGGGCCACTGCCAGCGCGAGACCAGTTCGTACTGTCCCCCATCGGTCGGGGTCAGCAGCAATCCGGCCGGACTATCGGTAATATCCGCCACAGCGCGGATCACCCGTTCTTCCAGCGAGGTTCTGTTCGCGCCGCTTTCGCCGATGGTGCGGGTAAACCGCAGCCATTCCGCGCGGTAATCATAACGGTGCTGGAACAAATGCTTGGCGGCGGTAACCCGCAACCAGCCGCGGAGCCGCGCCGAGGGCAAGACCAACACGGCGATGAGCGACGCCGCGGCGACAAAGGTCAGTTGCAACAGCCCCGCGTAGTCGCTGCCGGCAAAGGCCAACCACTGTGCTGCTGCGACCATGGCGGCTAGGTAGACACCGATCAGCAGCAAAGAAATCGACTGGAACGCTACTGCTCGAGACGGGCGGAAGCGCCGACTGCCAATATCGTCCACTGCACCAAACGCCAGCAGCGCAGCAGCGGGCACACCCAGAAAGCCCCGCATTGCCGCGAGGACCAGCGGGGTTTCTTCCGACAAATAAGCAATGGCATATAGATTGAGATCGACGATCCAGAATAGCGCCAGCGCCATCGCGGGCCACCGCAGCACCCGCCGCGCCTGGCTGGATGCGCCGCTGTAGAGATTGTGCAGTAATACCAGCCCGCCGATGACCACCAGCAAATGGAACATTGTGATCGTGTGAAAGCCCGCCTCGATCAGGCCGTGGCCTTTGGAACCTGGTGCCATCCGCATGTTTACTGCGGCCTGCAGCAGTTCGACAAAGCCGAGCGCCAAAACCATCGGTCGCACCGGGCGCATCGAAGCGTGGCGGCCATCGACCGCGAACAAGCGATAGACCGCGAACAGCCAAGCGAGGTTTCGCGCGGATTCGGCCAGTGCGGTCGCGGCGCTGGCGATACCGGTCAGCGCCCCGGCTCCGGCCCACAGTCCGGTCAGTGCCGCCGCGACGATCACCGCGCTGTGCGCCGGGTCAAACCGCTGGTGGCGGCGCTGCAGCCAGCCCGCAGCGATCAGGCAGCACAGAGCGCCCGCGCCCCACATCCAGGCCACCAGACTTGCACCGATGCCGCCGGTCAGGCTCATGCTACCGCGCCCCCTCGTGCCACAGCACTACCCGCAGCGTTTGCAGCAGGATCAGCAGATCGAGGAACGGGGTGTAATTCTTGGCATAATAGAGATCGTATTCGAGCTTGTGCCGGGCATCCTCGATCGACGCGCCGTAAGGGTAATTGATCTGCGCCCAGCCGGTAATGCCGGGCTTGACCATATGGCGCTCGGCATAGAACGGCAGCTGCTCTTCCAGACCGGCGACGAATTCGGGGCGCTCGGGGCGCGGGCCGACAAAGCTCATCTCGCCTTTGAGCACCGACCAGGCCTGCGGCAGTTCGTCGATCCGGACCTTGCGGATGAATTTGCCTAATCGGGTGATGCGCGGGTCGTCCATGGTCGCCCATTGCGCGCCATTGGCCTCGGCATCGGTCCGCATCGAGCGCAGTTTGATCACTGCAAAGTCCTGCCCGAACAATCCGACCCGGGTCTGGCGGAAAAACGCCGGGCCCTTGCTGTCGAGCTTCACCAGCAACGCGAACAGCACGATTATCGGCATGGTCAGCGTGAGCAACAACGAACTGGCCGCGATATCGAACAGCCGTTTGGCCACGCTGGAAATCGCCCGCCCCGACGAAAATCCGTCGGAGAAGATCAGCCACGAGGGATTGACCGAATCGAGATCGACCCGCCCGGTTTCGCGCTCGATGAAGCTGGAAAAGTCGTTGACGTGAACCCCGGTGGTCTTGATCCGCAGCAAATCCGCGAGCGGCAGCGCATTGCGCCGCTCTTCCAGCGCCAGCACCACTTCGCTCACCCCCAGGTTCTCGACATGGCGGGTCAGGTTGTAAATCGCCCCGCGCGGGATCGCCTCGGCAACCTCCGGCTTGCTTTCGGTCATGGCCAGAAAGCCGACGATCACGAAGCCGCTCTCGGGCTTTTCGGACAATTTGCGCAGCCGGTCGGCGCGCAGTCCTGCGCCCAGCACCAGCACCCGGCGGCGAAAGGCAGATGAACCGAGGATGCCGCCCACCAGCAGCCGGTTAAGCACCAGCGCGAGCACCGATCCAGCCATCGCGTACGCCAGCGTCGAGCGCCAGAAGTTGTGCCCGCCGAGCAGGAAATCGACAAAGGTGATCGCGATGATCCCAAGCGACACCGCGACCAGCAACCGGGCAGTAGCAAAGCGCATCGAACGCAGCGCATCGGCACCATACACCCCCACTGCAATCATCGCAGTCAGCACCACCGCAGCAAAGCCAATCAGTTGCCCGGCCCGGTCTTCAGGCGAGCCAAGATCCATCCCGATTTGCCCGGCGCGCAGCCGCCACGACGCCTCGCCCACCGCGATCAGCAGCGCGATGTCGATCAGTCCCAGCAGGATGACGGCGTGGGGAATATAATGTTTGAACAGGCGGATCATGGTCCGGCGGCGGCCCCTCAAGCAGTGTTTCAAACACCTGCCTAAGCGCCAGAGGTGAAATGTCGGTAAATTTTACAGCGTTTGGTTAACGCAAAAGCGTGCGTCAGCGGCCAAACGTGAATGGCGTCAGCCCGCGGCTGCGCTCATCGAATTGCAGCGCCGCGCCGCGTGGGGGGAGCGAGCGTTGCTGGCAATCGGGGCGGTAGCAACGCGCGCAGCCCGGCCCGGTGCGCACCGCCTGCGTTCGGTCCAGCGCCGCGCCGCGCGCCTGCGCCAGTTGCCCGGCCAAGGCGGCCTCGAGACCCAGCACGACCACGAATTGCGCGCCTTCGCCGCCCAGCGCGCCGCTGCCCTGCACCGTTCGGGCAAGCGTGAACCAGTGCGACGCCTGTCCAGCACTATCGGTGAATTCGATGTTCTGGACGCCGATGCGCCCGGCGCGCTCGAACGCCTGATGGACATTCCACAGCGGGCAGCTCTGTTCGGTGTCAAGCAAAACCGTCCCGCTGGCTCCGGCATAGCGTTTGGAAAACTGCCCGGCGCGGTCGATCCGGGCCATGAAAAATGGCAACCCGCGCTGGCCGACCCGCTGCAAGGTCGTCAGCCGGTGTGCCAGTTGCTCAAACCCCACATTGAAGCGGCGCTGCAAGATCGCCAGATCGTAGCCGGTATCCTCGCAGGCGCGCATGAACCGGCCATAAGGCATCAGCAGCGCCGCCGCGAAATAACCCGCAAGGTGACGGCGGAACATCCGCCAGGCGCCGCGATCGGCAAATCCGGCGCCATCGGCCAGCGCCGCAATCTCGTCGCGCTGTTCGAGCAAGGCCAATTGCACCGCGATCTGGAAATTGCGCGACGACTGGTCGAGCAATTCGGACAGCTGCAATTGCCGCGCGTGCAGATCGAGCCGCCGCAATGCATCGGGCATCACATCGGCGGGCAACACCCGCACCGACAACTGATGCCGCTGTCGGAGCCGTTCGGCCAGCGCCGCGCCGATTTCTGCGCTCGACAGCCGCAATTCGTCGGACAAGGCCTCGGCCGCCAGATCGAGATCGGCGAAGTGGTTGCGCCAGCGTTCGATCTCGCGGCGAACCAGGTCCATCGGGTCGCCGTCACGGGTGCCGTCGGCCGTACCCGCTCCGCCGCTGGCATCGAACAGCCGGGCGAAGGCCAACGCGGCTTGGGGCGCGGCCGAGAGCCATTCGGCAATCTCGTCGCGATCAATCGCCAGGTCGGCAAAGCGCTCATCGGCCAGCCGCCGCCGCAGCCCGTCGATCCCGCCCACCGCTTCATCCTGACGCAGGCTGCGCGGGTCGAAATCAAAGCTCTCAGCCAGTTGCACCAGCAGTCGCGCCGAGAGCGGACGCTGGTTGCGTTCGATCAAGTTGAGGTAACTGGGCGAGATTGCCAGCCGCGCCGCCATCGCCGCCTGAGTCAGCCCCTCGCGTCGGCGCAAGCGTCGGATCGTTGGTCCAGCATGAAGCGCGGTATCAGCCATGCCCGCCGTTTGTCATATTATTTACAACATTGCAATTCATCGCCGCGTTTGTGGTGCAATTGGACAACAAATTTTGTCATTTCCATTACCGCCGCGCGCTGCACTGCACTAACGCTATGGCAACTGCTCCCCAGGAGACCATCATGACCTATACCGATACCATCGCGCAGACCCAGCAGACCATCGCCGACCAGCCCAGCTGGGACGGGATCAGCGCCGAATCAGTCGCCCGGATGCGCGCGCAGAACCGGTTCCGCACCGGGCTGGAGATCGCCAAGTATACCGCCGGAATCATGCGCCGCGATATGGCCGCTTACGATGCCGATTCGGCCTCCTACACCCAGTCGCTGGGCTGCTGGCACGGGTTTATCGGGCAGCAAAAGCTGATCTCGATCAAGAAACACTTTGGCACCACTCAGGGCCGCTACCTCTATCTGTCGGGCTGGATGATCGCCGCGCTGCGCAGCGAATTCGGCCCGCTGCCCGATCAGTCGATGCACGAAAAGACCAGCGTTTCCTCGTTGATCGAGGAACTTTACACTTTCCTGCGCCAAGCCGATGCGCGCGAACTGGGCGGGATGTTCCGCGATCTCGATGCGGCGCGAAATGCTGGTGATGCGGTCAAGGCCAAGGCGATCCAGCACGCGATCGACAATCATGAAACCCATGTGGTGCCGATCATCGCCGATATCGACGCCGGGTTCGGCAATGCCGAGGCTACCTATCTGCTGGCCAAGAAGATGATCGAGGCCGGGGCCTGCGCGCTGCAAATCGAAAACCAGGTGTCCGACGAGAAGCAGTGCGGCCACCAGGACGGCAAGGTCACTGTCCCGCACGAAGACTTTCTCGCGAAGATCCGCGCCATTCGTTACGCCTTCATGGAACTGGGCGTCGAGGACGGCATAATCGTCGCGCGCACCGATTCGCTCGGTGCCGGGCTGACCAAGCAAATCGCCGTGACCCGCACAGCCGGCGATATCGGCGATCAATACAACAGCTTCCTTGACTGCGACGAGGTTGCAGCCGGGCAGATCGGCCACGGAGAAGTGTTGATCAGCCGCGACGGCACGCTGCTGCGGCCCAAGCGGCTCCCATCGAACCTTTACCAGTTCCGCCCGGGTAGCGGCGAAGACCGCTGCGTCCTCGATTGCATCACATCGCTGCAGAACGGCGCCGACCTGCTATGGATCGAAACCGAAAAGCCGCACATCTCGCAGATCGCGGGCATGGTTGACCGGATCCGCGAAGTCATTCCCAATGCCAAGCTGGTGTACAATAATTCGCCCAGCTTCAACTGGACGCTGAACTTCCGCCAGCAGGTGTTCGATGCCTGGAGCGCCGACGGCAAGGACGTGTCTGCCTATGATCGCGCCAAACTGATGAGCGTCGATTACGACACCACCGATCTGGCTATCGAAGCCGACGAACGGATCCGCACCTTCCAGCGCGATTCCGCCGCGCGCGCCGGAATCTTCCATCACCTGATCACACTGCCGACCTATCACACGGCGGCGCTCAGCACCGACAATCTGGCCCGCGAATACTTCGGCGATCAAGGCATGCTGGGCTACGTCAAGAACGTCCAGCGCCAGGAAATCCGCCAGGGCATCGCCTGCGTGAAGCACCAGAACATGTCCGGTTCGGACATCGGCGATGATCACAAGGAATACTTCGCGGGTGAAGCCGCGCTCAAGGCCGGCGGCGCAGACAACACGATGAATCAGTTCGCGGCCTAGGCCTAAGCCGCGCCAGATCTCCTGGGGAGGAGAAACGACGGCCGTCGGAGTGCCCCTTTCGCTCCGGCGGTCGTCAATCCATCCGTAACCATATGCCCAAACCCGGCGGTTAACCTTCGCACGCTAAACCATTCGCCATGCGACGCGCTATCTCCACTGGACCGCTTTCACCAAAGCTGATCAAGCACTCCGCCATCGCGACCGTGGCCTTGACCGGGTTGCTGGCAATATTTGCCAGCGGTGAAGATTGGGGCGCGCAGGCACAGATCGGAACGGTCGAGGCCAAGAACCAGCTGGCCGCGACTGAAGCCGAGAGGTTCGGCAGCAAAAAGCTTGCGGCCAAGCTCAGGGTCAAGGATGGCCCGGCGGCCCCGGCCTTTGGCGACGATGAAGGGCATGATTTTGGCGCTTACGGCGGCGGCGATTCACCGCAGAAACCATCCCCCGAACCGGCGCTAACGATGGACAACTCCCGCGCCTACTCGCCTGGACTGCCGAACCCACCGAGCGCAATAGTGGCCGTGAACGGCGCGCCAGCGCCCGTTGGCGCCGAGCAGTTGAAAAGCGCCAAAGCCCGCAGTCAAAGTGGTCCGACCGCCCAGGACATCGCCGACATCACGGCCAATTCGGCCCGCCGTTCGGGTCAGGCTGGAGGCGCGGACTAATCAGCGCCAAATGCATTCGCGCGCCAGCATCGGGCGGGTCTTCGTCCCGATCAACGCCGCGGCATCAGGTTCATTGCCGCGCTCGTCAGCGCTTCCGATGCGGCGGCGATCACCTTGTCGGCCTCGGGCGCCCAGAACGGGCTGTGCAGTCCCGGCAGCACCTTGCCATCGCGCTTGGCGGCGGCGAGCTGATCGGCGGGGCGGCCGCCAACCCAGAAGATCAGGCTAGGGACCTGGTCGCCCGCGGCGCGTGCAAATTCGCCAAAGTCCTCGCCCGCCATCACCGGCCCGGTCTGCTCGACCCCGGCTGCGCCAAACCGGCCCTTGAAAAATTCGGTCATCGTTTGCGCGAATGCGGGCGTATTCCAGGTGGCGCGGGTGAACGGCTCCTGCACCTTTACTTCGGGCAGCAAGTTCGCCGGAATGCCGGATGCCTCAGCCTCGGCTTTGACGATCCGGCGGATCCCACTGAGCAATTGTTGGCGCGAACTGTCTGAATAGCTGCGCACGGTTAGCTGCAAATGCGCCGCGTCCGAGATGATGTTGTGCTTGGCCCCGGCGTGGAAGCTGCCGACCGTCACCACCGAGGGCTCGAACGGGCTGGCCTCGCGGCTGACCAGCGTTTGTAGCCGCATTACGATCGCTGCGCCCAGCACGATCGGGTCTTTGGTCAGTTGCGGATAAGCGCCGTGCCCGCCGATCCCATGGATCGCGATATCGATCGAATCGACATTGGCCAGCGCGTAGCCCGGAGTAACCCCGATCACGCCCGAGGCGATATCCGCGCTGTCATGGAACGACAGCGCATAATCGGGTTTGGGAAACCGGTCGAACAGCCCGTCCTTGAGCATGGTGACCGCGCCCAAACCCAATTCTTCGGCGGGCTGGCCGATCATCACCAGCGTGCCCGACCACTGGGCTTTGTTCGACGCCATTAACCGCGCCACTTCGATCCACGCAGTCATGTGGGTATCGTGTCCGCAGGCGTGCATGATGCCGCTTTCGACCCCGGCTAGCGACGTGCCACGCGCTTTTGACGCATAAGGCAACCCGGTCTGTTCGATCACCGGCAGACCGTCCATGTCGGCGCGGATTAGCACGGTCGGACCAGCACCGTTCTTGAGCACCGCGACCACGCCCGTTTGGCCGACGCCTTCGGTAACGGTGAACCCGGCTTTGCGCGCGGCATCGGCCAGAATTTTGGCCGAGCGGTGTTCCTGAAACGAAAGTTCGGGATTTTGGTGCAGATCGCGGTAGATCGGCATCAGGCCGGGCAGATCGGCCTGCACGCGGTCGTGCAATGCATCGGCCTGCAACGGCGCGGCGAGAAGGGCGGTGAGCGCCAGCGCGCCAAATATGGTTTTGGTCATCGCCGCAGGATTAGCCGCGCGCCCCGCGTCCTGTCAAATTGTGGTGCCCCTGGCCCGACTCGAACGGGCACGTCTCTCAACAAACGATTTTGAGTCGTTCGCGTCTACCATTCCGCCACAGGGGCATCCCGTGGTGCGCCCTAAGGCGAAAACCGAACCGCCGCTTAGCCGCCCTTCAATACGCCCGCAATCGCCTTGTGCAGGCGCGAATGCAGAACATCGTTTCCGGCCAGGACCTGCTTGTCGCAGATCGGCAGTGAGGTGCCGCGCCAGTCGGTGACGAACCCGCCGGCTTCGCGCACCAGCAGGCACCCGGCGGCGGTATCCCACGATGAAAGATCGCTTTCCCAAAAGGCGTCGAAGCGTCCTGCGGCAACCCAGGCAAGATCGAGCGAAGCCGCGCCAAAGCGGCGAATACCTGCGACTTGCGGCGCCAGCGCGCCGTAGATCCGGGTCCATTCGGGCGCATCGCCGCGGCCGGCAAAGGGGATGCCGGTGGCGATCAGGCTTTCATCGAGGTGGCGGCGCGAGGACACGCGCAGGCGCCGGTCCTGCAGCCAAGCCCCGCGGCTGCGCTCGGCCCAATAGCTCTCATCGGTGATCGGCTGATAGACCAGCCCCGCGACGACATCGCCCCAGCCGCTGCCGTCCAGTTTGCGCTCCTGCGCGGCGATCGAGATCGCGAAGTGCGGAATGCCGTGAAGGAAATTGCTGGTCCCATCGAGCGGATCGATGATCCAGCGGGGGCTGGTTGGATTGCCTTCAATCACCCCGCCTTCTTCGAGCACAAAGCCCCATTCAGGCCGCGCCAGCAGGAGTTCGTCATACAGCGTCCGCTCGGCGCGCTGATCGGCCTTGGAGACGAAATCGGCGGGGCCCTTGCGGCTGACCTGCAGATGCTCGACCTCGCCGAAATCACGGCGCAAGCGCTGGCCTGCTTTGCGCGCGGCTTTTTCCATAACGCGGATGATGGCGGAAATAACGGCCATGGCTGCGCTCAGCCCGCCTTGCTGACGTAAGAGCGTTCGTAAACGTCGACTATGATCCGGGTGCCGCTGCCGATGTGCGGCGGGACCATCACGCGCACGCCGTTATCAAGCAGCGCGGGCTTATAGCTGGACGAGGCGGTCTGCCCTTTTACCACTGCATCGGCTTCGACAATCATGGCCTCGACCTGTTCGGGCAGCTGCACCGAAATCGGGCGCTCGTCATACATTTCAAGGCTGACGGTCATGCCGTCCTGCAGAAAGGCAACCGCTTCGCCGAGCAAATCCGTTGCCAGGTTGATCTGCTCGTAATTTTCGGTGTCCATGAACACCAGCGCATCACCGTCAACATACAGGAACTGGAAGTCCTTGGTATCGAGCCGGACCTTTTCGATCGTGTCCTGACTGCGAAAACGGACGTTGGTTTTGCGTCCGTCGATCAGGTTCTTCATCTCGACCTGCATAAAGGCGCCGCCCTTGCCCGGCTGGGTGTGCTGGGTCTTGGCAACTTTCCAGATGCCCTTTTCGTATTCGATAATATTGCCCGGACGAATGTCCACGCCGCTGATCTTGGCCATGACGGTGCCTTCAAGCTGAGAAAGAGCTCCGGCACGCGCCGGCAGGTCGCGCCTTTAGACTGCGCCGGGCCAGTCGGCAAGGTCTGGTCGGCAAGGTCTGGTCGGCAAAGTCTGGTCGGCAAAGTCTGGGGCACGCCCGCTAGCCGCGCGGTTCACATCCTGCTAATCGAAGCTTTGCGAAAGGCGCTGCGATGAAACCTGTTCTGTCCCTTGTTTTGCTGGCTGCGGCCGGTCCTGCGCTCGCGGTGCCGGGCGGCCCGATCGGCCAGCTCAATCCGGGGAATTACCAGTGCGAACAGCCTGGCGACGCCGGTGGCGCGGTCGGCTTGCGGGTCGGAGCCGAAGATTTCGAGATCGTCAATGCGAACACCTATCGCACGGCAACCGGCCGCGGCACTTATCTGCTGACCGGCGACGTGCTTGCGATGACCAGCGGACCGAAGTCCGGCCAGACCTTTCACCGCATTACCAACAGGTTCCTGCGCAAGACCGATGCCAGCGGCGCCGATACCTCGCTGCGCTGCGTGCGCCGGGTGCTCAACAACAGCTAGCCACCGCTGACCAATGCCCGCTGCCGCGTCCGGGCATAGGTGAAGCACAGTATCGCGACCAGCGCCGCCAACCCGGTCCATTCAGCGATCGGGGCAAAATTGTCTCCGACAATGGCCAGTCTGGCAGGATCTCCGACCGCGCCAACCGCGCCCGCAAAGGCCAGCCCGAACAGGCTGTCCCCCACCACCAATCCGGTCGCGAGCAACACCCCAAGCCTGACGGTGAACTCAGGCCGCGCAGTCGTTGTGGCCATGCGATTCCAGAAATATCCGATCACCGTGCCGATTACCGTGGGCAGCACCAGCGTTACCGGCAAATAGATGCCCATGGCCACCGCGAGCGGCGGCACGCGGGGCTTGCCCGCCGCCCGCAGGCCCTCATCGAGCGCGACAATCCCCGCGCCGATCAGCCCGCCCAGAGCGATCAGATCCCAGCGCAAATTGCCACCGAGCACGCCCTGCGCGATTGCCGCAAATAGCGAGGCTTGCGGCGCGGCCAACGCGTTCGGCCCGGCGCCCGGGGCACCGGCAAAGCCGAAGCTGGTATACAGCAATTGCAGCACCGGCGGCAGGATCAGCGAACCTGCGATCACGCCGATGACAAGCGCGACTTGCTGCTTCCACGGCGTTGAGCCGACCAGTTGTCCGGTCTTGAGATCCTGCAAATTGTCATTCGCGACAATCGCGATCCCAAACACGAACGATACCAGAAACAGCGCAAAGGCGATCAGCGGCGCGCGTTGGTCTGCGGGGACCGAACCGCCAAACAGGCTGGCGATCACCAGCGAAGCGATCAGGACCGCGAGAATGCCGACCCCCGAAACCGGGCTGTTCGAGGTTCCGACCAGACCCGCCATATAACCGGTTACTACCGCAGTCGCCACCCCGATCACGATGGTGAACACCAGCGTCAACGCCAGCACCGCGCCAATCGAATCCGCCAACGGGCCGCCCTGCACAAAGCGCCAGACCAGGTAGAGAATCGGCGCGAACATCGCCGCGCTGATCCCCAGCACCCATCCGCCCGGCAAGTCACGCTCGGCAAGGTTTACTGCAGTACCCGCGCGCCGGGCCCGGGCCGTTGCAGCGATCCCGGCCAATCCGCGCACGATGGCCCCGGCGATCCGGATCAAGGCCCAGATCGCCGCGACTGCCATTGCCCCGGCGCCAACAAACCGCACCTGTTCGCCCAGCACGGTCGCGGCCACTTGCTCGGCAGGCCCTGGCATTCCGGCGCTCAACCACGGCAGCAAGATCAGTTTGCCGATGACCATGCCCAGCAACATGGCCATGCCGGTCGCCAGCCCGATCAGGTGGCCAATCGCCAACAGACCCAGCGACAGGGTGCCGCCCAAGGTCCCCACGCCGGCCCCCAGCTTGAACACCTTGGAAACTTCACCGGCGGCCAGCCGCAGCATGGTCAGTACCCCGAACCCGGCCCCGGCCAGCGCGCCCAGCAAAATGGTGACCAGCCCGGCGCGGCTTTCGTTCGCACCCTCGGCACCGGCCATGCCAACCCGCAGGATTTCCGCGCCCGCCACGCCTTCGGGGTACGGCAGATCGCTATCGACCACCAGCGCGCGACGCATCGGGACCGAGAGCATCACCCCCAAAACGCCGCCAGTGGCGCAGACCAGCATCGTTTCCCAATAGGGGATCGCGGTCCACCAGCCGATAATAACGAAAGCCGGCAGTACGAACACCATTGTCGCCACCGCGCCCGCCGCGCTGCCGATGGTCTGGACGATGTTGTTTTCAACGATGGTCGCGCCGCCAAGCGTGCGCAACACCGCCATCGAGATGACCGCCGCCGGGATCGCGGTCGAAAAGGTCAGCCCGACCCGCAGCCCGAAATAGACATTCGCCGCCGTAAACAGGAAAGTAAGGATACCGCCAAGCAGGATCGAACGCAGGGTGAGTTCACGCTGCCCTGCTGGGCGAGTCGAAGACTGGCTTTCGTTCATCAACAGGCCCCCGGCTGAATGAATGGACACATTGGCCAGTGTCCCAGGATCAAAACCCAGCCCGATGCCACGGGCGTTACTGTCCAAGTTGTGACACATCGATGCGGCCTGGGAAACCGCAGTTACGCAACGCGGATCTTAGACCAGCTTGGTCAGTGCCGGATCAGCAGCGGATACGGGTTGAGCGCAGTGCTCGGCTCGTACCATTTTGCGGCTGCAATGGTGAGCTGGATCGCGAAGTGCAGATGGGGTGCGGCCGGGCTGGCGTTGCCGGTGAAACCGACCGCGCCGATCACCTGACCCTGCGCCACCCGCTGCCCTTCGCTGAGCCCGGTCGCATAGCTGTCGAGGTGCGCGTAATAGTGGACATAGCGCCGGTCATCGAGCCGGACGTAGATCGTCAGCCCGCCCGCCGCCGAGGTGTAAAGCCGTTCCACCGTGCCCGCCGCCGCCGCCAGCACCGGCGTGCCGCGCGGCGCCATGATATCAATCGCGTCGTGCACTCGCGCGCCGTTTTCGCGCGCCTGGGTGAAGGTATCGCTAAGTTGGTTCGCAAGCACCCCCTGCACCGGGATGATCAGAGCTTGCACCGGCGCGGCGGCGACTGGCACCGGGACAATCGCCTGATAAGCGGTGCGGGTCTGGTCAAGTGGAATGGACCCTGCCCCGGCCGGGATTGTGGTTGCCGCAATCGTTGCTGGTGATGCCCCGCCGGGTGCCACGCCAATGATAGCCGCCGGATCATGCGGCCAATATTGAAACACCGCGACCGCCCACGCCAGCGAGGTCAGCAGTACCGTCCCGGCGATTGTTCGCAGCCGCGCTTGCAGGGTCATGCGATCAAGCCTCGAAGCGCACTTTGGTGCGGGCCGAAACCATCTGCGCCAGCCGCGCGACATCCCAGTTGGTCAGCCGCACACAGCCGTGGCTTTCGGCGCGGCCAATCGTTTCGGGATGCGGAGTGCCATGGATGCCATAATGCTCTTTGGTCAGATCGATCCACACCACGCCCACCGGCCCATTCGGACCCGCGGGCAAGGTGGCTTTTTCGCTTCCGGCTTTGGCATCCCAGAACAAGTTGGGGTTGTAGTTGAACTTGGGATTGTGCGCGACGCCGGTAATTCCCCAGTTGCCGAGCGGCAGCGGATCGTGGGTTGAACCCATCGTCGCGGTATAGACCGCGATCAGCTTGTCGGCGCTATCATAGGCCTTGAGCGTTCCTTTCGATTTGCTCACGACGATGCGCGCCGCCTTGGGCTGCTCGCTGCCGACGCCAAGCATCGCAAGCGTGGTCTGCCAGGCGGCATCGCTTACAGCCCCTGCCGCGATCGTATCGCCGCCGACATTGGGCACGCGGATTTGCTGGCCCGCGCTGAACACCGAGACCGGGGCGTCGGTCGCGTTCGGTTTGGGAGTAGGGCTTGCGGTGGGTGCCGAGCTTGGACTGGCGGTTGCTGCTGCAAGCTTGGGCGCTCCTGCCGGCATCCCGCCGGGATTGAGCAGCTTGAGCGTTGCGACCGTGGTGTGAAACCGTTCGGCCAGTTTCTCATCGAGGGATTCGTATCCCAGCGCGGTCAGCTTGGCTTGTTCCTCCGGCCCCTTGGGGATTTTCACGAACGGCCCGGGCGCAAAATCTGCGGGAATCGTCACCACGCGCGTTGCCGGGATGGATTGATATTGCGCCAGCGCGGCTTTGGTTGCCGCGTCCAGTTGGCCGGTCACGGGCAGGCCGTTGGCTTCCTGAAAGCCCGCGACTGCATTGCGGGTGGACAGGCCCAGTTTGCCATCGACCACGCCGGGGGTGAACCCCAGCCGATCAAGCACCACCTGCGCCTGCATTACCGGGCGCGGCTGGCTATCGGCAACTTCCTGGGCATTGGCGGCACCGTCGTGCGCCGCCAATGGATCGGCTGCGGGGCTGACCTGCGCCACCGGGCTGGGAAGCGCCGCCGGGCTGGCGGGTGCCTGCGTGGCGCTGGCATCGGGCGGCGTGCCGTCGCTGACTTTGCAGGCAGCGAGCGTCAGCAATAACGGCAGGGCAAAGTAAATTGGACGCATCGGCGATTGCTCCCACGGGCAAGCGTCAGGCCGCTCGCGCTTCTGCAGGGCAAACGCTTCAACCGCAATTAGGCTCCCG
>JANOTT010000016.1:0-2745 GCA_031416535.1 Novosphingobium sp. | reverse complement strand
TCTGGACAAGACCATGCCGTGCAGCGGCGGGCCACGGGTGCGCTGGCCGCGGGGTAAGAGCGCAAGGTAAGCGCACAGCGCACCGGCAAGGCCCGCCGGGTGCCCCGCGCGCCCTGGACCGTAAACGCCGTCTGCGCATCGCCAAGGTACGCCAGAATATCGATTATTCGAGAAATATCAGGCGTTCGAACTTGCGAGCGCGCGTTCGCCATCCCACCTTTTGTCGTATGACGATCAGGAACCAGCTCCGCGCAATCAACGCAAGCCAAGGATTTCGCATAGCCCAGCTGGTTGCCGGCGTTGTTTTGCTCGTTGCAACGCCGCTGGTTAGCCTGTTGCCGGGGCCAGGCGGCGTGTTCGTGTTCGCAGCTGGCCTGGGGCTGACGCTGCGCAATTCAAAATGGGCGAAGCGCAAATACGCGCGCTTCAAGCAGCATCAGCCCAAGGCAGGGCGCTGGGCCGACTGGGGCCTGCGCCGCACCAGCGCCAAGCGCCGCGCCGAGCGTGCGAAGCGAACCGATAAACCCCGCGCCTGACCGGTCCGGCAACACCGGTTGAACGCGGCGCCGCGGGCGGCGCGTTCAACCGGCGCGTGGGGATTGGCGCGGATCCCGTTGCCATTCACGTCAGCCCTGGTCTTCTTTGTTGCGGCGCTGGCGAACCTGGCGCGACATGATGTTAAGACCTTCGACCGCCACCGAAAATGCCATTGCGGCATAGATGTAGCCTTTGGGGACATGGACTCCGAAACCTTCGGCAATCAGCGTCATCCCGATCATCATCAGGAAGGCCAGCGCCAGCATGACCACAGTCGGGTTTTTCTCGATAAAGCGTGACAATGGCCCGGCTGCGGTGAGCATGGCCGCCACCGCCACGATCACTGCCAGGAACATGATCGGCACATGTTCGGTCATGCCGACGGCGGTGATGATCGAATCGATCGAGAAGACCAGATCGAGCAAGATGATCTGAACGATTGCTGCCCCGAAACCCAACCCGGCCGTGAGCGTATCGAGCACATCGTCATTGGGATTGGTATCGACGCTGTGATGAATTTCCTTGGTCGCTTTCCAGACCAGAAACAGCCCGCCCGCGACCAAAATCAGGTCGCGCCATGAAAAAGCATGCCCGAACGCCTCGAACAGCGGGCGGGTGAGCGTGACGATGAAGGCGATCAACCCGAGCAGCGCCAGCCGCATCCCCAGCGCCAGGCCAATCCCGATCCGCCGCGCCTTTGCGCGATACTGTTCGGGAAGCTTGTTGGTCAGGATCGAGATGAAAATCAGGTTGTCGATGCCCAGCACCACTTCCATCGCAATAAGTGCGATGATTGCTGCCCAATTGGCGGGATCGGCAAATATATTGAGAATATCGATCATAACGTCCTGATCATGCTTTCGCTAGATTTACTGCACATTTATCGGTAAAAATCGCGAGCAATCGCCCGCAATCCCTCGCCATCAGTCAAACAGGTCTTCCAGAAACGACTTGCGGCGTTTGGGCTGGCCGTGACCGTATTTTGATTGGTGCCCATAATCCATGCCTCGTTGCTGCACAGGCGCAGCCGGCTGGCTCATTGGCGGCGCTGCCGTCTGCATGTTTCTTTCAATGATCTTGTCGAGTTCGCCCCGATCAAGCCAGACCCCGCGGCAGGTCGGGCAATAGTCGATCTCGATGCCCTGCCGCTCGGACATGACCAGCGCGGTCTTGTCGAGCGGGCAAAGCATCCCGGTTTCGGGTTCGGTACTACGCATTGTTTCAGTCTCCAAAAATAACGGGTCGAATCACGCTCCAGCGCTGCTGGCGCGCATGCGGCGGTAGAGCCGGTCCTTGATCGCCAGACGCAATTTCTTGAGCCGCAAAAGTTTGATGCTGTCGGGAAATCGGCGCGCAAGTTCGCTTCGGATGTCGTCGTCGATCCTCCGATGGATCAATGTGAGTTGGTAGATCAAGGTTTTCATAGCCGCTCTCCTGTCGATGAGGATCGATCGGGGCGCACTTCGATACACGAGCGATGCGAGACAGCAAAGGCATCAGAACCTGCATCGAGAGCTATCCCGATGCGGTCCGACATCGCTGTCGTTAAAGGAACGACCGCCAGAGGGGCCCGGTCCGCCCGGCAGCCCTACGACTTCCTTGAAACAAGTCAAGCAATGCCCGCCTGCCGAGCCAAAGAAAATGCGGCGCGCGGCGGCGCTCCGGCGCAAAGCCGGGCAGCGGATCGCCGGGCACAGTCACTGCGCCGCAGATGCGGGTTGGATCCCCCGATGGTGGCCGAACGGAGCGCAGGCAGTGGGCCGGAAATTGCTGTGCCGTAAATCGGACCGCTTGCGAAACCACCGGTTTTGCGCTGCCATAATTCG
Organism: Novosphingobium sp.; assembly: GCA_031416535.1. GTDB lineage: Bacteria > Pseudomonadota > Alphaproteobacteria > Sphingomonadales > Sphingomonadaceae > Novosphingobium. The sequence continues at coordinate 382 of JANOTT010000016.1, read as the reverse complement.
GTGAACTGGCCTTGGTTAATTCTTCTGCGCCAGCAGCCGTTTTGCAATAACCCGGCCGCGTTCATCTCCGCCCGCCAGCGCGTCGTTAAATGATTGCAATCGTGCAGGGGCAACTGGATAATATTTTTTTTTGAAGAATGCCGAATCGGCTAAGCGTCTGGTTGATCCATACGTCGATTTGTTTCGAACCCGCCGGAAGGGGTTGAGATGGCGAGAAATATTGGGGCTGCGGGTACGGAATTTGCGCTGCCATCCGCTTTGGCCGCATTGCAAAGCGAGCTTGCCGAAACCCGGCTCCGGTTGGCCGAGGCCGAACGGATTGTGGCGGCGCTGCCCAAGAACGATCGGTTTTATCGGGCCATGTTCGAACAATCAGTGGTGG
>JANOTT010000015.1:0-7726 GCA_031416535.1 Novosphingobium sp. | reverse complement strand
GAAGTCCGAATAGAACATATCGAGGCTGCTGGTCAGGTTCGGAGTGGCGCGGATTTCCAGCGTGCCCTGCAGCCCCAGCCGCTTGAGCCGGCTCGAGGTGTTGTAGCTCTTCGATCCGCCGATGACCTTGTTGCCGCCCGGCCCATCGGCATAGCCCCAGGCGTTGAATTCCTGGGTCTGGTAAGGTTCGTCGACATAGCTGGCCGACAGCGCCAGCCCGATCGTGTCGCTGTTGAACTGATCGACATAGACGCCGTTGACGCGGTAGCCGATATCCTGCGAGCCGGCGTTGAGCTTGCCCAGCGCGGCGTAAGATCCGCGCGCGCCGATCGAGACCACGCGCTTGCCCGCTTCGAGCGGACGGATCGTGCGCAGATCGACCGTGCCCGACAGACCTTGCCCGATCAGGCTGGCCATCGGGGTTTTGTAGACATTGACCTGGCGGATTGTCTCGGACGGGTACTGATCGTATTCGACCGCGCGGTTGTCACCGGTCGAGGTCTGTTCGCGGCCGTTGAGCAGCGTGGTCGAGAAGTCCGGCGCGAAGCCGCGGATGGTAATTGCGTTCGAACGGCCTGAGAGACGCTGCGAGGTGAGGCCTGGCAGACGCGCAATCGATTCAGCGATCGAGGCGTCAGGCAGCTTGCCGATGTCTTCGGCCGAAACCGATTCGACGATCTGGTCCGAAGTCTTCTTTTTGTTCACCGCGTTTTCAAGGCTGGCGCGGAAGCCGACCACGGTGATCGCCTCGGCATTGTCGGCATCGTCGGCCGGGGCAGTCTCCTGCGCCAGCGCGATGGCTGGCATCGTAAACATTGCTATCGCCACGGCCAACGCCGAAACGCCCGAAAACTTGGTGCGAAGTGCCACGCTGATTTCCTCCCCAGTGCGTGCCGGATGCTCACTGGCCCCGGCTTCTTGAATCCCACCGCGCCGTGACAAAGCGTCCTGCCGACCTGCGCGTGGGCCTCTGATAAGGCCAGCGTGGGGCAATCCGGAAGATGGCATACGTATACCCTTTTTATGCAACCGCGGATTGTGGCGCGATTGTCACGGTTGTGACGCCGATAATTCGAACGATTGCGGGTGTGGGTGCAAGCGCCTAGCGTGGCCGTAAGACAAGAATTTTGGCCGGGAGAGACAGTGGGCCGCAAGCGCTCAACCAAGCCGACGAGCTTCGATATTGCTTACCGCGCCGGGGTCTCGCAGCCCACGGTCAGCCGGGCTTTGCGCGGCTCCAAAGCGGTCAGCCTGGCCACTCGCCAGCGGATCGAAGAGATCGCGCGCGAGCTCAACTACTCGGTCGACAAGAACGCCTCGTCGCTGCGCTCGCAGCGCTCGAACACCATCGCGTTGCTGTTCTTCGAAGACCCCACTCCCGACGGCGCGAACATCAATCCGTTCTTCCTCGCCATGCTCGGTTCGATCACCCGGCACTGCGCCAATCGCGGCCTCGACCTGCTGATCTCGTTCCAAAAGATGGAGGATGATTGGCACGTCCGCTATCAGGACAGTCACCGCGCCGATGGGCTGATCTTGCTCGGCTACGGCGATTATACGCTTTACGAAAGCCGCCTCAAGCAGCTGGTTGCCAGCGAAACCCAATTTGTGCGCTGGGGCTCGGTTCGCGACGATAACATCGGCGCCACAGTCGGGTCGGACAACGTCGGGGCAGGGCGGTTGGCGGGCGCACATTTGCTGGCGCAGGGGCGCGAGCGGATCGCGTTCCTCGGCCAGGCTGACGATCATTACCCCGAATTTGCCGACCGCTATCGCGGGCTGTGCGCGGCGCTCGCCGAGGCCGGTTATACTGCCGACCCGGCACTGCAGCGCGGCGCGTTGAGCAGCGAGGGCGACGGGCACGATGCGGTGGCGGCGATGCTCGCTGCCGGGCTTGGCTTCGATGCTATTTTCGCCGCGAGCGATCTGATCGCCATCGGCGCGATGCGCGCGCTGGCCGAAGTGGGTAAACGCGTCCCCCGCGATGTGGCGGTGATCGGCTTCGACGACATCCCGGCCGCCAGCCTGACCAGCCCGCCGTTGACCACGATCATGCAGGACCTCAAGGGCGCGGGCGAATTGCTGGTCGAAACCCTGCTGGCGGCCATCGAGGATCACCCGACCGCGAACCTCGCGATCCCGGCCAAGCTGGTGGTGCGGGGGAGTAGTTTGTCGTCCGTCTGAACGCCGCAAGGTTACGTATTCGTATGCCTATTGCTGCGTGGCTTCGCCCGTGCGACCTCCCGCAGCGGGATTGGTGGAGCATAACATATGGAAAAACCGCGCCAAGGATGGGCCGGGCTGTGGAATATCAGCTTTGGTTTCTTCGGCATCCAGATCGGCTTCGCGCTACAGAACGCAAATATGAGCAGGGTGTTCCAGTCGCTCGGGTCCAGCCTTGATGACCTCCCCGCGCTGTGGATCGCAGCGCCGCTGACCGGCCTGCTGGTCCAGCCGGTGATCGGGCACCTGTCTGATCGCACCTGGCTCGGCCGGCTCGGTCGGCGGCGCCCCTATTTCCTCGCCGGGGCGGTGCTCGCCGCGCTGTCGCTGGTGTTCATGCCACAAAGCACGGGTCTGCTGATGGCGGCGATGTTGCTGTGGTTGCTCGACGCCAGCCTCAACGTCTCGATGGAACCGTTCCGCGCGTTCGTCGGCGATATGCTGGGCAAGGACCAGCACACCGCCGGCTACGCCGTGCAGACCGCCTTCATCGGCGCGGGGGCAGTGGTGGGATCGCTGTTCCCCTACCTGCTCAATCACCTGGGCGTCTCCAACGAGGTTGCGGGGGGCGGCATTCCCGATACGGTCCGCTACAGCTTCTGGGCCGGCGGGATCGCGCTGTTCGCCGCCGTGCTGTGGACCGTGCTGACCACGCGCGAATATTCGCCTGAGCAAATGCGCGCCTTTGGTGCGAGTCACGACAACAGCGCCCAGTCGCAGGCTTTGCTGGCTGCGCGCAGTCCGGCCAGCGCCTTGCCGTGGATCGGTGCTGGCGCAGTGGTTGCGTTGACGGTGCGCCAATGGGGGCTGGAAAAGGAAGTTTACCTGCTCGCCGCGCTGCTCGGTGCTTATGGTCTGGCCTCGATCCTGGCCATTTTTCAGGCACGCGGCGGTAAATCGAGCGCCATGCTGGCCAGTATCATCGGCGATTTTGCGGGCATGCCCGATATCATGAAGCGGCTGGCCTGGGTGCAGTTCTTCAGCTGGTCGGCGCTGTTCATCATGTGGATCAACACCACCCCGATCGTCGCTCAGAACTTCTTCGGATCGGCTGACCCGGCAAGCACGGCCTATCAGGACGGCGGCAATTGGGTCGGGGTGTTGTTCTCGGTCTACAACGGCGTTGCCGCAGTTGCTGCGCTGACCTTGCTGCCATTGCTGTCCCGCCGGATCGGCAAGGCGCGGACCCACATGGTCTGCCTGTTGGCCGGTGCGACCGGCTATGCCAGCTTCTTCGTGATCAAGGATCCCACTTACCTGATCGTGAGCGAAATCGGCGTCGGCATTGCCTGGGCCTCGATCCTCGCCATGCCATACGCGATCCTCGCTTCCAGTCTGCCGCAAGCCAAGCTTGGCACCTACATGGGGTTGTTCAACGTCTTCATCGTCGTGCCGCAACTGCTGGTGGCAACGGTAATGGGGTCGATCATGAAGGCATTTTTTCCGGGCGAGCCGATCTGGACCATGGCTTTCGCAGCAGCGACCTTGGTCGTCGCCGCCCTGGCGATGAGCCGGGTTACGGTGCCCAACCAGACTTAGCGTTTCGCCGCAATCCGGAAGGTTGCAGGGCATTCCCGATTGGCGGGATATTTTTTGCAACGCCGAACGCCAGCGCGAAAAACCGTTGCGGCCGAACGGCCATAACCAGCGCGAGAGCGGGCCGGCATCGGTGTGGTGCGAACAATGCGGTGCCGTATTTTGTGCGGCCTCACGAGCAGCGGTGCTAACGCGGATGGCGTGCAGCCAGAGCGATCCCCGCCAGATTTTGCTCGCGTTTAATCCAGCGAATCCGCGCTGGCGGTGCCTTCGCAGCCAAAGTCAGGAACGCGGCCGCGTGCCCCGTCATCGCGGGGCCATTTTGCAAGACGGCATTGGCCTGCGCGATCACTTCAAGCGCATCACCGATCAATTCGACATGGCTCAGGCGCAACGATTGCACCAGTTCAACAGCGCGGATCAAGGCCAGCCATTCGGCATCGTGGTTCGTGCCCGGCCCCAGATCGTCGAATAGATGCACGACGCCGCGTACCACCACGGCCGCCTCGATGCGCCCGGGATTAGGTCGGCAGCCGCCGTCGAAGAACACCTTGAGCCGGCGACGCGCCATGGTCGTTTCCCTCTGCCTCAATCCAGTTCACCGCCATGCTATGCCATGAAACGAACGGCACTTTTCAGGTTTTCCGTCCGCGGTTCAGAATGACTGCTGGCAGGGCGCTTGCCGCTGCCGGTCAAGCGATGCCTGGAACGGCTGAAACGCGCCCACATGCAGGTGTACGACGCGACGTTCGATCGCCCCGCAAAGCACGCGAAGGACGGCGATCCGATCGCGCCGGGCCAAATCGATGTCGCGCCGCCCGCTCATCACATGGTGATCGAACCGGGACGGATTTCGCTCACCAAGGGCCCGCGCAAGGACTGGGCACGCCCGGCGATCGACCCGCTGTTTCGCAGCGCCGCCGATCGCTATGGACCAGACGTCATCGGTGTCATCCTGACCGGCTCGCTGAACGACGGGACTGCGGGTTTATATCATGTTGCGCGAGCGGGCGGAGTTACGGTCGCTCAGGATCCCGCCGACGCCACCAACCCGGGTATGCCGGAAAGCGCGCGCGCATGTCGACGTGGATCATGGCCTGCCATTGGCGGGAAACGGACCGTAGCTGATCGCGTTGACCGGCGCACAATCCGATGCGCCCGCGCTTCGCGCCAACACATTGCACGAACAGCCGCAAGCGGATGAGGAAACGGCTGCTGAATTTACGCAGAATCTGCCGGGCGCTGTCACCTGCCCCGATTGCGGCGGGGCGCTGCGGCGGCGCGAGCTTGGATCGCTGACGCAGTTCGCGTGCCGCATCGGGCATATCGATACCGCCGAAGTCATGATGGCGGCGCAGTTCATTCCGCCCGACGCGACGTTGACGATCACTGTTGGACGGCTCAGGATCGTCAAGCCGGCGCCGCCGCGCACCCTGCGCCGCCCAATCGACAGCTTCTTCCAGTCGCTGGCGATCGATCAGGGCGAGAATGCGGTCTGCATTATCCTGTCCGGCACCGGCAGCGACGGCACCCTCGGCGTGATCGCGATCAAGGAGCACGGCGGGTTTACGCTTGCCCAGGCGGAGTTCGATCATCACGCGATGGCCGGAATGCCGCAAAGTGCCGCGGCATCCGGGCAGGTCGACGATGTTTTGGCGGTCGAAGACATGCCCAATCGGCTGATCGCGTATCAGAAGCACCTGACCGGTGTGGCCGCGAACAAAGCTGACGATGGACTGCGCACCGATGCGGCATCGCATCTGTCTGCGATCATCGACGCACTGCGGTCGCGCAGCGGGCATGATTTCAGCGAATACAAGGAAAAGACGCTCGTCCGGCGGCTTCAGCGCAGAATGCAGGTGCTCCAGGTTGAGACACCCGATGCCTATATCGAACAGTATCTCAAACGACCCGAAGAACTCGACCTCCTGTTCCGCGAACTGCTGATCGGCGTAACCCAGTTTTTCCGGGATCCAGCGGCATTCGACGCGCTGGATACGGCGGTGTTGAAGGGGCTGGTTTCGGGCAAAGGCGCAGACGAGACGGTGCGCGTGTGGGTGCCAGGCTGCGCCACCGGGCAGGAAGCCTATACCATCGCCATCCTGCTGCGCGAAGCCATGGACGAACGGCGGTCCAAGCCCGGAATACAGTTTTTGGAACCGATATCGACGAACGGGCGATCGCCTTCGCCAGGGTGGGCCGCTATCGCAAACCGATTGCCGGAGTGTCGGCCGAACGCTTTGAACGCTGGTTCACGCAAGAGGGCGATGATTGCTGCGTTCTGCCCGAAATTCGCGAGATGTGCGTTTTCTCGGCGCACAGCATCATCAAGGATCCACCGTTCTCGAAGCTCGATCTGATGTCTTGCCGCAATCTGCTGATCTACATCGATGCCGGGATGCAGGACCGCGTGATGCGGACCTTTCACGACGCGCTCAAGCCGGGCGGGCGGCTGTTTCTGGGATCGGCGGAATCGGTGACCCGCTCGACCGGGCTGTTTGTCGCCACCGATAAAAAGCATCGCGTCTTCGAGCGGCGCACGATCAATGGGCCATCATTACCCGATCTGCCGTCCCGCGGCGTTCGTCTGACGCCGCAGCCAGCGTCCGAAGCCCGCACCACCGCAGCCCATGACCATATCGACAAGGGCGCGCGCCGGGTGATGGATAAGTATAATCCGCCGCACCTGGTCGTTGATCGGCGCGACCAGATCGTGCGCTTCTCGGGCGGCGCATCGTGAACCTGCTCGATTACCCCGATCTGCAACGCGACGCCAGGATCGTGATGCGCAAGCTCAGCATACTGGAACGGCAAGTCACGCTCAAGGATGCCGCGATGAGCTTCGTGCTGCGTATCCGGCCCTATCGCACGATCGACAATGTCATCGACGGCGTGGTTCTGACCTTTGTCGATATCACCGCGCGCGAGGCCGGCGATGCCGCCTTTTTGCGAATGCTCGGCTTTGCGCATGAAAGCGATGTTATCGGCGTAAAGCTGCACGAACTTATCCACCATACGCGTCCCGATGGCCACCCTATCTCCGGTCGAACAGCCCGATCTGCCAGACCTCGCAGACCGGTGAGGCAGCGCACCGCGATGACGAAGTGTTCTTCCGCCCCGATGGAACCAGCTTCCCCGTTGAATACTGGTCCCGCCCGATCATGCGCCGCGGCAAACTCGATGGCGCGGTGTGTACCTTTGTCGACATCAGCGATCGGCTGGGCTCGCAATCTGCGTTGCGCCAAAGCGAGGCCCGGTTCCGCGCTGCAGTCGAGGCGGTTGACGGCATCGTTTGGACCAACAGTGCGGTTGGTGAAATGTCCGGCGAACAACCCGGCTGGCCAGCGCCCATGTGTTGATCCGGCCAGTGGTCAGCAGCACCGGGAGCGGTTCGCGTGCCGAGCGGAAAACGTCCGTGCGCGAGCTGGTGGAAAAGATTCTCGCGCCGCATGTCGACCTTGCTCCGACCGGCAGGGTTAAACGCGCCGAGATCGAGGGATCGGACGTTGCCATCGGCGGTGAAGCGGTAACCAGCCTGGCGCTGGTGCTGCACGAGCTTGCCACCAACGCCGCCAAATATGGCGCGTTTTCTAATTCCAACGGCAGCCTGCACATTTCCTGGCCGGTCGAGCAGGGCGAACTGTCGCTGATCTGGGCAGAGCGCGGCGGGCCGACGATCGCTGGCCCGCCCGCACGTGAAGGGTTTGGCAGTGTGCTCGCGCGCCGCAGCATCATCGGCCAACTTGGCGGACAACTGCTATTCGACTGGAAGTCTGAGAGGCTGACCGAAAAAGAAGTTGGGTGATATCAGTATGATGTGATTCAGTCGGTGTTGCGAGACATCGACGGAGGATCACATGTGGACGGACACCACCCGCAAGCAGTTTGCCCGAAGCGGCTTGCGTTTGCCAAGCGATTTGACGGATGCGGAATGGGCGGTTCTGGAGCCGCTGTTTCCGGCGCGTTC
>JANOTT010000014.1:0-17076 GCA_031416535.1 Novosphingobium sp. | reverse complement strand
ATCCAGCTGGGCAAACTGCGCCAATTGAAGGGCGAAAAGCGCACACTGTTCGATTACGTCGCCGCCGTGCGCAAAGTCGGTGACGCCGAGGCAATCAAGGTGACCGCAAGTTCGGCGGCGCTATGCGCGAGCGGGTTCGCGGCGGAGAAGAAGTAAGCTGTCTCCCGGCGATGTTGACTTACACGCCTGTCAGTTCACACTGCGCGCCATGAGGATGCCCACAGCCATAATCGCTGCGGTCTCGGCTTTTGCCCTGGCTGCCCCGCTCCACGCCAAGACCATCGACGTTGCCGCTGGCGATGGGGCGCAGACGCGGTTGCAGGAGGCGCTGATTACCGCGCTGCCGGGCGATGTGGTTTTGCTGGGCGCAGGACGCTTCGTGTTGACCGACGGGCTCTCGCTCGATGCTGGCGGGGTCACGGTGCGCGGCGCGGGAATGGACCTGACCGTGCTCGATTTCAGCGGCCAAAAGGGTGCGGGCGAGGGCTTGCTGGTTACCTCGGACGCGGTGACCCTGCGCGACTTCGCGGTCGAGAACACCCGCGGCGACGGGATCAAATCGAAGGGCGCAGACAACATCGTCTATTACCGCGTGCGCGTGGCCTGGACCGGCGGCCCCAAGGAAACCAATGGTGCTTACGGGATTTATCCGGTCGGCAGCACCGGGGTGCTGATCGATGGCTGCAAGGTTTCGGGCGCCTCTGACGCGGGGATTTATGTCGGCCAATCGCAGGCGATCACGGTGCGCTACAACTACGTCGAAAACAATGTCGCCGGGATCGAGATCGAGAACAGCCGCGATGCTTTGGTCACCGGCAATCTGGTGACGCGCAACACTGGCGGAATTTTGATTTTCGATTTGCCCAACCTGCCTGTGATGGGCGGCGGCAACGTCCGGATTGCGCGCAATCTTGTGGTGGACAACGATACTCCCAATTTTGCCCCCAAGGGCAACATCGTCGCCGGGGTGCGGCGCGGAACGGGGGTCATGGTGATGGCTAACCAGGGCGTTGAGGTGTCCGGTAACCAGATTAGTGGTAATGCGACTGCCGCGGTAATGGTGGTCAGCTATCCCAACAAATTCGAAGACGCGCGCTACAATCCGGCCCCGCGCGGTGTGCAAATTTATGAAAATGCGCTGGGACGGAACGGCTTCGCGCCGCAAATCGATGGTGCGCCGCAGCTTTTAGCGGCGTTTGGCGGTACCCTTCCGCCAGTATTGTGGGATGGGCTGGGTGATGCTCCGGCAGGCATTGGTGACAATGCGTCCGCCTGGACCCTGAATCTTCCTGCGCAAGGTGCAGGTTTTGAGACTGCCAAACCCGCAGCGCTGCGGCTGCCACCGATCTCCCCAACGACAATTGGTACCCAAGCCGGTGCGCCAGCAGCGCTGGATGCCCGAACCCGGCTGTGAGGCTGCTGGCAGCGGCTTTGGTGCTGGCAGGTGCCGCCATGGCTGCGCATTCCGCTGCGCGGCCAGTCGCGCGGCCAGTCGCGCGTCTGGTCGCGCCGATGGTCAACGACGTCGCAGTCACCAGCCCCGCCTACCCTGCCACGCTGAGCGAATACGGGTTCTTTGCGAACCACCCAGCACAGCGGCCCGCGCTGGGGGTGACGCCCTATCGGCTCAACACTCCGCTGTGGTCGGACGGGGCCGAAAAACTGCGCTTTGTTTATCTGCCTGCTGCAAAAAAGGCTCTGGCCGATGGCGAGGGGCTGCTGACATTGCCGGTCGGCGCGGCCCTGATCAAGACCTTCAAGCTGCGCGGCCAGCTGATCGAAACCCGTGTGCTGCTGCACCGGGCGGAGGGCTGGGTGGCCTTGCCCTATGTGTGGGACGCCGATCAGCGCGAGGCGCGGCTGACGCTGGCGGGCAAGCGGATCGAGCTGGCCGGGGCCGATGGCCAGCCGCTCAGCTATGCGGTGCCCAACAAGAACCAGTGCAAGGAATGCCACGGCGTATCCGGGCAGGTCACGCCGATCGGGCCCAAGGCGTATAACCTGTCACTGGCGTGGCTTTCGGCGTTGCAAGCTGCGGGCAAGCTCGACCGGGTGCCGCTCGTCGCGCGGCGCATTCCGCTGTGGGAAGCGCGCGACAAGGCTTCGGCGGCCGACGCGGCGCGCGGCTATCTCGATGTCAATTGCGCGCATTGCCACAACCCGCAGGGCGCAGCCTCCAATTCGGGGCTTTACCTCGGCTGGCTGGAGCGCGATCCGATCAAACTTGGCATCGGCAAGCGCCCGGTGGCGGCGGGGCGCGGCTCGGGCAATCTGGATTTCGATATTGTCCCGGGCGATCCGGCGCATTCGATTTTGTATTACCGCATGGCCAGCCTGGAAGGCGGGATCGCGATGCCTGAACTGGGCCGGGCCAGGGTTGATCCAGCTGGGCTGGCGGTGGTCGAGCGCTGGATTGGGGGGATGAAACGATGATCTGGCTGAAGCGGATAGTGCTGGGTCTGCTGGTGGTATTGGTCGGGGCATATCTGCTGCTGCGCACCCCCGATACCGATCCGGCGGCGATGCGCGCCAAGTACGGCGGCGCACCCTCGCAGTTCCTTGCCTTGGGCAATGGCCTGACGGTGCACGTGCGCGACGAAGGCCCGCGCGCCGCACCGGTGATCGTGCTGCTGCACGGTTCGAATGCGGATCTGCACGCCTGGGACGCGTGGACCGCGCTGCTGACCAGGCAATACCGCGTGATCCGGTTCGACCAGCTCGGCCACGGGCTGACCGGGCCAAGTCCGACGCGCGATTATTCGCCGCGCGCGTTTGACGCTACGGTCAGCGATGTCACGGCCAAGCTGGGGGTGACCAAATTCGTGCTCGCCGGCAATTCGATGGGCGGCGGCCACGCGCTGCATTATGCGCTGGCGCACGCGGATCAGGTGACCGCGCTGGTGCTGATCGACAGCGGCGGTGCGCCGCCATCGGGCAAACACCCGGGCAACATCGGCTTTACGATTGCGCGCACCCCGGTGCTGCGCAACCTGGTGCTGAACGTTACGCCGCGCGCATTGATCGACAAGAGCCTGCACCAGTCGGTGTGGAATCAAGCGGTCGCGACCCCCGCGGCGGTTGATCGCTATTGGGAACTATTACGCTATCCGGGCAATCGTCAGGCCACGCTCGACCGGTTTGCCGGGGGCTGGCAGAGCTTCACTCCGGTGCAGCTCGCAACGCTCAAGTTGCCGGTGCTGATCCTGTGGGGGGCGCATGACCGGATCATTGCGGTGCAGGCCAGCCAGTGGTTCCAGCAGGCCATCGCGGGCAGCACGCTGATAATCTACCGCGATGCGGGGCACCTGCCGATGGAGGAAGTGGCGCAGCGCAGCGCCGATGATCTGACCGCGTGGCTTGCGGCGCACGGCCTGTCAGGCAAGCCCGGCTGAACACCCCGGCAGCTAGACGCGCCGCGCTGCCTCGCCTAAGTGCGCCAGCAAGAACGGACCTCAGCCCATTAGGAGAATACCGCTTGCGTAAACTTGGCCTGATTGGCGGCATGAGCTGGCTGTCGACCCGCAGCTATTACGAGCGGATCAACAAATTGGTGCAGGCCCGCGCCGGGATGCGCAGCAGCGCGCCGCTGCTGATCGAAAGCCTCGATTTCACGGACCTGTCGCGGCTCTCCACTGCCAATGAATGGCAGCGCGCCGCCGGGGTGCTGGCGGACAGCGCCAAGCGGCTGGAAAAGGCCGGCGCCACCGCAATCATCATCGGCGCCAATTCGATGCACAAGGTTTATGATCAGGTGGCCGAAGCGGTGAAAGTCCCGGTCATCCACATCGCCGAATGCGTGGCGGTGAAGATGGCGGCCGACGGGATCAGGAAAGCCGGCCTGATCGGCACCCGCAACGTGATGCTGGAGAGCTTTTACCGCCAAAAGCTGATCGCGCGCGATATCGAACTGCTGCCGCCCGAGATGGCCTTTGTCGAAACGCTCGACCGGATCATTTACGACGAATTGCTGCTGGGCAAGGCCAGCCGGCAGGCCGAGCGCGAGCTGAAGACGATCATCACCAATATGGAACAGGACGGCGCCGAAGCGGTGGTGCTGGGCTGCACCGAACTGGAAATGATCGTGCCGATCACCGCCAACGTCCTGCCGATCTATGACTGCACCCGCATCCATGCCGAGGCGGCGGTCGACTGGATCATGGGCGAATGACGCAGGCTTGCCGGTGATCACCCCTTACGCCAGCAATCCTGCGCACAGCCGCGGACGTGAGTTTCCGCTCGAGGCGGCGCTGGCGCGCGGTCCGCGCAGCGCCTGGCAGCGCGACCGCGACCGGATCGTCCACTCGATCGCGTTTCGCCGGCTGCGCCACAAGACCCAGGTGTTCGTCGCCCCCGATGGCGATCACTACCGCGTCCGGCTCACCCACAGCCTTGAGGTGGCGCAAATCGGCCGGGTGATCGCCCGCGCCCTGGGGATCGATGAGGATTTGACCGAGGCGCTGTGCCTGGCGCATGATATCGGCCACCCGCCGTTCGGCCATGCCGGCGAGGAGGCGCTCGACAATGCGCTGCTCACGCGCGGCGGGTTCGATCACAACGCGCACTGCCTGCGGGTGCTGATGCGGCTGGAAAGCCCGTACTGCGAACACGATGGGCTGAACCTGAGCTGGGAAGTGCTCGAAGGCCTGGCCAAACACAACGGCCCGCCGGGCATGGTGCCGTGGGCGCTGGCCGAACTCGATGCGGTCTATCCGCTCGACCTGACCACCTGGCCTAGCCTCGAGGCGCAAGTGGCCGCGCTGGCCGATGATATCGCCTATGATAATCACGATATCGATGATGGCTTGCGCGCAGGGTTCCTCCAGCTCGATCAGCTGCTCAGTCTCGATTTTGTCGCAGATCAGTGGCGCGCGATCGAGCGCAAGTGGCCCAGCGCCCCGCAAGAGCGGCGGCTGCGCGAACTGGTGCGCGGGCAGATCGGGCTGATGGTCAACGATCTGATCGGTGAGACTTCGGTGCGGGTAAAGGACTTTGGCGATGTCGCCGACGTCCGCGGCGCGGGCCGGGCCAGCGTGGGGTTCTCGAACCCCATGGCTGAGCAGGAGCGCCGCCTCAAGGCGTTCATGTACGAGGCGCTGTATCACCACCCGCAGCAACTGCTGACGGCGGGCCGGGCGCGCGCGGTGACGGCTGAGCTTTATGCCGCCTATGCGCAAGATCCGCGGCTGATGGAGCCGGGCTGGGCGATGCGGGTCCCGCTTGAGGAACCAGCGCGCAGCCGGCACATCGCCGATTACATCGCCGGGATGACCGACCGCTACGCGATTGCCGCGCACCGGAAAATTTACGGCGAAACGCCTGAGGACCTGCGCAATGTCTAAGCCGACCCGGATCGCGCTGGTCGGCGCCTCGGGCCTGATCGGCATGAGCCTGATCCGGCTGGCAGTCGGGCGCAGCGATTTGCGGATTGTTGCGGTCGCGCGGCGCGAGTTGCGGCTGCCACCGGGCGCGCGGATGGAGGTGCTGCTGGCCGATCCCGCCAACTGGGGCGATGCCATCGCAGCGACCAATGCCGATGTGCTGGTCAGCGCGCTGGGCACCACCTGGCGCAAGGCTGGCAAGGACGAGGCAGCATTCCGCAGTGTCGACGAAACGCTGGTGCTCGCTTGCGCCAAGGCGGCCAAGGCGGCGGGAATGCGCCAGATGATCGCAATTTCCTCGGTCGGAGCTGATCCGATGGCAAAGAACTTTTATCTGCGGGTCAAGGGCGAGGTGGAGCAGAAACTCGGCAAGGTCGGGCTGCCCCGGCTCGACCTGATCCGCCCCGGCTTGCTGCGCGGCCCGCGCGAAGAACTGCGCCCGGCTGAACGGCTGGGCATGATCGCCAGCCCGCTGGTCGATCTGGCGCTGCATGGGGCCTATGTTAAGTACCGCTCGATCAAGGCCGAGGTGGTCGCCCGCGCGATCATCGGGCTGACCCGCGAGAAAATGGCCGGGCGGTTCGTGTTCGAGCACGATGCGATCATCCGCGCAGCCACCCGCGCCGGATAATAATTTAGGGACAGTCCCCAAATTAATCGAACGTGACGCGATTGTCCGCGCGGTCAGCCGGGCGGGATAATCGCTTCGGCCAATGTTGACTTCGCGGCCGCGTGCAGCCATTCCGCCGATGTCGCTGATCGCGCGGGAGAGTTCAGGTGATTCGTCTTTGACGGTTCACCGGACGCCGAAGGAGCAACCGCCCCGGAATCTCTCAGGCCAATGGACCGCGCCGATCGATAGCGATGCTCTGGAAAGAGTTCCTGCCGGATTGCAGGGGCCGCCGAAGGGGTAACCTGGGACCAAGACCCCGGGGAAAGCTCTCAGGTTTCCGTGACAGAGGGGGCACGAGACTTTTTGTCCTGTGCGGAGCTTTGTCCTGTGTCTGAAGCCGAAGAATTTCCAGATTTTGAAGAACCCGAAGTACTGACCCTGCCGCTCGATGGGTGGCACCGCGCGCGCGGCGGCCGGATGGTCGAGTTCGCCGGTTATCACATGCCGGTGCAGTACGCTGCCGAGGGCGGGGGCATCATTGCCGAGCATCTGTGGACCCGCAGTCACGCCGGGCTGTTTGATGTATCGCACATGGGGCAGTTATACATCTCGGGCGAAGCGGCTGCTTCTGCGCTGGAGCGCGTGCTGCCGATCGATCTCGCCACGCTCAAGCCAAATGCTCCGCGCTATTCGCTGTTGCTCGATGAACACGGCGGCGTGCTCGATGACCTGATGGTGACGCGCTGGAGCACCGGGTTCTATCTGGTGGTCAACGGCGCGACCAAGTGGGACGATATTGCCCACCTGCGTGAGCATCTGCCCGACGAAGTGACGATCAATCATCTTGAAGACAGCGCACTGCTGGCCTTGCAAGGCCCCGCTGCGTTCGCCGCGCTCGAACCGCTGGTGACCGGCGATGTGCCGCTGAACGCGCTGACTTTTATGACGGGCGGCAGCTTCATGCTTGGCGGCGCCGAAGTGTGGATCAGCCGCTCGGGCTATACCGGCGAGGACGGGTTCGAACTGGCACTTCCCGCCGAACACGCCGAAGCGATTGCCGCATTGCTGTGCACCAATCCCGCGGTCAAGCCGATCGGGCTGGGCGCGCGCGATTCGTTGCGGCTTGAAGCCGGGCTGCCGCTCTATGGGCATGACCTGACGCCCCAAACCAGCCCGATTGAAGCTGGGCTCAATTTTGCGATCAACAAACGCCGCCGCACCGAAGGCGGGTTTATGGGGGCCGCTCGGATCCTGCGCGAACTGGCTGCCGGGACGCAGCGCAAATGGGTCGGCCTGACGCTCGACGGGCGTCAAGCGGCCCGCGAAGGTGCTGAGGTTTTCGCAGAAAACGAACAGGTTGGCACTGTAACATCAGGCGGGTTCTCACCCAGTCTGGAGCGGCCGATTGCCACGGCTTATGTGTCCGCCGCGCATTCCGCGCCCGGCACCCTGCTTGAGATCGAGGTCCGCGGCAAGCGGCTGTCCGCAGCCGTCACCGCCTTGCCGTTTGTCCCCCACCGCTATCACCGCTGAGGAGCTTTTTGCATGCCGCTCTATTACACCCAGGACCACGAATGGATCGACACCAACGGTGCCGTTGGCACGGTCGGGATCACCGACTATGCGCAAAGCCAACTGGGTGACATCACCTTTGTCGAACTGCCCGAAGCCGGCAGCGCAGTGAAGAAGGGCGATGCGCCCTGCGTGGTCGATAGCGTCAAGGCCGCCTCGGACGTCTATTCCCCGGTCTCGGGGACCGTTACCGATATCAACGCCGCGCTCGAAGGCGAGCCCGAGCTGGTCAACACCCAGCCCGAAAGCGGCGGCTGGCTGTTTCGTCTGACATTGGCCGATGCGGGCGAGCTGGCCGGGTTGATGGACCGGGCGGCTTACGATGAATTCGTGGCGGGGCTGTAATACCGATGCGCTATCTTCCGCTTACTCCCACTGACCGCACCGACATGCTCGGCGTGATCGGCGCCGCGTCAATCGACGACCTGTTCGCCGATGTCCCCGGCGCCGCGCGGCTTACCGCGCCCATCGCGGGCTTGCCGCACCACGCCAGCGAGATGGCGGTCGAGCGGCACATGGCGGCCTTGGCGGCTAAGAACGTCAGCGCCGGGTCGGTGCCGTTCTTCCTCGGCGCGGGGGCTTATCGCCACCATGTACCCGCCAGCGTCGATCACCTGATTCAGCGCGGCGAATTCCTGACCTCGTACACCCCCTACCAGCCCGAAATCGCGCAAGGCACGTTGCAGGTGCTGTTCGAATTCCAGACCCAGGTGGCGCGGCTGCAGGGCACCGATATAGCCAACGCCTCGATGTACGACGGCTCGACCGCGTGCTGGGAAGCGGTCGCGATGGCGGGGCGGATTACCAAGCGCAGCCGCGCGGTGCTGTGCCGGGGCTTGCACCCGCATTACGTCTCGACCGTGCAGACGATGGCCAAATTTACCGGTGACAGCATCGACTATCGCGCGCCCAAGCTCGAGCCGCAGACCGACACCGCCGGGTTGATCGCGGCGATTGACGAGACGACCAGCTGCGTGGTGGTGCAATACCCCGATATTCTGGGCCGCATTCCCGATCTGGCTGCGATTGCCAAGGCTGCGCACGCCAAGGGCGCGCTGCTGGTGGCGGTGGTGACCGAGCCGGTCGCACTCGGCCTGATCGAGGCGCCGGGCAAGCTTGGCGCCGATATCGTGGTGGGCGAGGGTCAGGCGATCGGGGTCGGGCTGAATTTTGGCGGACCCTACCTTGGCCTGTTCGGCTGCTCGGACAAATTCGTGCGGCAGCTGCCCGGGCGGCTGTGCGGTGAGACGGTCGATGCCGAGGGCAAACGCGGCTTCGTGCTGACGCTTTCGACCCGCGAACAGCATATCCGGCGTGAGAAGGCGACCAGCAACATCTGCACCAATTCAGGGCTTTGTGCGCTGGCTTTCAGCATTCACATGACTTTGCTCGGCGGCACGGGCCTCGCCGAAATGGCGCGGATCAGTCATTTGCGTGCGCGGCAGACGGCGGATGCGCTGGCGGCGATCCCGGGAGTGACCGTGCTCAATTCGGTGTTCTTCAACGAGTTCACCGTGCTGCTCGGCCGCGCTGCGCGCGACGTGGTGCGGGTGCTGGCTGACCGCGGCGTGCTTGGCGGGGTGTCGCTCGGGCGGCTTTATCCCGGCGTGCCCGAACTTGCGCAAGGGCTGTTGATCACCGCCACCGAGACGACCACCGACGCGGATATTACCGCCTTGGCCGCCGCGCTGAAGGAGGTGCTGGCATGACCGCGCACAACGCCGCCGGCTGGCGCCCTGAAATGGGTCCCGCACAGCACCCCGCGCATGAGGCATCAGAGCAGGCCACCGTCAGCGGTGACCGAGCGCTCAGCCTTGAAGAACCGCTGATCTTCGAGCTTGCTGCGCCAGGTACAACCGGGGTCGATTTCGAAGCTTTGTCGGGCGACCTGCTGCCGGGGCTGAGCGCGCACCTGCGCGCCGCGCCGCTGGCGCTGCCGGGCCTGTCCGAGCCTGTGACGGTGCGGCACTATACCCGCCTGTCGCGCCAGAATTACGCGATCGATCTGGGGCCGTTCCCGCTCGGCTCGTGCACGATGAAACACAACCCGCGGCTCAACGAAAAGGTCGCGCGGATGGCCGGGTTCGCCGACCTCCACCCGCTTGCTCCGCAGGCGACCGTGGCAGGGGCTTACGAGGTGATCCACCAGCTCGCGCACTGGCTGGTCGAGCTGACCGGCATGCACGCCGTCGCGATGAGCCCCAAGGCCGGCGCGCACGGCGAGCTGTGCGGGGTGCTGTGCATCAAGGCGGCGTTGCAGGCGCGCGGCGAGGACCGCAAGGTGATACTGGTCCCCGAAAGCGCGCACGGCACCAACCCGGCGACGGCGGCTTTTGCCGGGTTCAGCATCGAGAATATCCCCGCCAACGCCGCTGGACGGGTCGATCTGGCCGCGCTCACGGCCCGGCTCGGCCCGGATATTGCCGGGGTAATGATCACCAATCCCAACACCTGCGGGCTGTTCGAGCGCGATATGAAAGCGATCGGCGATGCGGTCCACGCGGCCGGCGGCTATGTCTATTGCGACGGGGCGAATTTCAACGCGATCGTCGGCAAAGTCCGCCCGGGCGACCTGGGCATCGACGCCATGCACATCAACCTGCACAAGACCTTCTCCACCCCGCACGGCGGCGGTGGGCCGGGATCGGGGCCGGTGGTGCTGTCGGCTGCGCTGGCGCCCTTCGCGCCGCTGCCGTTCGCCCAGCGCGGCGCCGATGGCAGCTTCCGGATGATCGAGGAAGAAGACGGGCTGAGCGAACTGCCGCATTCGTTCGGGCGGATGGCCGCGTTCCACGGCCAGATGGGCATGTTCACCCGCGCGCTCGCCTATATCCTGAGCCACGGCGCCGATGGGCTGGCGCGGGTGGCCGAGGACGCGGTGCTCAACGCCAACTATGTGCTGCGCAGTCTGGACGGTGAGCTTGATGCGCCGTTCGCGCATACCGGCCCGTGCATGCACGAGGCGCTGTTCAGCGACAGCAATCTGGCCGAGGGGTTTTCCACGCTCGACATTGCCAAGGGGCTGATCGACGAGGGCTTCCACCCGATGACAGTCTATTTCCCGCTGGTGGTCCACGGCGCGATGCTGGTCGAGCCGACCGAGACCGAAAGCAAGGCCGGGCTCGACCGGTTTATCGCCTCGCTGCGCAGCCTTGCGCAGCGCGCCAAGGCGGGCGATACCCTGCTCAAGAGCGCGCCGCACTTCGCGCCGCGCCGCCGGCTCGACGAAACCCAGGCCGCGCGCAAGCCGGTGCTGGTGTGGCAGGGGGATCGCGGCGAATAGAGGGGGCAGGCGATGGATCCAAAGCTGCTGCAAACGGTGCTGCCGATTGCCATCATCGTGGTGGTGTTCGCGCTGCGGTACCGCAATCTGAACAAGCCGCGCCCGTTAAATGTCGGGCGGCTGTGGCTGGTTCCCGCAATCCTGGCGCTTGCGGTCGGGTTTGTGCTGGTCAGTTTCCCGCCGACTCCAGTGGGTTGGTTGATCGTCGTCGTTGCGGCGTTGATCGGGGCTTTCGCCGGGCTCAAGCGCGGGCAATTGATGCAGCTTGAGCGCGACCCGGTGAGCGGCGGCTTGCTGATCCGCCAGTCGCCCGCCGCGCTGATTTTCGTGTTCGTCATCCTGGCGGCGCGGCGCGCGGTCGCTTACGGAACCGGCGCTGAGACCACGTTGGCTGCCCAACCAGGCGGTCAGATCCCGCCCGAGGCGATGCTGGTCACCGACGGGTTGATGGCCTTTGCGCTGGCGATGTTGGTGCTGATGCGCTGGACTCTGTGGCAGCGTTCCCAAGCCGTGCCGCCGCATGTGCCGGAGCCGTCCGAGCCGTCCCAAATTGAAAAAGTGAGCTAAGCCGATGTGGGCCACACTGTTCGCGCTAACCAACGGGCTGGCGATTGGCGCCTGGCTGCTGCTTGCCGCCGGGCCGCGCCAGCCACTGGTGCACAGCGCGATCCTGTACCTTGGGGTGGCGCTGCTGTGCCTGATCTATGCGGCGGTGTTCGCGTTGGTGCTGAGCGGCGCATTAGATCCCGCGCGCGTGGCCGGGGCAGGACAGCCCGGGTTCGGCTCGATCGCGGGCGTGCGGGCCTTTTTCGCGAGCGATGGCGGGGTGGTGATCGGCTGGACGCATTACCTGGCGTTCGATCTGTTCACCGGGCTGTGGATTGCGCGCGACGCCGATAACAAGCAGTTTGGGCGGCTGGTCCAGCTGCCGTTCCTGTTCGCCACGTTTCTGGCCGGACCGGTCGGCCTGCTCGCATGGCTGATCGTGCGCGAACGCCGCGCCCGGGCAAACGGGCGCGCGCGCGGGCGGGCTTAGCCCTTCGGCCCGGGCGGGGCGTCAACCGTTTCAGGGGTCAGGCTGAGCATCTCGATCCGCGGCGTTGCCTCACGCGTGCGGAGATGCGTGCCGGTTTCGCCCTCGGTCACCCGCGCGGTCAGCGTGTACCGTTCGACCATGTAGAAGCCCGGCGCCGAATTGCCATCTTGGCGCAGCGGGGCGTAGATCCGGTTGGTGATGTTCCTCAATACCGGCTTGGTCCAGTCGGTCCGTCCCGACGAGCGCAGCACTTCGGCGTCGCTGACGTGGCCGTCCGCCGCGATCCAGAAACCGACGTCGATCCATTCTCCGTTGCGGTTGGTCGACCAGCGGGTCCAGGCCGCGCGCGAACTGTCGCCGCCAGGCATGGGCTGGCGCGGGTCGATCCGGGTCAGCGGTTCGCTGTACAGGAGCACCGGGTGGCTCGCCCCGCCTTTGGCGGCAAAGCTGCGCACCAGCGCATCTGTGCTGGTGCTCACGCCGGCCTTGCGATCCTGCTGCGCGCGCAAAACCTGCGCGGCGAGCACGAACTCCTCGGCGCCTGGCAGCGGCTGTGCAATCAGCACGTCGAGCTGGGCGTTGAGCCTGGTGCGGTTGGCCATGGTCGGCTCGGCATCATAACGCGTGCGGGCGATCAGCGCACGGCGCAGCCGGGCAAAACTGGCGACGCGGTATTGCGTGGCTGCCAGCGCACGGCCTTCGACGTTTTGGTAAACTGCTTCGGCTTCATCGGGGTAACCCAGCTTGGCGCGGCTGTCGCCCACCTCGATTTGCGCGACCAAGGTGCGGAAATCGCTGGCGCCATACCCGGTTTTGAGCGTGTCGCGCATATCGAGCACCGACAATTGATAATCCTTGGCCTCGCCCATATGCTCGGCCACCCGGCCGTTGGCGCGCAGCAGATTCGACACCTCGAGCGGGTACTGCCGGCCGTGCTTGCGGTTGCGCCCGAGCGAGGAATGCAAAGTGCGCTGTGCGCCGGCGTATGCACCCGCGACGAACTGGTTTTCGGCATGGGCAACGCTGGCGGCGACATCCTGATCAGGCGGACAATCCCGCGCAATACAGGCCGCAAGATCGGCGGCGGTGTCTTTCAGGGATTTGCCGGTGACCACAATATCGGCCGACAGCGGGGTCGCGGCGAGCGCCAAGGTGGCGGCGACCAGCGTCAGACGGATTTCACTGCGCACCGTTATTCTCCCCAATTCAACTACTAGGGGGAGCTAGTACAAGCTGGTATTTGCTTCAATCACCGGTCGATCAAGCGCGGTTTTGGCCCGATCAACGAATCGCGCGGTCACCTGCTTCGCCGACTGACTCGATGTCGCGGCCGAGGCCCTTGACCGTGTTGCAGGCCGCCGCGCTCAGGACCAGCCCAGTGGCGGCGAATGCGATTACAAGCTTCTTGAACATGACTATCTCCGCGCATTGCAGCTGAACGGTGCTAATCTGCTTACCTTAACGAGCGGTTGAATATTTGGTTGCCGGAACCCCAGCGCTGATCGCTTATTCGCCACTGCTGGCCGCAGCGGGCGGGGCGCGGCGATAGAGCTGCTGTTCGCGCCAGGCAATTACGCCGCCCGCCGCAATAATCACCGGAGCGCCCCACCACGTCGCCGCCGGTGGCAGCTCGCTCCACAGCAGCCAGCCATAAAGCGTGGCCCAGACCAACGCCGAATAGTCCATCACGATCACGCTGGCGACCTGACCATAGCGCAGCGACGCGGTCAGCAGCAGCTGTCCCACGCAGCCCAGCACGCCGCCCGCAATCAGCAGGAACCACTGCCAGGCGCTATGGTGCGTATAGCTGAACGGCAGCGCCGCCAGCAGCAGCGGCGCGGACAGCGCGGCGAACCAGAAGACAATCGACAGCGCTTCGTCGGTGCGGCCCAGATCGCGCACCTGGATGCTGATCAACGCGACCATGAATCCCGCCCCAAGGCCAACCGCAGCGCCGAGCGGCGGGATCAGCGCGTGGCCGGGCTGAGCGATGATCACCACCCCCGCAAACCCCAGCGCGACCGCCAGCCAGCGTACCGGCCCAACCCGCTCACGCAGCAGCAGCACCGACAGGATCACCGCAAACACCGGAGTGGTAAAACCCAGCGTGGTGCTGACCGCCAGGGGCAGCAGCAACGGCGCGCCAAAAGTGAAGAACATCCCCGTCAGCCCCAGCATCGCTCGCCGCGCGTGGCTGCCAAGACGCCGCGTGCGCAGCCGCGATACCTCGCCGCGCAGCGCCAGCCAGCCGAAGATCAGCAGCACCGACGGGACTTGCCGCCAGAACAGGATTTCGGGCAACCGCACCCCGGTGCCAGCGGTGTATTTGACCAGCATCACCAGCGTCGACAACACCGCGATCGCGAGCAATCGCAGCCCCAGCGCCAGCATCGGCTGCTGTACGGGCGGAGCGGGCTGGACTTGGCGCATGGCTGCGCTCTAACGCGCAGCAATGGACTGGCAAGCAACGATCCGCGCGTGGCTCGACGAGGACTGGGTGCGCTATCTGTTGCTGCCGGGGCTGGCCGCGCTGGCTCTGGCGTTGGCCGGCTGGCGCGGTGAACGCCGCCGCAAGGCGCGCAGCGATCCCGATGCGGTCAGCTGGGTGCCGTGGATGGGGCTGACCATCTGGGGCAGCTTTGCCGCGATGCTGCTGCTCGGCGCAGCATTGCAGGCGTGGCTGGCGGGTTAATCCCTACAGGCACGCCTCAAGGTAGGCTTGATCGAACCCGAACTGCCGCGCCTTTTCCAGCGTGTAGGGACGCAGGCCCGAAGCGCGGAATTCGCCGATGATCTTGCCGTCTTCGCTCTCGTCGAGATATTCGAACTTGAACAGCGACTGGGTGACGATCACGTCGCCTTCCATCCCGATCACCTCGGTGATCTCGGTGGTGCGGCGCGAACCGTCGCGCAGGCGCTTGACCTGGACAATAATATCGACCGATTCGGCGATCTGGCGCGAAATGGCTTCCTTGGGGATCTTGATGTCGCCCATCAGGATCATGTTTTCCATTCGGCCGAGGCATTCGCGAGGGGAATTGGCGTGGAGCGTACACATCGAGCCATCGTGACCGGTGTTCATCGCGGCCAGCAGATCGAAAGCTTCCGCACCGCGAATTTCGCCCAGGATAATCCGGTCCGGCCGCATCCGCAGCGCGTTCTTGACCAGATCGCCGATGGTGATGGCGCCCTGTCCTTCAAGGTTGGGCGGGCGGGTTTCAAGCGGCAGCCAGTGCGGCTGCTGCAGCCGGAGCTCGGCGGCGTCTTCGATCGTCAGCACGCGCTCGCCCGGATCGATCATCTTCGACAAGGCGTTGAGCATGGTGGTCTTGCCCGAACCGGTACCGCCTGAAATGATGACGTTCATCCGGCACGCGCCCGCGATTTTCAGGCACGTGGCCATTTTTTCGCTCATTGAACCGAAGTCCTTGAGCATATCGATCGTGATCGGCTTTTCGGAAAACTTACGAATCGAGATGGCGGTGCCGCGCAGCGACAGCGGCGGTACGATCACGTTGACGCGGCTGCCGTCCTTGAGCCGAGCGTCGGCCAGCGGGGTGGTCTGGTCAACGCGGCGGCCGACCTGGTTGACGATCCGCTGGGCGATCTGGAACAGGTGCTGTTCGTCGCGGAAACGGATGTGGGCCAGCGTCAGCTTGCCCTTCTTTTCAATATAGGTCTGATCCGGTCCGTTGACCATGATGTCCGAAATGTCGGGATCGTTGAGCAATTCCTCGAGCGGCCCGAACCCCAGCAGTTCGTCGATCAGGACTTTTTCCAGCGCGAATTGCTCGCGCCGGTTGAGGGTGACCTTCAGCTCGGCCAGCACTTCCATGATGATCGGGCGGAATTCCTCGGACAGCTCGTCCTTGGTCAGCGTCGCCGCCGCCTCGGGATCGACCCGTTCGAGCAGGCGCGGCAGCACCTGTTCCTTGATCTTGTGAACCGAAGCCTCGAACCCCTGTGCTTCGTAGTTGCCTTCGCTGACCCCGTTGGCGCGTTCGGCGAGGCGGGACAGTGCGTCCGCGTTCTTGCCGGTCGGATCGGCCATCGGGTCGCTCGATGGAAGCGGTGGAAATTGTTCGCCGCCACCGGGCATCGGCGCTGCACTCGGCCTGGGCGAATCGCCACCCTTCATCGGGCGGGCGACGCCGAACGAGGGCCGGGCTCCCGCCGCCATCGCGCCAACTCCGGATTTGCGGCCAAACGCGCTCATCGTGTCATCCTGTCACCGGGCACCTCCGCTCATCCATCCAAGATGGCTGACGGGCACTCTAGAGGCGTGGTGAATATCCCGGAAACTTTGAGGATTTCCTAAGATGCCAGCAGTCTGGCCAGATCGACAGGTGATCGCTAGGCGAGCAGGACCAACCGGGGGCAGGATCGACCATGACGCACGCCGCCGACGGCAAGGGACTGCTGCTGGCGCTGTGCGGGTTTGCGTCGCTCTCGGTCGGCGATACGATCATCAAGACCATCGCGGGGGCCTGGCCGGGCACGGCAGTCGCGCTGACCCGCTATGCGGCGGGGGCGGTGATGCTGGGGCTGCTGCTGGCGCGCACCGAGGGGCAGCGCGGTTTCGTACTCCCCATGCGCGGCTGGCACCTGCTGCGCGGGTTTGCGGTCGGGGTCGCGACGGTCACATTTTTTCTGGCGATCTTTTTGATGCCGCTGGCCGAGGCGACCGCGATCACTTTCACCAGCCCGATGCTCACTGTGTTGCTGGCGGTGGCGCTGCTGGGCGAGCGGCTGCGCGGGATCGGCATCGCGGCGCTGGCGCTGGCGTTTGCCGGGGTGGTCATCGTGCTGCGCCCCAGCTTTGCCGAACTGGGCCTGGTCGCGCTGCTCCCGCTGGGCTCGGCGCTGGGGATGTCGCTGTTGATGATCGGCAACCGCAAGGTGGCTGGATCGGCCTCGGCGCTGGCGATGCAGTTCGCGGTGGCGGCCTGTGCGCTGCCGGTGATCGCGCTGGCGGCGCTGGCCGGGCACCTTTCGGGGTTGCCCGCGCTGCATATCGGCGAGCCCGACTGGAGCGTGATCGTGCGGTGTCTGGTGGTCGCCGTGACCGCGAGCGCGAGCCACTGGCTGGTGTTTCTGGGGGTCGAACGCGCCGGGGCCGCGCGGGTCGCGCCGATGAGTTATATTCAGTTGCCGGTCGCGGGGGCGCTGGGCTGGGCGATATTCGGCGACCGGC
>JANOTT010000013.1:0-2578 GCA_031416535.1 Novosphingobium sp. | reverse complement strand
ACAAGGGCGTGCTGCTGATCACCCATTACCAGCGCCTGCTCGACTATGTGAAGCCCGATTTCGTCCACGTGCTGGCGGACGGCCGGATCGTGAAGACCGGCGGTGCCGAACTGGCGCACGAGCTTGAAGAACATGGCTACGAGGCGGTGACGGCATGACCGGTGCAGCCCCTATTATACTCCGCATCTCCGCGCCTCCGCGTGAGAAAATTTGGACAGGCGCGGAGGCGCGCAGGCGCGGACCGGTGACTCGGCAATGTTAGCCGCACTCCCCACGCGGCGCGATGAAGCCTTCCACTACGCGGACATCGCCGCACTGGCGCCGCTGTGGCCGGTGGCAGTCGAGACGATTGCCGTGGGCGCGTGGGAGCAGCGCGCGCTGTCGGTCGTGTCCACCGGCGATACCGGCGAAGTGCGCGAGCTGGCAGTCACTCTGGCCAAAGGCGCAGCGTTCGACCTGCGCATCTTGAGCGCGGGGGCAGGCTATTGCCGCATCTCCGTGCGCGCTGAACTGGGCGAAGGCGCAAGCTTTACCTTGGGCGCGGCGCAGCTGGGATCGGGCGCGCAGACGCTCGAAGTGGTCACCGAAGTGACCCACCTGGGCCCCAATGCCACCAGCAAACAGGTCGTGCGCTCGGTCGCGGGCGGCGGGGCTACGGTCAATTATCTGGGCAAGGTTTCGGTCGCGCGCGGGGCGGATGGCACCGATGGGTCGCAATCGGTCCGCGCGTTGCTGCTCGACCGGCAGAGCGCCGCCAACGCCAAGCCCGAGCTGGAAATTTTCGCCGACGACGTCAAATGCGCGCACGGCTGCGCGGTGGGCGAACTCGATGCGAACGCGCTGTTTTACATGGCCTCACGCGGGGTGCCGCCCGAGCTGGCCAAGCGGCTGATGCTGCAAGCGTTCGTGGCCGAGGCGTTTGTCGGCGCGGAAGACGAGGCCGAACTGCTGGCGGGGGCATTGGCCGCGCTGGAGGCGATGCTGTGACAACCAATCAAGCTCCGCTCGCATCGAGCGTAGTCGAGATGCCGCGCACCGGTGTCTCGACTTCGCTCGACACGAACGGACTCAGGGGGGACTTTCCGGGCCTCGCGGGCGGCTGGCACTACCTTGATACTGCCGCCACCGCGCAAAAACCCAAAGCTGTGATCGATGCCACGGTGCGGGCGCTGGGGGCGGACTACGCCACTGTCCACCGCGGGGTTTACGCGCGCTCGGCCGACATGACGCTGGCTTACGAGGCGGCGCGCGCGCGGGTCGCATCGTTCATCGGTGGGCAGGCGGACGAGGTGGTGTTTGTGCGCGGCGCCACCGAAGCGATCAATCTGGTCGCGCAGAGTTTGTGCAGCGGCGATAGTCCGATCCTGCCCAAGGGCGCGCGGATCATGCTGAGCCAGCTTGAACACCATTCGAACATCGTGCCGTGGCAGCTTGCGGGGTACCAGATCGACGTCTGCCCGCTGACTCATGATGGCCAAATTGATCTCGAATGGCTGTCCGCTAACCTGACGACAGACCACAAGTTGGTCGCGCTCGCGCACGTCTCAAACGTGCTCGGCTCGGTGCTTGATGCGGCGCGGGTTTGCAAGATCGCGCGTCAGGTTAGCGCGCTGGTGCTGCTCGACGGCTGTCAGGCGGCGGCGCGGATGACAATTGATGTGGCCACGCTGGGCTGCGATTTCTACACCTTCTCGGGGCACAAGCTGTACGGGCCGACCGGGGTGGGCGTGCTGTGGGGCCGGGCCGAACTGCTCGGTCGGATGCCGCCATGGCAGGGCGGCGGCGCGATGATCGACAAAGTCAGCTTTGCCGGAACCACCTATGCTGCGCCCCCCGCCCGGTTCGAAGCCGGAACTCCGGCGATTGCCGAGGTGCTGGGACTGCACGCGGCGATCGATTACGTCGCAAACGTTGGTCTGGACGCGATCTGCGCGCATGAAACTGCGCTGGTTGATCGGCTGCGCGGCGAACTGTCGCGCCGCAACGACATTACGCTGTTCGGCCCCGCCAACAGCGCCGGGATCGTCTCTTTTTCGATGGACGGGGTGCATCCGCATGACCTCGGCACTATCTTGGATGAAGCCGCGCCCGATGGGACACGGGTGGCGATCCGCGCCGGGCACCACTGCGCGCAGCCGTTGATGGAGCACCTTGGCGTACCCGCCACTGCACGTGCCAGTTTCGGGCTTTATTCGGACGAGCGCGACATTGCCGCGCTGCTGCGTGGGATCGAGCGAACCAGGAGGATTTTTGGGTGAACGAAGAACCCAAATTCAGTGTCGAAGAGGTTGACGCGGTGGCGGCGCCGCCGCGCGCGCGCGTCGAGGAGTCCGTATCCCAGACCTTCGAGCGCAAGCGCGACTATCTGGAAGGGTTCCTCAAGGAGACTCCGGCTACTGTGGCTCCGGGCGAACCCGGCGGCGATCTGTACGAAGCGGTGATCGCTGCGCTCAAGGATATTTTCGATCCAGAAATTCCGGTAAACATCTATGATCTCGGGCTTATTTACGGGGTCGATGTCGGCGATGACGGCGCGGTGGTCGTCTCGATGACCCTGACCACGCCGCATTGCCCGGTG
>JANOTT010000012.1:0-19454 GCA_031416535.1 Novosphingobium sp. | reverse complement strand
CAAGTCGACCTTCACCCGGCTCGGCACCTGCGAAGGCGCGGGCGGCTGCGCGCATTCGATCTATGTCGGTGATTACGGTGCGGCCACGGTCACTCGCAGCCGCTTCGAAGCCGGGCGCGGCGGGCATTACCTCAAAAGCCGCGCGGCCAAAGTGGCGGTGATCGGCTGCAGCTTCGACGATTCGGTCGGACGCCAGACCAATTACATGATCGACCTGCCCGGCGGCGCAACCGGGCGGATTGCCGGCAACTGGTTCGTCCAGGGGCCGAGCAAGGAAAACCACTCGGCCTTCATCGCGCTCGCCGCCGAGGGCAAGGCCAACACCTCGTCCGGCCTTGTGATCGAAGGCAACGACGCCCGCTTTGCGCCGGGTGTGCCCTGGCCCAGCGTGTTCGTGGCCGACTGGTCGGGCGATCCGATCCAGATCGGGGCGAACAAGCTGGACGCGCGGTTGACGGTGAAAGAGCGGCGTTAATGTCCGGCTGCCGCCCGTGCGGAAAACCCATACGGGTTTTTCTGGCAACACCGTCCCGCTCCCCCGGCCCGAGCACCCGGTAAAGGTACCCTGGGGGTGGTCGGGCCGGGGGAGCGGGCCGGTGTTGCTAGCCAATCGCGGACGCGATTGGCGCACCTACAAAAGATGCCCCGAGCGATCGCGCTTGGTATCGAGATACCGCGCGTTGTGCGGATTGGGGGGCAATTGGTGTGGCACCCGCTCGGCCACAGTCACGCCTGCCGCTTGCAGCGCGGCTACCTTCGCCGGGTTGTTGGTCAGCAGCCGGATTGGACCGACTCCCAGCAACTCCAGCATCCGCGCCGCGACCGGAAAATCGCGCGCTTCGTTGGGCAGGCCGAGCCGCGTGTTGGCATCGACCGTATCGAACCCCTGATCCTGCAGCTGATAAGCGCGCAGCTTGTTGATCAGGCCGATCCCACGGCCTTCCTGGCGCAAGTACAGCAGCACGCCCCAGCCGCCGTGCGCTGCTTCCTGCGCCATCGCCGCCAGCGCGGCATCGAGCTGCGGACCGCAATCGCATTTGAGGCTGGAGAACACATCGCCGGTCAGGCATTCGGAATGCAGCCGCACCAAGGGCATGCGGTCCGTTTGTTGCTGACCGATTACCAGCGCGGCGTGTTCGCGCAGATCGTCGGCCGAGCGAAAGGCAATAATCTGTGCCGCCTCTGCCGCCGCGACCGGCAGCCGTGCGCGGGATGCAATCGTCAGCCGGGCCGGGTCCTTGAACGCGGCGAGGTCGCCCGCGCGGACCGCCTGGCCCTCACCTGCTGGCTCGGGATCGACCAGGAAAGCCGGCAGGATACCCGCCAGCCGCGCCAGTTCCATCGCCGCCCCCGCGCTCACCGGATCGGCTAGCGGCTCGGCCAGGAACGGCCCTTTCAGCGGATAGATCAGGTCAAGCGCCGGATCGGCGAGGGCGCGCGCGGCGTTAAGGTCGAATGGTTCGGCCCCGCGCAGCAGCACCGGCGCCTCGGGGGCAGCGGCTTCGCGCTGGTTGGCCAGCTTGAGCGTGGCGGCGCGCGCGCACGAGATCAGCATCCGCGGCGCGATCACCCCTGCGCCAAACCCGGTTTCGGCGGGCAGCAGGGTCATGCCGTCAACCGCGATGGCCCAGCCGTGGCGCAGCGCATCAATCGCCAGCGCGACTCGCCGCGCTGGACTGGTCACAGATCGAACTCAGTGATCAACGGCACATGGTCCGAGCACTGCTCCCAAACCCGCGTTTCCTCGATCACGCGGTGGCTGGCGGACTGAGCCGCGAGCTCGGGCGAGGCCCACATGTGATCGAGCCGCCGCCCGCGATCCTTGGCTTGCCAATAGGTCCGGTACGACCACCACGAATAGTTCCGCTGCGGTGCGGGGATATGCTTGCGCCCCAGATCGACCCAGCCGTGCGCATCGCTCAGCCGCTGCAGCGTCTCGACCTCGTGCGGGGTGTGGCTGACCACCTTAAGTAGCGCCTTGTGATCGTAAACATCGCAATCGAGCGGCGCGACGTTGAAATCGCCCAGCAGCAGCGTGGGCCGATCGAGCGCCTCGGCCCAGCGCGTCATCCGTTCGAAAAAATCGAGCTTCTGGCCGAATTTGGCGTTAACCGCTCGGTCCGCCACATCGCCGCCGGCTGGAATGTAGACATTTTCGAGCACCAGCCCCTGCCCCGCCCCCAGCAGCTCGACCCCGACATGCCGCGCCTCGCCATTGGCCTGCCAATCATGCCGCGAAAACTCGCGCAACGGGATCCGGCTGACCGTCGCCACCCCGTGATAGCCCTTCTGCCCGTGCACCGCGCGGTGCGTGTAGCCAAGATCTTCAAAGGCCTGGTGCGGGAACAGCTCCGCAACCGTCTTGATCTCTTGCAGGCACAACACGTCGGGCTGCTGCTCGGTCAGAAACCGTGCAACCTGCCCCATCCGCAAGCGCACCGAATTGATGTTCCAGGTGGCGATTGAAATCATGGACGGGCTTTAGGTGGCGAGCGCCGGTGCGGCAAGCGTTGCGCTGAACCGCTTACCACCTCTAACCCCCTCCTGTGAACAAGCGGGGGCTTTAGGGCAGATCGCGCGGCCCAAGGCGCAAAAAACCCTCGGTCCGGGGGCATTTGGACCGAGGGTTCCTTTGTGCGTTCGTCACGCTCGACAGAGCAGCCCGTTAGAGGTTGGGGCAACAGGGGGGAAACCCGCCTCAAGCCGCGCTGTCGAAGACTGGTTTAGGGCCATTTCCCTTGCCGGGCCATGAACAATCGCGTCAGCCTTGTCGCGAATTGTCGCATCTCGCGCACGGCCCGCGACCAGTTGCCTCTCGCTATCGACGAGTAGCGCCGCGCGGATCATTGAAGCGGAAGGTGCTGTCCGCCACCGCCATGCCGTACTGCTGATTCGTCAACGTCACGATCGTGCGGGTGTTCTGCGCATCAAGCGTAGCCCAGCTCGACAGTTCGAGCCCGCCCGGGGCGCCCGGCTTGCGGACGAAGACCATGGTGATCACGCCGTATTCGGGATGCTTTTTGTCGCGCACTTCAATGCTGACAACGTTCGCGTTGCCCGAGGGGACCAGCCGCCCATACTGCATCACATCACGGTTGGGATTAAGCAGCGCGCCCAGCGGGCTGTTCTTGATCGGCCAGCGTTGCACCTGGCGTACCTGATAGTCGATGAAGGTCAACGCGCTGCCATCCGAGACAATCAGCATCGGCACGCCTTTTTCGTATTGGAAGCGAATCCGCCCCGGGCGTTTGAGTGTCAACACGCCCTTGACCCGGTTGCCGCGCGGATCGGCCTGGACGAATTCGGCGCGCATCGTGCCGATCGCGCGAAGCGCGGTAATCGCGCTGGTCAGATCGGCGTTCTGCGTTTGCGCGGCTGCAGCGCTGGGCCATGCCACCAGTGCCGGAGCGGAAACGACAAGCGCCGCCGAGATGGCGGCACCTGCAAGCGATCGAAGGGGGTTCAGCGTGTTCATGCGCGCCCTGCTAGCTGTAGCAGCTTGAACTCGCAATGAACCTTGATGGTTTGAAACAACCAGCTTTTCGCGGTGGCGAAAAGCGTACCGGACCAAGACCCTTACTTGATCTTGGCTTCCTTGAACTCGACATGCTTGCGCACCACCGGGTCATATTTACGGAAGGTCATCTTCTCGGTCGTATTGCGCGGGTTCTTCTTGGTCACATAAAAGAAACCGGTGTCGGCGGTGGATACCAGCCGGATCTTGACGGTTGCGGGCTTCGCCATGGCGTATTCCTGTAGCTTTCCGATTCGGCCCGAAAGCCGTGCAAAAATGGGCAAGGCGGCATGTGCTGCCGCCCCTCAATGACCGCGCCATTGCGGCAGAAGGGGGCCAAAGTCAAGCGCGCGGCGGGGTTTTCGGCTTGGGGTCAACCTCATCGACCTGGTCAGCCTGCTTGCCCTTGGACATCTTCGGGGCTTGGTACGCAGCGATCGGTTTGAGCTGAGCAAATTGCTCGACCGAGGGTTCATGGCCCAGCGGCGGAAAATCGAAGTCTTCGGGCGGCACTGCGGTATCGGGCAGCCGATTAAGCAGATCGCGGATCAGCGTCAGCCGTCCGCGGCGCTGATCGTTGAAATCGACCAGCGTCCACGGTGCCGCCTTGGTGTGCGTGGCGGTCAGCATAGCCTCGCGCGCAGCGGTATATTCATCATACTTGTGGCGGGCGGCAGCATCGATCGGCGATAGTTTCCAGCGCTTGAGCGGATCGTCGAGCCGTTCCTTAAAGCGTTCTTCCTGCTGCGCCTGATCGCTGGTCAGCCAGTATTTGAACAGCAGTATCCCGTCGTCGGCCAGCTGTTTTTCCAGCGCCGGCGCGGCTTTCAGAAAGGCCGCGACCTGTTCGGGGCTGGCGAACCCCATGACCTTTTCGACCCCGGCGCGATTGTACCAGCTGCGGTCGAACAGCACGACTTCGCCCGCGCCCGGCAAATGATCCATGTAGCGCTGGAAATACCACTGGCCCTGTTCGAAGTCGGTCGGCTTGGGCAGAGCGACGATCCGGCACTGGCGCGGGTTAAGCGGCCCGGCGAGCGCCCGGATCGCACCGCCCTTGCCCGCCGTGTCGCGCCCTTCGAACAGCACCACCACCCGCGCGCCGGTTTTTGCAACCCAGCGCGCCATCGCCACCAGCTCTCTCTCGAGCGGGGCGTACAGCGTCTCGAACTTGGATTTCTTGAGCCGTTTCATCGTCGCATCCTTGCCTCGTGCCATATTGTGCGCCGCCGCCGTGTGCTATGCAAGCTGCGCCATTGCCGCACGTGTCCCGCAATGATATTGTTCCAAGTGAAACCATGTCTGACAGTACCATTCTTGCCGCGCACGATTTTTCGCGCCTGCCGGATATCGGCCACGGGGTATTTGCCGCGCCATTGCAGCGGCCGCCGCAGGTTGGCGAGGACTGGCTCGAACCGGCGCAGCGCAGTTATACGGTTGATGAGCACGCGGTGTGGGACGAACTGTATGCGCGGCAGATGGAGGTCCTCCCGGGCCGCGCCGCCAGCGCCTTTCTGGCCGGGCTGGGGCGGCTCGACCTGGCGCGCGGCGGGATCCCGCAGTTCGATCGGCTGAGCGAGGAACTGGGCGCGCTAACCGGGTGGAGCGTGGTGCCGGTGCCGATGTTGATCCCCGATCACGTGTTCTTCTGGCACCTGGCCAACCGACGCTTCCCGGCGGGCAATTTCATCCGCAGCCGCGCGGAGTTCGATTACATCCGTGAGCCCGATGTGTTTCACGACGTGTTCGGCCATGTGCCGATGCTGGCCGATCCGGTCTATGCCGATTATATGCAGGAATATGGCCGCGCCGGGTGGAAGGCGATGCGCCACAACCGGTTGAAGTCCTTGGGCGCGCTCTACTGGTACACAGTGGAATTCGGGCTGATTCAGGAATCCGCCAATGAGAGCGGGGGCCTGCGGGTCTATGGCGCAGGAATCCTCTCCGGCCCGACCGAAGCGGTCTATAGCCTGGAGGCTCAGAGCCCCAACCGGATCATGCTCAACGTCGACCGGGTGATGCGCACCGATTATGTGATCGACGATCTGCAGCCGACCTACTTCGTGATCGAGAGCTTCGAGCAATTGTATCACGATACCGTCGATCGCGATTTTGACCGGCTCTACCGCTCGCTCAGCCCCGGGTTTACCTATGCCAACAGCGCGGTCATCGACATCGATGACGTGCTGCACCGGGGCAGCCAGGAATATGCCCTGCGCGGTGGGCGTGGCAGCGGGGCCAAGCCGGTCTGACCCTCAAATATCTGATGCCCAAACAAAAGGCCGGTGGCCCCCGCAGGGACCACCGGCCTCTCGCCGTTCAAGCAGTTGTCCGATTATTCCGGAGTCGCGTCTTTCTTGTCAGCCGCGTCTTCCATCTTGTCGGCCTTTGAGTCAGCAGCGTCACGCACGCCTTCAGCCTTGTTCTGCATGGCATCGACGTTGGCTGCCGGAGCACCCATTGCGTCGCCCGAAGCGGCCTGCGCATCGATCCCGGCGGCAGTAGCTTCACCCGATTCGCGTACGGCATTAGCCATAGCTTCGTTGGCGTCTTCCTTCTTGCTGTCACATGCAGCCAGACCCAGCGCGAGGGTCGAGGCGAGAATGGCGGTCTTGAAAATGGACTTCATGAGAATAATCCCCGTCGGTTGATGGTGTGCTGTTATTGCGCAGCAACACGCACCGGCCCTGAGTGGTTCGGCTTGAATACAATGCGCCAATTTGGAATTGGTTCCAGCACTTGACCGGGTTGCGTTCAGTACGTGAGGAACCACAACGCCGCGATCCCGGCCACGATCCGGTACAGCGCGAACGGGGTAAAGCCCGCGCGGCTGACATAGGCGACGAACACCCTGATCACCGCCAGCGCGACCACGAACGAGACGGCAAAGCCCACCGCAATGTGGCTCCAGCCAATCGGCCCGGTGCCTGCGGCCAACTCCACGCGGTTCTGCCACAGTTCGAGCGTCGAGGCGCCAAGCATGGTCGGGATGGCAAGAAAGAAACTGAACTCGGCTGCCGTGCGCCGCTCGATCCCCATCGCCAGTGCGCCCATAATTGTCGCGCCCGAACGGCTCACTCCGGGGATCATCGCGAGACATTGCAGCAGACCGACCCCGAATGCCTGCCGCAGCGGCAATTGCCCCAACCCCTGATACTCGCCTTGCTTCGACCACCGCTCGACCGCCAGGATCGCCACACCGCCGCCGATCAGCGCCCAGGCGACGATCTGGGGATTGCCCAGCATCGTGTCGATCTGGCGCTTGAACAAAAACCCGACCACCGCCGCCGGGATAAACGCGACCAGCAGGTTGAGCACAAAGCGCAAGGACAGCGCCTCGAGCCGCAGCAGCCCCATGCCCACTGCCCAGAAGGTGCGCCAGTACTGCACCACCACCGCCAGGATCGCGCCAAGCTGGATCACGACGTTGAACACCGCCCAGGTCCGGGCATCGTAACCGAACAGCTCGGAGGCAAGGATCAGGTGCCCGGTTGAGGAAACCGGAATAAATTCTGTCAGTCCCTCGACAATGCCAAGCAAGACCGCCGTCAGCAGCAGGTCCATTATTTCGCTACTTGCGCTGCAAAGGCCGCATCGTCGAATTGCAATGCGGCCAGCCGGGCATACAGCCCGCCCGCCTTGGTCAGCTGGTCATGCGTGCCGCTCTCGGTCATGCGGCCGTGGTCGAGCACCACGATCCGGTCCGCCGCGCGCACGGTTGCCAGCCGGTGCGCGATGACCAGCGTGGTGCGCCCCTGCATCAATTTTTCGAGCGCGTCCTGGACCAGCCGTTCGCTTTCGGCATCGAGCGCGCTGGTCGCCTCGTCGAGCAGCAGGATCGGCGCCTCGCGCAGCACCGCGCGGGCAATCGCAACCCGCTGGCGTTGCCCGCCCGAGAGCCGCGCGCCGCCTTCGCCAAGATACGTGTCGAGCCCATCGGGCAGCGCGCGCAGGAACGCCTCGGCATTGGCGGCGCGCGCCGCATCCCAGATCTGCGCATCGCTGGCAGACCAATTGCCATAGCGCAGGTTATCGCGCGCGCTGGCGGCGAACAGCTGGCCTTCCTGCGGCACCAAAGCCATCCGGCGGCGCACATCGGCGGGATCGACCGACGTCAGCGGCACCCCGTCCAATTTTATGGTCCCGGCCTGCGGATCGTAAAACCGCTCGGCCAGCTGGAACAGCGTCGATTTGCCCGCGCCCGACGGCCCGACGATCGCCACGGTCTCGCCCGGTTCCACCGTCAACGAAAAATCGGCCAGCGCCGCCACTTCGAGCCGGGTCGGGTAGCGGAAGGTCACCCCTTCGAACGCCAGTTTGCCGCGCGCCGGGCTGGGCAGCGCCAAGGGCCGCGCCGGCGGGGCGATTGTGGGCTTTTCGTTGAGCAGTTCGTTAAGCCGCCCGGCCGCACCCGCGCCGCGCAGCAGATCGCCGTAAACTTCGGTCAGGGCGCCGAACGAGCCGGCGACAATCCCGCTGGTCACAACCATTTCGAAGATCGTCCCGCCCGAGATCGCACCCTGCGCCACTTGCAGCGCGCCTTCCCACACCAGCAGCACGATCGAGCTGAAAATTGCGACAATCGCGGTCGCGGTCATGATCGCGCGCAGCAGGATCCGCCGCCGCGCGATGACAAAGGTCGCCTCGACCGCGGTGCCGAACCGGTCAAGCTCGCGCGCCTCCTGGTTGAACGCCTGGACCACCCGCATCCCGCCGAGCACTTCGGACACCAGCGTACCGATATCGGCCACCCGGTCCTGGCTGGTGCGCGAGACATTGCGCAGCCGCCGCCCGAAATAGGTCAGCGGCAGCACCACCAGCAAAATTCCCAGCAGCAGCGCGCCGGTCAGCTTGGGGGCGAGCATGAACAGCCGAATGATCCCGCCGATCCCCATGATCAAATTGCGCAGCGCCACCGAGACCGTGGTGCCGACCACCTGCTCGATCAAGGTGGTGTCCGAGGTCATCCGCGAGCTGATCTCGCTGGGGCTGTTTTCCTCGAAAAAGGCGGGTGACAGCCGCATCAGGTTGTTCTGCACCTTGAAGCGAATGTCAGCGACGACCCGCTCGCCCAGCCACGACACAAAATAAAACCGCACCGCAGTGCCCAGCCCCAGCACCACCACGATCAGTAGCAGATAGCGGAACCAGCGCCCGATCTCGGCCGGATCGCCGCCTTTGGCAAAGCCCTTGTCAATGATCAGGTGAAACCCGGCGGGAATTGCCAGCGTCGCGGCGGCGCTGATCGTCAGCGCCACCAGCGCAAACGCCATTTGACGCGGATATTTGGCGGTTTCGCGCGCGATCATCCGCAGCGGGCCAAGGTTCCGGGCAGGTTTGGCGGCGGCTTTGACGGCGGCTGCAGGAGCGACTGCAAGATCGGCGTCTGGGGCCAGCCGAGGCGCAGTTTCGCTAGCGGCGCCAATGGGGGCGGAGGTCATGGCAAGGCCCCTAGCACACCTGCGGCGCAGCGTAAGCGGCTAAGTGGCAATCGCGCAGCCGTTGTGCGCTGCATCATTTTGTGCATTGCACAATGGATCGGCAGCGACCACGTTGATCTGGCAACGGGCGTTCATGGCCGAAGCGCAGGAGTAACCGGGCCGTGCTTTACACCGCATACGAAATGCAGCGCTCGTGGCTTAATGCCGCCAGCACCTGGGCCTCGGTCGGGGCGCAATGGCTGAACAATCCGGCGCTGCCGTTCGGCTATTCGGGGGTGGGTCCGGTGATGGCCTCGGCGCTCGAAGTGTTTGCGCATGCCAGCGCGCCGTACGGCAAGCCGTCGTTCGACATCGAAAGCGTGATGGTGGATGGACACAACTATCCGGTCACCGAAGCGATCGTGCTGCACAAACCATTTGGCAACCTGCTGCGCTTCACCCATGCGGGGCTGCCCAAGGATGCGCCGCGGCTGCTGATCGTGGCGCCGATGAGCGGGCATTTCGCCACGTTGCTGCGCGGCACGGTGGCGCGGATGATCGAGCGCTGCGAAGTCTATGTGACCGACTGGGCCGACGCCAAGATGGTCCCGCTGAGCGCGGGCGAGTTCGATCTCGATGACTATATCGATTACCTGACCGGCTATCTCGAACACCTCGGGGCCGGTGCCCATATGCTCGCGGTATGCCAGCCATCGGTCCCCGCGCTTGCGGTCACCGCGATCATGGCCGCCGACAAACACCCCTGCCGGCCCGCTACGCTGACCATGATGGGGGGACCGATCGACACCCGCGAAGCGCCCACTTCAGTCAACGATCTGGCGATGCAGCGCCCGATCGAATGGTTCCGCCACAGCGTGATCGCCACCGTGCCGCTGCAATATCCGGGGGCCGGCCGCAAGGTCTATCCGGGCTTTCTGCAGCTCGCCGGGTTCATGAGCATGAACCTGGGCAATCACATGCAAAGCCACTACCACATGTTCAAGCATCTGGTCGCGGGCGACGGCGAAAGCGCCGATGCGGGCAAGGCGTTCTATGACGAGTACCGCGCGGTCTGCGACCTTAACGCAGCCTATTACCTGCAAACCGTCGAACAGGTGTTCCAGAAACACTCGCTGCCCAATGGCACCTTCATGCACCGCGGCAAACTGGTTGATCTGACCAGGATTCGTGACACCGCCTTGCTGGCGATCGAAGGCGAGCGCGACGATATTTCGGGGATCGGCCAGACCAAAGCCGCGCTGACCCTCGCCACCGGGCTGGCCGCCACGCGCAAGCACTATTTCCTTGTGCCCGAGGTGGGACATTACGGCATCTTCAACGGCAGCAAATGGCGCGACCAGATCGCGCCCCTGGTCGAGGAGTGGATTGCCCGGTTCGAGCGCGCGCAGTTGAAGGACGTGGCCTGACGCTTAGCCCGGCGGGAGCTTGCCCGGCGAGTCGCGCGGCACTGGCGTATCGCGGGGCACGGCCCATGGCTGCGAGCGGCTCCACAGCTGCCTGAGCACCCGCCGCGTCATCATCAGCAGGACGATCGCCAGCACGAGCAGGCCCAGCGCCACCCCGCCGGCCAGCGCCGGGTGAGCATAGGCCACATACAACAGCCCGCTGGCCGCCACGTCCTCGGCGGTGGACACCACCACATTGCTGAACGGTTCGGGACTGGCATTGACCACCGCGCGCGCGCCGGCTTTGCCGCTGTGCGCCAGGAGCGAGGCCCCGCCGCCCAGCATGAAGGCAATTGCCTGGGTTGCGGGATCGGACGGATCGACCACCGCCAAGGATAGCAACGCGCCGCCGATCGGGCGAATCAGCGTGTGGACGGTGTCCCACAGACTGTCGAGCCAGGCGACTTTGTCGGCAAAGAATTCCATCAGCGCTGCTGCGCCAGCCGCGCCCATTACCCACGGGCTGGCCAGCACCCGCAGCGATGCCAGATGTTCGGGCAGCGGCAAGGCCCCGAACTGCATCGCCAGCCCGGTCGCCAGCACGCACAGGTAAAGCCGCCAGCCCGCCAGCAGACTGACGCTGCCGGCCACGCCCAGAATCTCAATTATGCCAAGATGTTCGGTCATCAGCCGCTCTCCCCAGTGCGCCGGAGGAGCAACATGCACCGTGCATCGCGGCGCGGCAAGCGAGCGTCAGCTTTGCTTGATGGCGCGGCTCAGCGCCGGTCGAGCGCGGGGTCCAGCTCTTGCCCCGGATCGAGCTGCACCCCGAACGAATTGAGGATCATCGAAACCTGCGTGTACTG
This sequence comes from Novosphingobium sp., assembly GCA_031416535.1. GTDB lineage: Bacteria > Pseudomonadota > Alphaproteobacteria > Sphingomonadales > Sphingomonadaceae > Novosphingobium. The sequence continues at coordinate 8,248 of JANOTT010000012.1, read as the reverse complement.
GCCGACAGTGAAAACCAGATTGGCACGGCCGGTATCGCCCAGTTCGCTGAGCGCGTCCCACGTGGCGGTGGTAATGAAGTGATCGGACACCAGTTCGTCGCTCGCGCGCAGGATCGCGCGGTCGAGCGGCGACCAGTCGGGCGCGTCCGGCCCGGCCTTGATCCGCTCGATCTCGGCATCGCTGAGCCCGCCATCGCGGCCGATCGAGACATGCTGGGTCCATTCATAACCCGCGCCGCACAGGTAGCCGGTGCGCAGGATGGCCAACTCACGTTCGCGCGCAGGCAGGCTGTTGCGGCGCGACAGGACATAGCTGCCCCAGGCCAGGAACGCGGTCAGCGCTCGCGGCATCCGCGCCATCGTGCGGAAGATGTTGAGCACCCGGCCCTGGACCAGAAATGGTTCCAGGGCCGCGCGCTGATCATCGTCCAGCCGGTCAAGCTCGACCGGGGCGATGCGCGGTGCCGACAGGCGCATCAGAGGACTTCGAACAGTCCCGCTGCGCCCATGCCGCCGCCCACGCACATGGTCACGACCACGTGCTTGGCGCCGCGGCGCTTGCCTTCGATCAGCGCGTGGATCGTGCAGCGCGCGCCGGTCATGCCGTAAGGGTGGCCGATCGAGATCGAGCCGCCGTTGACGTTGAGCAGTTCATCGGGAATGCCCAGCGTATCGCGGCAATAGAGCACCTGCACCGCGAAGGCTTCGTTGAGCTCCCACAGCCCGATGTCATCGACCGAGAGCCCAAAGCGGCCGAGCAGTTTGGGCACGGCGAACACCGGCCCGATGCCCATTTCGTCGGGCTCGGTCCCGGCCGCAGCCATGCCCAGGTAGCGGCCCAGCGGGGTCAGCCCCTTCTTGGCGGCGAGCGCGGCTTCCATGATCACCACGGCGGCTGAACCGTCGGACAACTGGCTGGCATTGCCCGCGGTGATAATCCCATCGGGCAGCACTGACTTCAGGCTGTTCAACCCTTCGAGCGTCGTTTCAGGCCGGTTGCCTTCGTCCTTGGTCAAGGTCACGTCTTTCATCGTGATCTCGCCGGTTTCCTTGTTGGCGACACCCATCGTGGTGCTGCAAGCGACAATTTCGGCGTCGAACTTGCCGGCAGCCTGCGCGGCGGCGGTGCGCATCTGCGACTGATAGGCATATTCGTCGCAAGCGTCGCGGCTGATGCCATAGCGCTTGCCGACTATTTCGGCGGTCTGCAGCATCGGCATGTAGATCGACTTGTGCATCGCCATCAGCGACGGATCGGCAGCGACCCGCATTTCCTTGGTCTGCACCATGCTGATCGAATCCTGTCCGCCAGCGGCAACCACATCCATCCGGTCGATCACCACCTGCTTGGATGCCGTGGCAATGCTCATCAGGCCGGACGAGCATTGCCGGTCCATGCTCATCCCCGATACGGTGACCGGCAGGCCAGCCTTGAGCGCGACCTGGCGGGCGATGTTGCCGCCTTGCGACCCTTGCTGAAGCGCCGCGCCCCACACCACGTCGTCAACCTCGGCGCCTTCGATCCCGGCGCGGGCGACCGCTTCGGCAAGCGACAGCGCGCCGAGCGAAGCGCCCGGAGTAGCGTTGAAAGCGCCGCGATAGGCCCGGCCGATCGGGGTGCGGGCGGCGGAAACGATGACTGCGTCACGCATGATGTATTCCTTGGTTTAGTGAGTTCGAGCCGAGCCCGGGGAGCAGATGGTCAAACGAAAAACTGGGTGATCCACTCGGTGATCAGCGCGGGCTTGTCCTCGCCCTCGATCTCGATCGTCACTTCGTTGGTCTGCTGCCATTGGCCGGGGCGCTTCTCGATCAGTTCGACCAGCTTGGTGTGGCTGCGCACGCGCTTGCCCGACCGCACCGGCGAGATGAAGCGGGTCTTGTTGCCGCCATAGTTGACGCCCATTTTGACGTTGTCGATCCGCGCGCCCTCGGTCATGCCGCCGAGCACCGGCAGCAGCGACAAAGTGAGGAAACCGTGCGCGATGGTTCCGCCGAACGGGGTCAGCTTGGCTTTCTCGGCATCGAGAGGGATGAACTGGAAATCGCCGGTCGCTTCGGCAAATTTGTTGATGCGTTCCTGGGTCACGTCGAACCAGTCCGAAACGCCGATTACTTCGCCGGTCTTGGCGGCAAGTTCTTGCGGGGTCATGGGGCCTCTCCTTATGTGCGGAAAGGTGGTGTCATGGCGCAAGCCGCGCGCCAGTGCAATGCACGCTATGGTGCCGCTACGGCATGCGGAACGCTGAGTTGGCGCGAGACCGGCGCGGCGCGCGGCGCGGCGGCTTCGATTCGCTTGAGATAGCTCCACAGCCCGCATTGCAGCCCTATCAACATGTAACAGAATGGCTGGAACGCGATTCCCACGAACAACGATCCGGCCATGTAAACCAGCAAGGACTGCTGCAGTGCATTGGCGAGCGGAGCCTGCCACGTCTCGCCCGGGCCGGTGCGATTTTTCCAGCGATGGCGGATCCGTTCCATCTGCCACAGCCCCGACAGCATCAGCCACAGCCACAGGAACAAGCCGGGCCAGCCCTGCTCGCCGAGCATCTCGAAATAGCTCGAATGGTAGGCGCGGGCCTTGTCGAAGGCGTTCCTGGTCTCGACCGAGACGTTATTGCCATCGCCCGTCTGGCCCTTGAGCTCGACGTGGACGCGGTTGCTGCGATAGGCCTCGAACCCGCCGCCCAGCGGATGATTCTGCACATAGTCGAGCGTCCAGCCCCACACCGCCACCCGCGTGGCCGCGCTTTGATCGGACTGGTGATTCTCGATCGTGCCCATCCGCTTGGTAAAGCTTTCGGGCAGCAGCGGCAGCGCAATCAGCGCCAGCACCGCCATGGCGGCGATGTACACCGCGCGGCGCTTTACATTGCGCAGCGCCAATACCGCGAGCAGGCCCAGGCACAGCAACCCGGTGCGCGCCTGCGTGCCAACCGGCATCAGTGCGCTGGCGAAGATCAGCGCCAGCGCGAACGTTTTGACGCGCCAGTCGGGCGGAAAAATCGTGCCGTGCTGCATCAGCCACACGATTAGCGGGATCACCGCGATCGCCACGGTCGAGATGATCGAGCCTTCGTAAAGTCCGGTATTGTCGTTGATGAACAGGTGCAGTTCGCCGTAGCCGCCGCCGCCGGCCACGGTCTTGATCCCGCCATCGATGATGATCGCGCTCACAGCCAGCACCATCACCAGCGCCGCCGCCTCGATCCGCAGCCGCGTGCGCAGCGTCAGCGGGAGGAAAATCGCGAACACCAGCGCCTTCCACACCCACGACCATTTGGCCAACGCCTGATCCGGAAAATCGGCGCTCAGCGTGGTCATCCCGCAATAGACCAGCAGCACCGCGATCAGTCCCTGACGCAGCGTGAAGCGGCTGTCGCGCTTGGGATCGACCAGCAGCCAGCCGCCGAACGCCAGCACAAATGCGATCAGCGAAATTGGCAGCGAAGCCAGCAGGTGGTACGAGATTTTCTGCGGCGAAAGGATGTCGATGTAGAGGTAGGCCAGTACCCAGATGAACGGACGGCGAAAGCCGAGCACGAGCAGCGCCAGCGTAAACCCGGTGATCGCCAGATCAAGCATGGGTGCGCAGCCCCGGTTTGGGCTTGGCGGGCGCTTGGTCGGCAGACGGATCGGCCGGACTGGCAGTGCTCTCGGCATCAAGATCGCCGCGCCGCAGAATGCGCCAGCAGGCCAGCGCGAGCAGGCCGTGCGACAGTGCCAGGGCGAAAAAGTCGATCATCGTCTGCCCCCTTAGCCCAGCGGAGTTGACGCGCCGTTAAGCAGTCTTGGCTTAGTAGAACCGCCGATGAACCGCGTTCTGCACGTCCTTGACCATTCTTTGCCGTTGCACAGCGGCTATACCTTTCGCACCCGCGCGATCCTCAAGGCGCAGCAGGCGGGGGGGCTGGAAGTGCGCGGGATTACCGGGCTGCGCCACTTCGCCGATGGCCCAGACTGCGAGGAATTCGACGGTATCATGTTCCATCGCACCCGCGGCCAAGCCACCGGCCCAGTTGGTCTGCGCGAATGGCGCGAGATCAATTTTCTGGCCGATGCCATCGTCGCGCTGGCGCAGGACTGGCGGCCCGATCTGCTCCACGCGCACTCGCCCGCGCTGTGCGGCAAGGCCGCGCTGATCGCGGCAAGGCGGCTGGGGCTGCCGCTGGTTTACGAAATCCGCGCCTTCTGGGAAGACGCGGCGGTCGCCAACGGCACCGGAAGCGCAGGCAATATCAAGTACCGGTTGACCCGCGCACTGGAAAACAACGTGGTCGCCGGCGCCGATGCGGTGGTGACGATCTGCCAGGGGCTGAAAGACGATCTGGTCGCGCGCGGCACCGCTCCCGCCAAGATCACGCTCAGTCCCAACGGGGTTGACCTGGCGCTGTTCGGCGCAGCCGCCGCCCCCGATCCGGAACTGGCTGCGCAGCTTGGCCTGGACACCGGCCCGGTGATCGGGTTCATCGGCAGCTTCTATGATTACGAGGGCCTTGACGACCTGATCGCCGCGATGCCCGCGCTGATCGCGCGCGTCCCTGCAGCCAAATTGTTGCTAGTCGGCGGCGGACCGCTAGAGAATGCGCTCAAAGCTCAGGCCGAGGCCAGCCCGGCGGCGGCCGCAATCTGCTTTGCCGGGCGCGTGCCGCACAGCGAAGTTGAGCGCTATTACGCGCTGATGGACGTGATGGCTTATCCGCGCAAACGCAGCCGGCTGACCGACCTGGTCACGCCCTTGAAGCCGCTCGAAGCAATGGCGCAGGGCAAGCTGATCGCGGCCTCGGACGTTGGCGGGCACCGCGAACTGATGACCCACGGCCAGACCGGTACCTTGTTTGCGCCCGACGATCCCGCCGCCTGCGCTGCTGCACTGGCCGATCTGCTGGCCGACCGGGCGGGCTGGGATGCCCTGCGCCAGGCCGGTTTCGCGCACGTTCGCACCAGCCATGACTGGGCGCACAACGTTCATCGTTATCACGTTGTTTACCAAGTCCTGTTAGCCCCGGCGGTGCAAAGCCGCGTTCCAGCTGCTGTCTGACAGCGGCGATACGCGGGTTCGCACGATAGTTAACAGGGGTTCTGCGCGACGTGGCTAACCAGAAACGCAAGCCGGCCAAAGCCAAACCGATCACCAGCAACCCGCTATTCCCGGCAGTGGTGGCGCTGTGGTTCGGCGCGCTGTTCGGGCTTGGCAGTCTGGCGGTGCGGCCCGCGCTGCTCGAAGCCCTGGTGCTCAACAGCCAGATCGACCTGTTTATTCCGGCCGCCGCACCGCCGCTGGGCGTCACCGCGCGAATTTTGCTCGCGCTGGTGATGGCCGCGCTGGGCGCAATGCTGGGCATCATGCTGACCCACCGTCTGACCCAGCCCGAACCCGAAGTGTACGAACGCAAGCGCGGCGCCAAGGATCTGACGGCCCAATCGCCGCGGGTTCGCGCGCGCGATGCCCATCCCGATGCCCCGGCCCGCCGTCCCATCTCGGCGCACGAAGAACTGGGCGGCGCACCCGCGGTCGCCGATGACCGGGCGCCGGCTTCTGGCCCCGGCATGCTCGCCAACCGCCGCCGCGCGCTGGCGATCATCCACGAAGAACAACATTTTGTGCCGCACGACCACGCCCCGCTGCCGGGCGGCGCTGTAATCCAACCGCTCGAGCTGGCGGCACTGGTGCTGCCCGCCGATTCTTCGCTGCAGCCCGCTCCAGCTCAGCTGCACGCTGCATCGACCTTGGCCACCGCCGCGCTCGACTGGTCGCAGGGTGCGCCGGGCGCACCAGCACAATTGCCCCCCGCCGATCCGGCGAAAATGAATTCGCTGCCATCGGTAGGAATTGCACCGGTGCCGGCCCAAGCCGCGCACCACGACGGCCGTCAGGTGTTCGGCATGGCCCCGCCGCCGCCGCAGGCCGAAGCGCTGCGGCAGATCTTCGGAGTGATCGCCGAGAGCGATGATCTTGCGCAGAAAATAGTCATAGCGGCAGGCTCCCAGAACTCGGTCTTCGATACCCCCGAGCCTAGCCCGCTGTTTGCCCGCACCGCGCCCGAACCCGCCGTTGTCACGACTGAAATTGCCGCTGCACCGGTCGCCACATCGGTTGAGCCACTGCCAAGCCCGGCCGCGCTGGGGATGACCGATCTGACTGCGCGATTGGCCGAAGCGATGCGCCGCCGCCGGGCGCTGGCGCAGCCGCCGCTCGCTCCCGCTGTCGCCGGCCCAGCCAAAGATACGGTGCAAGCAGCGCCAGCGCCTGCAATTCCCGCAACGGCACTGCCCGCTATCCCGGCCGCGTTCGTGCCGCCAGCCGCTGCCGAACCAGCAGCTGCGCCTGTGCTGGCGCAGTTTACCGCTGCCGCGCCCGCGCCAGCTCCCGCTCAAACCGACTTCGCGGCGCCGCGCGCCATGCCCGCTGCCATGCGCCCGCTGGCGCTCGACGCTTTTCTTGAAGACGATGCGCCATCTGACTCCAGCCTGCTGCCGCCGCGCCATTTCGCCACCCCGGCGCCCGTAGCTCCGTCGGCAGAGTTTTCCACCCCGATGGCGCCGGTCATGGTCCAGCCCGCTGCGGCGCAACACGATGACGAACCGGCTGACGACGAGCGCCAGACCGCTGACAGCGCCGATAATCCCTACGCCTCGCTGCTCGGGCTGGCGCCGCTGCGGCCAGCCTTCGTGCGGATCGACGAGCCCGCCGCAGAAGCGTACGAGGCGACCGAACCGGTGGTGATTTTCCCCGGCCAAGCACCGCACATCGCGCCGCTTGTTACAGCCGCGCCAGCAACCAGCGAAGACAACGGTTTCCGCCGTTTCGATGCCCCCGCCTCGGCCGGGCATGGCCAGCCAATTGCCGCCAATTCGGCGGCCGCAACGGTGGATCCGATCGAAGCCGCTCAGGCGCTGCGCACGGCGCTGAATAATTTGCAGCGGATGAGCGGCGCGGCCTGATCGCCGCGTTTGCCCGCGCCCTCCACGATCTGAAATCCGCTTCACCGCGCGGCTGGGCGCGGACCCGGGTTTACCGGCCTGTTTCGCAGTTGCAAAAACAGCTTCCTGTCGTCATGGGAAAGCTCTGCGCAATAATCGCGGCTTTGTGCGGCAAGGGTTGTTGCGCATAATTGCCAGAAATCCGCGATTTGTGCGTCCGCGCGCGCGAATCGTGGATCTGGCTGACGACAGGACGAGTTGAGCGATGGCATATCCGCAGCCGCAAGGGCTTTATGATCCGGGCAACGAGCACGACTCGTGCGGGGTGGGTTTTGTTGCCCATATTAAGGGCATCAAAACCCATGCCATCATCAGCCAGGCGCTGCAGATCCTGCACAATCTCGATCATCGCGGAGCGGTCGGGGCGGATCCGCTGCTGGGCGACGGCGCGGGCATCCTGATCCAGATTCCCGACGCGCTTTATCGCGGCTGGGCCGAGGCCGAGGGGATGAAGCTGCCCCCCGAGGGCGACTATGCGGTGGCGATGTGCTTCCTGCCGCAGGACGAAGCCGCGCGCGATTTCGTGATCGGCACTTTCGAGAAATTCATCGCCAAGGAGGGCCAGCGGCTGATCGGCTGGCGCGATGTCCCGATCAATGCGGGCGGCCTTGGCAAGACCGTGCTCGAACAGATGCCGGTGATTCGCCAGTGCTTTATCGCGCGCGGCCAAAACTGCGCCGATCAGGACGCGTTCGAGCGCAAGATCCTGGCAATCCGCAAGCAGACCCAGAACCCGCTTTCCGCGCTCGCCGCCAAGCACGGGCTGCCCGGACTGACCGAGCTTTACATGCCGAGCTTTTCGAGCCGCACCGTCGTTTACAAGGGCCTGCTGCTCGCCACGCAAGTGGGCGATTTTTACCGTGACCTGGCCGATCCGGCCTGCGTCTCGGCGCTTGGGCTGGTGCACCAGCGGTTCTCGACCAACACCTTCCCCAGTTGGAAGCTTGCGCACCCATACCGGCTGATCGCCCACAACGGCGAGATCAACACCGTGCGCGGCAACGTCAACTGGATGGCCGCGCGCCGCCGGACGATGGAGAGCGAGCTGCTCGGGCCAGATCTGGACAAGATGTGGCCGATTATCCCGCATGGCCAGTCGGACACCGCCTGCCTCGACAATGCGCTCGAACTGCTGATCGCGGGCGGCTACTCTATGGCCCACGCGGTGATGATGCTGATCCCCGAAGCCTGGGCCGGCAATCCCTTGATGGATGCCAAGCGCCGCGCGTTCTATGAATACCACGCCGCCTTGATGGAGCCG
>JANOTT010000011.1:0-42006 GCA_031416535.1 Novosphingobium sp. | reverse complement strand
GGCGCTGGACCGGGGGATCGCCCGGCTGGAGGACTGCGCGATCGAGCTGGCGATTGCCGGCGAGGAATTGCCGATCGTCTCGGCGGGCAAGCTGCTCGGGACGTACCGCAAGCACAATTTCGGGCACATCCGCTTTGTCCTCAGCCAGCGCCGCTCGGCGCGGTGGAATGCGCAAGGGGCCGACTATGCTGCGATCAAGCCGGGGCATCCGGTGTACGAACGGATCCGCGCCGAGTGGCTGGCCGAAGAAGCGGCGCACGAGCAGGACGATTTCGACGCGATCGACGCGATGATCGACGAGATGCGTGAACGCAGCCTCGCCGATGACACCTTGCTCGCGGGTCCAGACGGCGACGACGACGATTAACCGGGCGCGATTCGCCGCTGGCTTTGCCGTTGTCGCTGCCGCGCGGGTGAAGGCTGCACCGCGCTGACGCTAGGGAAGCCGCCCTCGCCCGTCCGCGTATTGCCAGCCCCGCCCCGCCATGCCATGCCGCGCCGCGCTTCCCCCCAATGATCAAGCCGGGGGATGAACCATTTTCAGCGGAGATTTCCCCATGACCATTTCGTTCAAGGATCGCGTCGCGATTGTTACTGGCGCCGGCGGCGGCCTGGGCCGGGCCTATGCGCTCGAGCTGGCCAAGCGCGGCGCCAAGGTGGTGGTCAACGACCTGGGCGGATCGCGCGATGGCACCGGGCATTCGGACGCGGCCTTGAAGGTGGTCGAGGAAATCAAGGCAGCCGGCGGCGAGGCGATGTCGAACGGCGGCTCGGTCACCGAATTTGCGCAGATGGAAGAGCTGGTCGCCAAGACCAAGGAAGCCTGGGGCGGGGTCCATATCCTGATCAACAACGCCGGGATCCTGCGCGACAAGAGCTTCGCCAAGATGACGATGGATGACTGGAAACTGGTCGTCGACGTGCACCTCAACGGCAGCGCTAACTGCACCAAGGCGGTGTGGGACCTGATGCGCGAGCAGAATTATGGCCGGATCCTGATGACCGCCAGCTCGACCGGGCTGTATGGCAACTTCGGCCAGGCCAATTATGGCGCGGCCAAGCTGGGCCTCGCGGGCTTCACCAAGACGCTGCATCTCGAAGGCGCGAAGTACAACATCCGGGTCAACACGCTGGCCCCGGTCGCTGGCACCCGGATGACCGAAGACCTCGGCATGCCCGAGGCGCTGTTCAACGCGCTCTCGCCCGAAAACGTCGCCCCGATGGCGCTTTATCTGGTCAGTGAAGACGCGCCGACCAACATGATCTGCGGCGCGGGCGCGGGTGCTTATCATGCGGCTTATGTCACGCTGACCCCGGGCATCGCTCTCCCCGCCGATGAACGCACCCCCGAAGGGATTGCCGCCAACTGGGACGCGATCATCGACCGGACCGGTGAGACTGTGCCGCAATCGGGCAGCGAACAGTCGGGTGCAGTGATGGCTGCGCTGGCCAAGATCGGTGGGCTGGGCTGAACATTACCCCTCCTCTTTATGCGGATGGGTTCATGGGGTGGTCGATGCGGCGCGCAACGAATTGCGCAACGAAACTTGCGTCACGGCCCTCACCACCCCCATCCGCGCCTGTGAAGAGGTGGGGCTTTCGGCCATTTGCTGCGCTGTATTGACATACTAATACACTTACGCCACCTTGCCCTGCATTCCACAGGGGAGGATATCCATGTATTCCGAAGCAGACCTGCAAAGCGCCGTCGGCGCGGGCGCCTTGAGCCACGAGGCGGCCGAGGCGTTTCGCGCCCATGCGGCGGGCATGCGCACCGCGCCCGTCGCCGATGAAGAACACTTCCGGCTGATAACCGGCTTCAACGATATTTTCGTGACTATTGCGGCGGTGCTGCTGCTGGTCGCCTGTGCCGGGATCGGGCGCGTGCTGGCGCCCGGCGTGGCCGGTGTCCTGGTGGCCGGCGCCGCCTGGCTGCTGGCTGAATTCTTCACCCGCCAACGCCGCATGGCGCTGCCTTCGATCGTGCTGCTGCTGGCTTTTGTCGGCGCGGTGGCGGCGATCCCGATCAATTATCTCGCGGAAACCGAGCCGCAATTGTCCGAGCAGGTCGCGACCTTGATCGCCGCCGGGATCGGGTTGCTGGCAGCCGGTGCCGCGTGGCTGCATTGGCGGCGGTTCATGGTCCCGATCACGGTCGCCGCGGGCGCGGCGGGCATCGCTGCGACGGTGATCGCGCTGGTCCTGTCGGTCACCATGCGCGGGCAGATCGATTACAACCCCGAGCCAGTGCTGTTGCCACTGGTGTTCATCTGCGGGATCGCGGTGTTTGCCTATGCGATGCGCTGGGACATGAGCGATCCCAAGCGGGAAACCCGCCGCAGCGATGTGGCGTTCTGGCTGCACCTGTTGGCCGCCCCGATGATTGCGCATCCGCTGTTTCACTGGCTCGGGATTACCGGGGGCGAAAATATCGGCGCGGCCTCGGCGCTGGGGGTGCTGGCAGTCTATGTGCTGATGGGCATGGTCGCGCTGGCGGTCGATCGGCGCGCGTTGCTGGTTTCGGCCTTGGCCTATGTGCTGCTGGCGCTGACCTGGCTGTTCCGCGAATTTGGCATGGTCGAGCTTAACGTGGCGCTGACCGGGCTGGTGATCGGCTCGGCGCTGCTCGCACTCTCGGCGTTCTGGACCCCGATCCGCTCGGCGCTGATCCTGCACCTGCCGGGCAAGATTCAGGCGCGCTTGCCGCAAGGTGTGCTGGCGGCGGCCTGAAGGCCGCTTGCGGTTGGCGATAAAAATCCCCCGAAGGCTGTGCTTTCGGGGGATTTTTCAAAAGACGATCAATAGCCGTAAGAGCCGTTGTAATTATAATTGCGGTAGCGGCGATCCCGATCGTTGCGGCGATGGTTCCCGCTGTGTTTGCGCTTCAGATTGCGGTGCTCATAGCGGTGGTCGTTGCCCAAATCCCGGTGCAACCGGGAATGGCCCCTGCGCGACAGCCCTTCCTGATGCGCCTGATCGTGATCGTCATCAAGATCATCGTGGACATCGTCATGCTGGTCTTCGAGGTCTTCGTGCTGCGAATCGTGCCGGCCATATTGGTTGCCATAGCCGTTGCCATAATAAGGCTGGCCGTAGCCCGAACCGATCGAAACCGACCAGCTTGATTGTGCTGACGCAGCGGTGGGCAGGATCAGCGCAAATGCGGCCAGTCCAAACAGGGGCAGGATCGTTACGGGTTTCATCTGGCGGTCCTCTTGCTTCGTTATGACCACCAATTTACGCAAGCGCCCTGCACGGAGGCTGAATGGCCAAGCGCCTGCCCGTTCAGCTGCGGGCGGCGGCGTCCGGCGCACCACCCGCCCCTAACCCGTCACCACCTTCAGCATCCGCCGCTCCAGCGGAAACAGAACGCCGGGCAATTCGTGCCCGCGCTTGAGCACTTGGCCGCCCTCGCCGTACAGCGTCCACATGCCTTGCTTGGCGCGCAAGGCCGGGCGCTTTTCGATCCTGGCCTGCGGGTGTTCGGCGGCGCGGCGGAAGGCGCTGAACACGGCCGCCTCCTTGCCGAAGTCCATCGCATAGTCGCGCCATTCACCGCTGGCGACCATCCGGCCATACAAATCGAGGATACGCTGCAATTCCTCCCGCTCGAACCCCACTTGCAACGCGCGCGTGCCGGTGTGGGGAAAGGGGGTGACGACTGCGCTCAAGCGCGTTTCGCTCCCCCGCGCTTTTTCGCTGCGCTTGGCTTGGCCGCAAGTGCATCACGCTCTTCGAGCAATTGCACCAGCCGCTTTTGCATCGTCTCCATCTCGCACTGCAGCAGCTCCAGCTTCTGCGTGGCGGGATCGAACCGTTCGGAGCACGGGGTGCCATAGGGCACGAAGTTCTGCGTGGCGCGGGTTACCTCGACCAAGGTTTGTTTGGCCGGGATGCCGACCATGGTCGCGCCTTCGGGCACGTCCTTGGTCACCACCGCGTTGGCGCCGATCCGCGCGCCCCGGCCCACTTCGATCGGCCCGAGGATCGCTGCGCCCAGACTGATGAGCACATCGTCGCCGATGGTGGGATGCCGCTTGCCGCCGATGCCATTGGCGGGGTTGGTCCCGCCCAGCGTCGAGCCTTGGTAGATCGTGACATTGTCGCCGATGCGAGCGGTTTCGCCGATCACCACAAAACCGTGGTCGATAAAGAAATTGCGGCCGATCTTTGCGCCGGGATGGATGTCAATCGCGGTCAGGAAGCGGCTGATTGTGTTTATCAATCGCGCCATGAAAAACAGCTGCGCCTCGAACAGCCAGTGCGCCACCCGGTGCAGCCCCAGCGCCAGCACGCCGGGGTACAGCAGCACTTCCCAGCGCGAACGCGGGCTGGGATCGCGCGCTACGATCGAGTCCAGATAACGGGTCAGCTCGTCAAACATCGTAGCTCCATCGTCTCATGGCCCGCCGGCTAAAGCAAGCGCGGCTCGTTCGGTCCGTAAAGCGCCTCCAGCGCTTCGCGCCAGATCCCCTGCGTGGGCGGTGCTTTGCGTTCCAGGCTCAACCGGTCGATCAGCGCCACCAGTTGCTCGACCGCCATATGGGAGCGCTCGCAGCGCGGAACAAGGTAGGTGGCCGCATCGGGGCCAAGCGCCAGTCCGCGTTGCTCGGCATGAAGGTTGATCAGATCGCGCAGCATCGCATCGTCGGGGGTGCCGATTTCGAGATGCAGTGCGGCCCCGATCCGCGACGCCAGATCCGGCAGTGCAATCGTCCATTGCCCGTCGTTGGTGCTGCACACCAGCAACAGCGCCAAGCCCGATTCCTGCGTGCGATTCCAGCGGTGGAACAACTCGGTCTCGTCGAGCAAATCGGCGTCATCGATGGTTTCGAGCGCGCCATGTTCGGACCATAGCCGCGCAATCAACGATTTTCCCGAACGCGGCGGCCCGCTCAATACGGCGGTGCGGAACGGCCATTGCACCGTGGCCGACAGCGCGGTCAGAATCTGCCGATTGGCGTTGCCGACCACCAACCGCAGCGGCGCAATCGGCCCCGCGCCCAGCGGAAGCGCGATCTGGCTCATCAACGTTTGATCGAAAGCGCGTTACTGCCGACCGCGACCTTGAATCCGCGCGCGCGCAGCGCATCGGCCAGGGTGCCGATCTCACCCTCATAAGTCACCCGCATCACTGAGGTCCCGCCCATTGCCAGGCTGGTGGTCGCGGCGCCCTTGACCCCCGGCGCCGAGCGCACCGCACCCAGCGCGGCATCGACTGCACCGGCATCTGGCGAGGCGAACTGAACGGTGAAGGTGCGCGTTTCGGCCGGCGCGGCGATCGGCAGCGGACTGGGTGACGCACTCGCGCCGTCGCTCGGCCCGGCGCCCGGGGTCTTGGCCGCTTCGGGCGGCGCCTGCCCCGCAGCGATCAGCGCCGCCAGTCCCGGATCGAGCTGCGGGCGGACATTGAGCGAACTATCGACCATCAGCCGACCGTCAGCGAGCGCGGCACCGTATAGCTGATCGAGTCGGGCGACGCCTTCGGCCAGCATCTTGGGCACCCCGGTCTCGTCGTTGGAAGAAAGCGTAAAGCCGCCGAGAAACGTGTTATCGGGACCGTAGCGTGCGGTAAACGTGCCGCGCACCGGGCCGCCGGGCCATTGCCGCTCAAGCCGGGCTTCGGGCACGATCACATCGCTGGCGCCGAACTGGTCAAGCACATTGCGCCACCACGCCCGGCTGCGCCGTCCCGGCTGGCCAGCCGTGAGCAGCAGCGAATCGCCGCCCGCGCCGATCGGCCGGACATAATCGATCGAGCTGCTCCCGGCGCGATATTCGGCCCAGGCCTTCTGCCACGGGCCCTTGATCTCGAACACTTGCGCGGTGCCGCCCGAATAGAGCACCGGAATCAGCAGCAACGGCGCCGAACGGTTTTGTCCGCCATCGGTGGCGCCCAGATATTGCCCGGCGCGCGAACGGTCGAACACCACACTGAGCGTGGCAATGTAGCGGCGCGGCCCGATCTGCTCACGCTCGACCACAATCGCCGAGACCATCGCCTGGATCGCGCCATCGGGCATGGCCGGGCCATTCCCCTTCTTCCACGCCTCACGCGCGGCCAATTCCCAGCCCTTCATGCGGGCGTCCTGGGCATCGGCGCCCGCGGTGTTGACCTCGATCCCGTTGACCTGGATGTCCGAGGTGGTGGCCAGCGGCACGATCCCGCGATCGCCCTCGATCTGCGCCCACAGCCGCGCCGGGCCGGCGATCAGCACCAGCGCGCCGAACGCCAGCACCAGCACGCCAAACAGCGTGGCAGCAGGTCCGGGGCGCCGGCGAGAGACGGTCAAGAGGGGCAAAGTGCTGGTCATCGGGGAAAACTGGGTGCCTTTTGCCCAAACGCGCATGGAAATCCAAGCGCGAAAAGGCTAGGCGGCTGGCAATGTCTGAAAAGAGCTACAGCTACGAGGCGGCCGGCGTCTCAATTGCCGCCGGGAACGCCCTGGTAAAAGCCATCGCGCCGCTGGCCCGCGCCACCGCGCGCCCGGGGGCCGACGCCGAGCTGGGCGGGTTTGGCGGCTTCTTCGATTTGAAAGCGGCGGGCTATACCGATCCGCTGCTGGTTGCCGCCAACGACGGGGTCGGGACCAAGGTCAAACTGGCGATTGACCATGACCGCCACGATACAATCGGGATCGATCTGGTCGCGATGTGCGTCAACGATCTGATCGTGCAAGGTGCCGAGCCGCTGCTGTTTCTTGACTATTTCGCCAGTGCCAAGCTTGACAGCGCGGTTGCGCAGCGCGTGATCGCGGGGATTGCCGAGGGCTGCAAGCAGGCCGGCTGCGCGCTGATCGGCGGCGAGACGGCCGAGATGCCGGGCATGTACGCAGCCGGTGATTACGATCTGGCGGGCTTTTGTGTCGGCGCGGTCGAGCGCGGCGAACAGTTGACCGGTGACCGGGTGGCGGCAGGCGACGTACTGCTCGGGCTGGCCAGTTCGGGGGTTCACTCGAACGGCTATTCGCTGGTCCGGCGGCTGGCGGCCGACAAAGCCTGGAAGCTCGACCGGCCGGCGCTGTTCGATGCCGACCGGCTGCTGATCGACTGGCTGATCGAACCGACCCGGATTTATGTAAAAAGCCTGCTCCCGGCGGTGCGCGGCGGGCGGATCCACGCCTTGGCGCATATCACCGGCGGCGGGCTGCTTGAAAACGTGCCGCGGGTGTTGCCCGCTGGCCTGCACGCCCGGATCGATGCCGGCGCGTGGGAACAATCGCGGTTGATGGCGTTCCTGCAGGCACAAGGCAATATCGAACCCGCCGAGATGGCACGCACCTTCAACTGCGGGATCGGGATGGTGCTGGTGGTCGCGCCCGGGGATGCCGATAGCGTTGCCGCCGAACTGAGCGCTGCGGGCGAGCAGGTCCATGTGATTGGCGCGGTCGAGCCGGGGACCCGCGGCTGCACGGTGGCAGGCGCCGCCGAAGTGTGGAGCGCGCGCACGGCCTGGCAGGCCAGCCACCTTGGCTGAAAAAGCCAAGGTGGCCGTACTGATATCAGGCGGCGGCACCAATATGGCGGCACTGCTGTACGCCAGCCGCGCCGCCGATTGCCCATTCGAGCTGGTGCTGGTGGCATCGAACAATCCGCAAGCGGCCGGCCTGGCCTTGGCCGCGGCCGAGGGCGTGCCGACCTTTGCACTGGCGCACAAGGGCATGGAGCGCGCTGCGCACGACGCCGTGATCGACAGCGCCATCCGGGCCAGCGGTGCGCACTATGTGGCGCTGGCCGGATACATGCGCATCCTGACCGCAGACTTCGTGACCGGCTGGCACGGACGGATGGTCAACATTCACCCCTCGCTGCTGCCCAACTATCCCGGACTGCACACGCACGAGCGCGCGCTGGCGGCAGGGGACAGCCACGGCGGCTGCTCGGTGCATCTGGTCACCCCCGAGCTCGATTCCGGCCCGCTGCTGGGGCAGACCGCGGTGGCGATCATGCCGGGCGACAGCGCCGAGGCGCTCGCCGCGCGGGTGCTGATTGCCGAACACCAGCTTTATCCGCGCTGCCTGGCCGCGCTGGTCAGCGCCGGCTCCTCGCCCGAACACCTGATTGCCGAAGTCCGTAGCCGCGCGCTCGCGCTGGCCCAAACTAACGAGGTCACCAGCCACGGGATGCCCTGCTTCGGGATCATTAAAGGCAAGAAATTCGCGTACGTCTCAAACGATCATCACGGCGACGGCAAGGTCGCGCTGCTGGTCAAGATCAGCGGCCCCGACGAACAGGCGCAGCTGATCGACAACGATCCGGTGCGCTATTATCGCCCGGCCTATTTCGGTGATGGCTGGATCGGGATCCGCCTCGATCTGGGCGATACCGAGTGGGAGGCGATCGGCGAGTGGCTGGCCCGCAGCTGGCGCAGCATCGCCCCGCGCAAATTGACCGGACTGATCGACGCGGCCGACGCGTTCTAGGTTGCTTCGCGGCGACTACGCTGGCTGAATCCCGGTTAGTCTGCCTGATCAGATTTCACTGCCATCAACCATTGGCCGGCTCTCCCGCGAGCCTTTGTAGCGCGCATCGGGCTCGGCTGGGCCGGGCGAGATAATTACGTGATCGGCGTGCACTTCGAGCAAGGTGCCGACAAACGGCCAGTCTTCCATCGTGTTGACCTTGTAACTGACCGTGTCACCGACCTTGAAGGTGGCCGCATCGAAATTAAACTCGAACGGGCAATCCTCACCCCCGTCGCCGCCCATGCCCTTCATTACGCTCTCCTTCGTCGCACTCGATAAGCGCATCGCGCCCTAAAGGCGACGCAAAATCCTTCCCGGAACGAGGAGCTGGCAGCGCCCATCGCCTTCGCTCAGGATAAACCACGCCATCGGCGCGGCGATGACCGAGGGGGTCCCATCGCTCGGCGGGAGTCGTCTCGGATTGCTTTCCTTTAGCCTTCTGAATATCGAAACGGTAGCGCGACAACAAACAAGTGCGCTCACCGCTTAAAGGAAATGCGATGCAAGAAGAACCGGATGAAGCGTTCGACAGTGACGCCTGGGATCAAAGCGCTGACGAGCCGCAGATTGACGAGGTATTGGGCGAACAATCCGAAAAAATCGCGCAGACGGATTCAACTGCTGTCACACAGCGGATTTCCGCAGACATCGCTGGCCGGGTTCCGACCTGGTCCGGTGTCCGAGGCTGCAGTGATGAAAGAAGTGCGATTGCCGCTATGACGCCGCACTACGACAAGTGGGTTGGAGATACGATTGCGGCACATCCTGACCTCACGCCGCTTGCAAAAGGCTATTTGGGCCACCGTTGGTATAAAAACCGCACCAGCAACACCGGGAGGCGTACCTGCAAAGGCGGTTTCACCACCCTGACAGTTTACGTCGACTTTGGCTGAAGCGACGACCACCGGGCGGATCATCCCGACCGGTGGTCGTTAGGCCATCGTCAGCCGACCACTTCTTCGGGCCTGAAGAAGTAGGCGATCTCGATCGCCGCGTTCTCGTCCGAATCCGAACCGTGGACGGTGTTGGCTTCGATCGATTCGGCCAGTTCCTTGCGGATCGTGCCCGGCTGCGCATTGGCCGGGTTGGTTGCGCCCATGATGTCGCGGTTGCGCTGCATCGCGTTTTCGCCTTCGAGCACCTGCACAACGACTGGGCCACTGGTCATGAATGCAACCAGCTCGCCAAAAAACGGGCGCTCCTGGTGCACCGCGTAAAAGCCTTCGGCTTGCTCGCGGGTCATATGAATGCGCTTGCTGGCGACCACGCGCAGCCCAGCCTCTTCCAGCATCTTGGTGACTGCACCGGTCAGGTTGCGGCGAGTAGCATCGGGCTTGATAATCGAAAAGGTGCGGGTAACCGCCATGTCGGATTCCTTGAGAAGATTGGGTTGTGAAGAGGTGGCGCGCCACTAGCCGGGAATATGCTGCGCCGCAAGGATGCCAAGGCATCAGGCCGCCTGAACCCAGCCCTTGCCCTCTTGCCGCCAGTAATTGCGCACGGTGTCCGCGCGCCCGTCAAGCGAGCGCCAGGTTGCCCGGGCATCGTCGATGGTGGAATTGTCGAACAACAGGAACACCCATTCGAACGCCTCCGCCCCCTCGCGCCACTGCCCATCGGCGAGCGCGAGGAAGCGCGCCTCATTGGGTGCCTCCAGACGATCCGACAGCAGGATCGGCTGGCGCGCATCATCCGGCCCGCCCGCCAGACCATGCGCCAGGAACGTGCCGGTGGGCGCCCACAGCGCTTCGCTGATCCGGGCGCGCTGGGCCTCATCGGCCGAGACCACCAGCACCTTGGCCCCGGCCTCGCGCATTTTTGCCGCCAGCGCCGGCAAGGCCGCTTCGACTGCAGTCTCACTAAGCTGGTAGAAATCGACGCGCATTGCCGGGTCCAGCTTACCCCTCCAGATTATCGCGCACGAAGCGATCAAGCACGCGCACGCCATAGCCGGTTGCGCCCTTGGCCCAGGTTGCGCCGGGCTTGCTCGACCAGGCCATTCCGGCGATGTCGAGGTGCGCCCACGGGGTGCCCTTGTCGACAAAACGCTGGATGAACTGGGCCGCGGTAATCGAGCCGCCTTCGCGCGGGCCGACGTTCTTCATGTCGGCGATCGGGCTGTCGATCAGCTTGTCGTACGCTGCGGCCAGCGGCATCCGCCACAGCTTGTCGCCCGAAGCATCGCCGGCCGCGATCAGCTTGCCCGCAAAGGCTTCGTCGTTGGAGAATATCCCGGCTTGTTCATGACCGAGCGAAACAATAATCGCCCCGGTCAGCGTAGCCAGATCGACAATCGCGGTCGGCTGATATTCCTGCTGCACCCAGGTGATGCAGTCGCACAGCACCAGCCGCCCTTCGGCATCGGTGTTGATTACTTCGATCGTCTGGCCCGACATTGACGTGACCACATCGCCGGGGCGCTGGGCGTTGCCATCGGGCATGTTTTCCACCAGCCCGCACACCGCGACCACGTTGGCCTTGGCCTTGCGTCTGGCCAGCGCCAGCATCGCGCCGGCCACAGCGCCGGCGCCGCCCATGTCCCATTTCATGTCTTCCATGCCGGCTGCCGGCTTGATCGAGATGCCGCCGGTATCGAAGGTCACGCCCTTGCCCACAAACGCAATCGGCTTGGCGCCCGCCGCGCCGCCGTTCCATTCCATCACCAGCAGACGCGCGGGCCGGCGCGAACCCTGCGCCACGCCCAGCAGCGCGCCCATGCCCAGCTTGGCCATCTCAACATCGTCGAGCACGCGAACCTTGACCCCGCTACCGTCCAGCCGCTTGGTCACCCGTTCGACAAAGCTTTCGGGGTAGATGATGTTGGCCGGTTCGGTGACCAGTTCGCGGGTCAGTTCGACCCCGTCGGCCAAGGCCGCCTCGATCGCCCAAGCGGCTTCGGTCCCGGCCGGCGCCCCGGCCACGCGGATGGTGGTCAGCGAGGCTTGCTGCTCAGCCGCCAGCTTGGTGCGGTAAATGTCATGCCGCCAGCCGCGCAGCCGCGCGCCCAGCACCACCGCGGCGGCTTGGTCGGCTGAAAGCGCGGCGTCGCTCAGATCGATGGTCAGCACGTCCTCGCCCGAGGCGATGTATTTGGCGGTTAGCGCCGCTCCGGCGCGTTCGAGCGCGGGCAGCCGATCCTTCGCACCGGCTTCACCGATGCCGACCAGCGCGACGCGCACCACCGCGCCGTCACGGGTGGTGAAGCCTTCGTGCAATTGCCCGGTCTTGCCGCTGAACCGGCTGGCCTTGGCACCGGCGGTCAACACCGGATCAAGCCCGGCGGGCAGTTTGTCCTGTAGCGCCAGATAGGCAACCGGGCTGGTTGTGGCGGCAAGCGGGTCGGCAATAAATTCGATTTTCATGGTCTCTCCCGGGAGAAATTCGTCGTGCTGCGACAAAGCGATGCGCAGCGGTGATGGCGTGGATTGCAGTTAGTCGCGGGCGGTGCGATAGGCAAGCGATGCTCCTGTTCCCGCGTGCCCGCGCGCCGCGTTCCGCTTTGCTTGTTTTTCGCCCGCCCGCGACCGGCGCTGCGCTCGCGCTTGCCCTGCTCGGTTGCCCGGTCATGGCGCAGGCGCAGCAGCGTGCCGATGACCCGCTGGTTGCGGCCATATCAGCAGATCCGGCGCCCGATCAGACTGCCCAGGCCCAGACTGCCCAGGCCCAGACCGCCCAGGCCCAGACCGCGCCAGTCGTTCCGGACGGTGAGGTCAGCTTCGCCGCCGACGGTGCCAACTACGATGACAGCAACGAGACCGTCAGCGTGTTCGGCAATGTGGTGATGCGCCGCGGCGTGCAGTCGATTCGCGCCGACCAGCTGACCTGGAACCGCCGCACCGGCGAGATTGTGGCGCAAGGCAACATCCGCTTCGTCGACGCCGACGGCAACCAGCTGTTCACCGAACGGCTCGAATTGACCGACGAGTTCAAGGCCGGGGCGATGGAGAACATGCTCTACGTCCTGCGCGAAGGCGGTCGGCTGGCAGCGCAAAGCGGGACCCGCAGCGAAGACGGCAAGGTCGTGCTGCGCAACGCCGCCTATTCGGCCTGCGCGGTCGAAGACAGCGATGGCTGCCCGCAACAGCCGAGCTGGCGGATCACCGCCAAGCGGGTGGTCTACGATCCCGACCGCAAGCAGGTGCGCTTCTTCGGATCGCAGATCGAGCTGTTCGGGGTGCGGCTGTTCCCGCTGCCGACAATCGTGATTGCCACCGATGGCCGGCCGGTTTCGGGGCTGCTGATCCCCGATATCCAGCTCTCGGCCTCGAACGGGGTCCAGATTTCCGAGACTTGGTATCAGCGGCTGGGCAGCGGAACGGACTTGGCGGTAACCGGCTACATCTTTACCAAGGCGCTGCCGATGGTGTCGGCGAAGTACCGGCAATTGACCAGCAGTGGTGCGTTCCAGGTCACCGGCTATGCCACCCGCAGCTCGCGCATTCCGATCGGCGGCACGCTGGCGAGCAGCCAGAAAGACTTCCGCGGCTATCTGTATGGCAACGGAAAGTTCCAGTTTACCCCCAATTGGGGACTGACCTTTTCGGCCCGGGCAGCGTCCGACCGCACCTTCCTACGCCGCTATGACATCAGCCGCGACGACCGGCTGCGCTCGAACGTCACGCTCGAGCGGATCGATCCCGATTCTTACTTTTCGCTGGCCGGCTGGGCGACCCAGACGCTGCGCGTCGGCGATGCGCAGGGTCAGGTGCCGATTGCTATTCCCGAATTGGACTATCGCCGCCGCTTGACCGACCCGTGGCTGGGTGGGCGCGTGCAACTTCAGGTCAACAGTCTGGCGCTCACCCGCACCAGCGGGCAGGACACCCAGCGCGCCTTTGCCAGCGCCCAATGGGACATGCGCCGGATCACGTCGCTGGGGCAAGAAGTCATGCTGACTGCGCTGGCGCGGGGCGACATTTACCATTCGGACGAAAACGCCCTGACCCCGACGGCTATCTACCGCGGCAATCCCGGCTGGCAGACCCGCGGCGTGGCCACCATGGCGCTTGACATCAAGTGGCCCTTCGTTGGCGTGTTCATGGGCGGCACCCAAGTGCTCACGCCGCGCTTCCAGATCGTCGCCAGCCCGACGCTGCGAAATCTCGAAGTCCCCAACGAAGACGCCCGCGCAATCGATCTGGAAGATTCGAACCTGTTCGCGCTCAACCGTTTTCCGGGTTACGATCGGATCGAAGACGGCACGCGCTTCACCTTTGGTCTCGACTGGCAGTTTGAGCGGCCTGGCTGGCGGGTCAATTCCACCATCGGGCAATCCTACCGGCTAACCAATCGCCCGACCCTGCTGCCCGACGGCACCGGGCTCAGCTCGCGCACCTCGGACATTGTCGGGCGCACCGAGGTGCGGTTCCGCGATGTGGTCAAGTTCACGCACCGCTTCCGGCTCGACAAAGACGATTTCGCGGTCCGCCGCAACGAATTCGATGCCGCAGTGGGCACTCAGCGAACCTACCTCGAGGTTGGTTATCTGCGGCTTAACCGCGATATCAGCGGTGGGATCGAAGACCTCAAGGACCGCGAGGAGCTGCGCCTGGCCGGGCGGGTCGGGTTTGCCCGCTACTGGTCGGTATTCGGCTCGGGAGTGTTCGACCTGACCGGGCGCAGCGATGATCCCGCGCTGACCAATGTCGATGGCTTCCAGCCGATCCGCACCCGGCTGGGGGTGGCCTATCAGGATGATTGTCTCGAATTCGATCTGACCTGGCGGCGCGACTATGTCGCAACCGGCGACGCGCGACGCGGCAACACCTTTCAGATCCATATTGCAGTGCGCAATCTCGGTTTTCGCTGATTGCGGCAGCTGGTGATTGGAACAGACAGGTGATTGGCAGTTTGGCGCAAAAGGGCTATCCGCGCTTGCTCAGCCAAGGTTAAGCCGCGACGCGGCATTGGCCCAGCAACTTCGGCGCGGTTTCCCCGCGCGGTAAATGGGAATTTTAGAACGGTGACCTCCAGCACACGCTCACGTATCACCCCGCGGCTGGCCTTCCTGCCGCTGGCGCTTGGCGCGCTGTCGCTCGGCAGCATCGCGACGGCCCAGTCTGCCGCGCCTGGCACATTTGCCCTGCCTGAAAATCCGCAGATTTTCGGCAAGCTGGATGCCAATCACCGCAGTGCCACAGTGATCATCAACGGCGAAGTGATCACCGGCACCGATGTCGATCAGCGGGTTGCGCTGGTGGTCGCGGCCAGCGGCGGCAAAGTCGCCCCCGAAGAGCTTGAGCGGCTGCGGCTGCAAGTGCTGCGCAACCTGATGGACGAAACGCTGCAGATCCAGGAAGCCAAAGCGCAGGACATGACGGTTGGCGATGACGAAGTCGATGCCAGCTATGACCGGATCGCCCGCCAGAACTTCGGCCAGGATCCCAAGGCACTCGACGCCTATCTGGGTAAGATCGGTTCGTCGGGGATTTCGCTCAAGCGCCAGATTCGCGGCGAACTGTCATGGCAGCGCCTGCTGCGCCGCAACGTCACCCCGTTCGTCAACGTTTCGGACGACGAAGTGCGCGAAACCATCAAGCGCCAGGAAGTGGCCAAGGGCACCGACGAATACCGGGTCGGCGAAATCTTCCTTTACGCCAACAGTGAGAACCACGACGCGGTCGGTCAGAACGCGCTCAAGATCGTCGAACAGTTAAAGCAGGGCGGCAGCTTCGTGGCCTATGCGCGGCAGTATTCCGAAGCCTCGACCGCGCCGGTGGGCGGCGATCTGGGCTGGGTCAAGCTGGGCATGTTGCCGACCGAAATGCAGTCGGCCGTGGCCACGCTCGAAACCGGCCAGTTGGTCGGCCCGGTCGAAGTGCGCGGCGGTTATTCGATCGTGCTCCTGATCGACAAACGCAAAGTGCTGACCGCCGACCCGCGCGATGCGGTGCTCAGTCTGAAACAGATTTCGATCAATTTTGCGCCGGGCACCAACCAGTCGCAAGCGGCTGACAAAGCGAAGCAATTCGCCGAAGCGATGAAGGGCGCGCGCGGTTGCGCTACGGTTGATCCGATCGCCCAGGGTTTGGGCGCCGAGGTTGTGATCAATGACCAGATCAAGGCGCGCGAACTGCCCGCGCAGCTCCAGGCGATGGTACTGGGGCTCAATCTGGGTGAAACCACCGCGCCGTTCGGCTCGATCACCGAAGGAGTGCGGGTGCTGATGCTGTGCGGGCGCGATGATCCCGCATCGGGCAACGCGCCGACGTTCGATCAGGTCGAGGGCCAGATCGTCGACGAGCGCATCAACAAGCGCTCGCAGACTTATTTGCGCGATCTGCGCCGCGACGCGGTGATCGATTACAGCACCTGATGGACTTGCCGCCGCTCGCCATTTCACTCGGCGATCCGGCGGGGGTTGGGCCGGAACTAATCGCTGCCGCCTGGGCGCAGCGCGGCGATCGCGGTCTGCCGCCATTCTTCGTCGCGGGCGGCGCTGAAATTCTCCGCGCGGCAGCCGCCCGGCGCGGATTGGCCGTCCCGATCGTGGAACTGTTCCATCCCGCCGAAGCCCTCGATCATTTTGGCTACGCCTTGCCAGTGCTGGCCGGAGCTGACGGCAGCTATGCCCCGGGCGTGCCTGACCGCGCCGGAGCCGAACTGGCGCTGGCCTCGCTCAGCGAAGCGACCGAACTGACCAAGCGCGGCGAAGCAGCAGCACTGGTCACCGCGCCCATCGCCAAGGCACTGCTGGCGCAAGTCGGCTTCGCTTACCCAGGGCAGACCGAATTCGTCGCCGCCGCCTGCTCTTATGCCCCCGGTGACGCGGTGATGATGCTGGCCGGGCCGCAATTGCGTACCGTGCCGCTGACCGTGCACGTCGCGCTAAAAGACGTGCCAGGGCTGATCACCAGCGCGCTGATCGAACGCAAGGCGCGGATTGTCGCCATGGCGCTGGCGCGTGATTTCGGGATCGAGCGCCCGCGGATCGCGGTTGCCGCGCTTAATCCTCACGCGGGCGAGCACGGCCGGATGGGCGAGGAAGACAGCCGGATCATCGCCCCGGCGGTGGCCACGCTGGCCGCCGAAGGGATTGCGATCACCGGTCCGCACAGCGCCGATGGCCTGTTCACCGCGCACGCGCGGGGCAGCTACGATGTGGCGCTGTGCATGTATCACGATCAGGCGTTGATCCCGCTCAAAACGCTTGATTTTGATAATGGGGTTAATGTCACGCTGGGCTTGCCGCTGGTTCGCACCAGCCCCGATCACGGCACGGCGTTCGGTATTGCCGGATCCGGCACGGCCGATCCCGGAGCAATGATCGCGGCGATCCGCATGGCCGGTGAATGCGCCGCGCGGCGTTATGGCGGCTGAGCTTCCGCCGCTGCGCGAAGTGATCGCGCGCCACGGCCTCCTCGCCAGCAAG
Source organism: Novosphingobium sp. (assembly GCA_031416535.1). Classification (GTDB taxonomy): domain Bacteria; phylum Pseudomonadota; class Alphaproteobacteria; order Sphingomonadales; family Sphingomonadaceae; genus Novosphingobium. The sequence goes on along the minus strand of JANOTT010000011.1, from coordinate 25,170 downwards.
GCGCTGGGACAGAACTTTTTGTTCGATGAGCAACTGCTTGCCCGGATCGCCAGGATTCCGGGCAAGCTCGCGGGGCAGCAAGTGCTCGAGGTCGGCCCCGGTCCGGGCGGGCTGACCCGCGCGCTGCTGCGTGCCGGGGCGCAGGTCACCGCGATCGAAATGGACCGGCGCTGCCTGCCCGCGCTCGCCGAACTGGCCGAGGCCTTCCCCGGCCATCTGACCGTGATCGAGGGCGACGCCACCAAAGTGCCGCACCGCATTAATGGCCCGTTCCACGTGGTCGCCAACTTGCCCTACAACGTCGGCACCGCGCTGTTCGTCGGCTGGCTGGGCGGCGAAGCCTGGCCGCCGCCCTGGACTTCGCTGACGCTGATGTTCCAGCAGGAAGTGGCCGAACGCATCGTCGCGGCGCCCGGTGGCAGCGCGTTTGGGCGGCTGGCTGTGCTCGCGCAGTGGCGCTCAGCTGCAAAAATCGCGATGAAAGTCCACCGCAGCGCCTTCACCCCACCGCCCAAGGTGATGAGCGCGGTGGTGCATGTGGTGCCGGAGGCAATGCCAAAGGGTGTCCCCGCACGGTTGCTTGAGCGACTAACCGAGGCGGCGTTTGGACAGCGCCGCAAGATGCTGCGACAAAGTCTGAAGGGCCTGCCCGGAGCGCTCGCCGCGCTCGAGACGTTGAGCATCGACGCCCAGCGCCGCGCCGAAACCCTGAGCGTCGAAGAATTCGTGGCCATCGCCCGGACGATCGCCGCCGCGCGCTAGTTCCGCCGCTTGCTGCGATCCTACGCGCCTGAATTGCGGTGAAATTTCGAACGATTCCGTCCATCATTCGTTGAATATCCGTGCTTATAAAAACGATTTGGAGTAATTTTGCGGGCTGGATCGTTTACTTGACGTGCATTGCATGCGCCCAAGGGGAACCCAAGATGTCTTCAGCCAGAACCGCCGAGCGTACCGGCAAGCTGATCAATTCCGATTAACCAGATTGCTTCAGTCGCTGTGCACCCTCACCACTCCAGGGAATTCAACAGTCAGAGGAATAGGACGCAGTCCGCCGCTGACGGAACATAAGGGCTTAACAATGAAATATCTCAAATTCGCCGCGCTCGGACTCGCGGCCGTCAGCGGCAGCGCGATGGCCGCCAGCGGCAGCGACCAATCGTCGAGTGCGATCGCCGCCAATAGCGGCGCTGCTGCAGAGGCCGATACCAATAGTTTCGAACTTTCAACCGGGTTCGATTACTCGGTCGGAAAATATGGCGCGACGTTGGATACCAGCATCAAATCGGTTCCGGTCGAGGCCAAAGCCCAGCTCGGCCGCTTGCGGCTGCAGGCATCGCTGCCATACGTGTGGATCACCGGTCCGGGCCAGATCGTGGGCGGCGTGGTGGTTGGTTCGTCAAGCCCAACCGCGGTCGCCAAACGGCAGGGACTTGGCGATCTTAGCCTGAGCGGAGCTTACCGGCTGACCAATGAGAGCGGCGTGCTGCCAATCATCGAGCTGGGCAGCAACGTGAAGTTGCCAACTGCCGATACCACGATTGGCACCGGAAAAACCGATTACGGGGTCAACGTCGCGCTGTACAAATCGGTCGGACCACAGGTCACGCTGTTTGGTTCAGTGGGCTATTCGTGGCTGGGCAGCCCAGCGGCATATCAGCTCAACGACGGGATTACAGCGTACGGCGGGCTGAACATTCGCCCCGATCCAGCGATTAACTTGGGCGCGAGTGTCGCGTACCGCGAGCCGGTGGCCACCGGCTTGCAGGGTCAGGCAGTCGTTTCACCGTATATGACCTACCGGTTCAGCCAGCGTCTAGGTTTGACCGCATATGCCACCGCCGGACTGAACGAAGCCAGTCCCCGGATCGGCGCGGGGGTCCGTTTGACTTTGTTTCAATAATCCCAACGGGGAGCAGCTTGGGGGCAAGCAGTGGTTTTAGTGCCTTGAATTGTAACCTCAATATCAACTGAGGAGTGGGTGAAATGAAGACTTTCCTGTATCGCCTAAGCGCCGCTTCGGCCCTCGCCCTGACAGCCAGTGCGGCATTTGCCGCCCCGCCATCCGGGGTTGCGGTTGGCCCGCCAGCCGGGCTTCCGCGTGGCATGCCCGTGACCATTCCGATGGGTCCGCCCGCCAGCGCCACTGCGCGTATCCCGCAAGGCGTTACCATCGGCATCAACGCCAACGCTTCCAGCCGCGCCAGCGCCGGCCAAGCCAATTCTTCGGTTCGGGCAACTGGCTCGGCTTCATCCACCGGCACGACCAAGTCTCTTGGCGGGAAGGCTTTGGCCGCTGAATACGCCAGTGCTGCGCGCGCTGCGGGCGATGGTTCGCTGGGCAAAGGTGCCTCCTTGCTGGGCAAGCTGAATGCGGCTCATGCCTCGCAAACTGCACTCGATCATGCTTCACCCAAGTCGGTGGTCGGGATGTTGGCAGTATACAAATCGACAACCTTGGCTGCTAATGCTGATATCGCTTCGTTCACCGATCTGATTACGGCTACGCAAACGAAGTTGGCGGCTGACACCCAGGCGGTTACCGACGCGCAGGCGGCGCTGACAGTATTGCAAGCCGCCACCACGCTAGATGCGGCTGCGATAACGGCAGCCCAGACGACTCTAGCGGCAGCCCAGGCTACACTTGCAGCAGATCAGACGCTCTTGGCGCAACAGCAAGCCAGCCTGGCTGCCGCGCAGTTGGCAGCGGCAAATGCGCTGACCTCACTGGCCAGCAGCACCAATCGGACGATCTCGGCCGACGCCGCGATCAGGCTGAACGCGCTGCTGGGGATTTAACCCGCTCAGCCGCAACGGCAGCACAACAGAGGGCAGCGACCAGTGGTCGCTGCCCTTTTTTTCAGTTCAGGAGACTTGCGCCTTTTTCTTGCGCCGCCAGGCGTGGAGCAACGGCTCGGTATAGCCATTCGGCTGCTCGACGCCCTTGAACACCAGCTCGCTGGCCGCTTGGAAGGCCAGGCTGGTCTGCCAGTTTCCAGCCATCGGTTCGTAGCCGGGATCGCCCGCGTTCTGCGCATCGACCTTGGCCGCCATGCGCTGCAGCGCATCGATCACCTGCGTTTCGCTGCACACCCCGTGGAGCAGCCAGTTGGCCATGTGCTGCGAGGAAATGCGCAAGGTGGCGCGGTCTTCCATCAGCCCGATGTCGTTGATATCGGGCACCTTCGAGCATCCCACCCCGGCGTCGATCCAGCGCACCACATAGCCGAGCAGCCCTTGCGCATTGTTGTCGAGTTCTTCGCGCACCTCGGTCTCGGACCAGTTGGTCCCGCCCGCCAGTGGCACGGTCAGCAAATCATCGAGCCCCGGTGTTGCCTGCAGCGCCAGCTCGCGCTGGACCGCGAACACGTCCACGGCATGGTAATGCATCGCGTGCAGCGTCGCCGCTGTCGGTGAAGGCACCCAGGCAGTGTTCGCGCCGGCCTTGGGATGGCCGATCTTCTGCACCATCATGTCGGCCATCATATCGGGCGCGGCCCACATCCCTTTGCCGATCTGCGCCTTGCCCGAAAGCCCGCAGGCGAGCCCGATCTGGACGTTGCGCGCCTCGTAAGCGGCGATCCACGGGGTGCTTTTCATCGCGCCCTTGCGCAGCATCGCCCCGCCGCGCATCGCGGTGTGCATCTCGTCCCCGGTGCGATCAAGGAAACCGGTATTGATGAACACGATCCGGTCCTTAACCGCGTGGATGCAGGCGGCAAGATTGGCCGAGGTGCGGCGCTCCTCATCCATCACCCCGACCTTGACCGTATTGCGCGCGAGGCCGAGCAAATCCTCGGCAGCGTCGAACAGATCGTTGGTAAAGCCACATTCCTTCGGCCCGTGCATCTTGGGCTTGACGATGTAGATCGATCCGCTGCGGCTGTTGGCGTGGCTGCCGAGCCCGGCCAGCCCGAGCGCACCGACCGCGCTGGTCACCACCGCGTCCATGATCCCTTCGGGAATCTCGCTGCCATCGGCCAGCAGCACCGCCGGATTGGTCATCAGGTGGCCGACATTGCGCACGAACAGCAGGCTGCGTCCGGGCAGGGTCAGATCGCCCCACACCCGGTCGGGATTGAGGCTGCGGGTCATCGCCTGCCCGCCCTTCTCGAACGTATCAGTAAGATCGCCGCGGATCACGCCGAGCCAGTTGCGATAGGCCGCCAGTTTATCCTCGGCGTCGACCGCGGCGATCGAATCTTCAAGATCGCAGATTGTGGTCAGCGCGCTTTCGAGCACGACATCGGCGATCCCCAGCGGGTCGGTCCGGCCAACCGGATGCTCGGGATCGACCAGTACTTCGATGTGCAGCCCGTTGTGGCGGAACAGGAACGCGCCGGGTCGCTGCGCCACCAGAAATTCCGAGTTGCCGCCGCTCAGCGCCGCTTTCCACCCGGGGATCGCCGCATCGAGGAACGCCCGCGCCGCCGCGATCACCGCCGCGCCGCGCGCCTGGTCATAGCCGCCGGGCTGGGCCGGGGCCGCATCGAGTGCATCGGTGCCATAGAACGCATCGTAGAGGCTGCCCCAGCGCGCATTGGCTGCATTGAGCAGGAACCGCGCGTTGAGCATCGGCACCACCAGCTGCGGCCCGGCCATCGTCGCAATTTCGGCATCGACGTTTTGCGTGCCGATTTCGAACGGCGCCGGTTCGGGCACGAGGTAGCCGATCTGGAGCAGGAACTGCTGGTATTCGCGCTGGTCGATCGGCTGGCCGGCGCGTTCAATGTGCCAGGCGTCGATCTGTGCCTGCAAGTCATCGCGGTTGGCCAGCAGCGCGCGGTTGACCGGCACAAACTTGTCGAGCAGCGCGGCGAACCCGGCCCAGAACGCGCTCGCGTCCTGGCCTTGCGGCGCGAGTACTTCCTGCTCGATAAATGCTGCCAGCGCCGCATCGACTTCCAGCCCGTTCTTCTCAATCCGCTCGCTCATAAGTCCTCGTCCGTAAATAAGCCGGCGGCGCGCGGCGCTGCCAACACTGGTAATCGGCGTTTCCGGGGAGGAACGCCAGCGCCTATGCGGCAACTGCGAAGGGATGGCAACGGCGCGACCGAACCTGTCGCCGCTAGGGGTTGGAGCGCGCCGCCGGGTCGGCTAGGGAAGTTTCATATGCAACAGCTTTCACCTCTTGAAACGGCGCTGCTGGCAGCGGTCGATCCTTCGCCAATGTTGGGTCAGGTCCAGGCTTGGTCAGCGGTTAACACCGGCACTGGCAACCTGACCGGGCTTAAGGTCCAGGCCGCGCTGCTGGCCGATGCGTTTTCCGCGCTGCCCGGCGGGGTTGGCCTGACTGACCCGGCGCCGGTGACCGCGGTCGGCACCGACGGACTAGAGCGCGAGCTGGAAAACGGCCAGCATCTGATGCTGCGGGTCCGTCCCAATGCGCAGCGGCGCTTGCTGCTGACCGGACACATGGACACGGTATTCCCCGCCAGCCACCCGTTCCAAGGCCAGCGCTGGCTCGATGCCGATACGCTGGTTGGCCCGGGCGTGGCCGACATGAAGGGCGGGATCGCGGTGATCATCGCCGCCTTGACCGCGTTCGAGAGCAGCGCGGCGGCGGCCAGCGTCGGCTATGACGTGCTGATCAATTCGGATGAGGAAACCGGTAGTCTGGGTTCCGCCGCGCTGATCGCCGAACTGGCGCGCGGCAAGGCGGCGGCGCTGACCTACGAGCCCTCGGCGCTGCCCGACGGCACGCTGGCCGGCGCGCGCGCCGGCAGCGGCAACTGGTCGCTGACAATTACGGGCAAATCGGCGCACGCCGGGCGCAATCCGCAGGACGGGCGCAACGCGATTGTCGCCGCAGCGGCCTTGACGCTGGGGTTGAAGGCGCTCGAACGCGCCGGGCTGACGATCAATCCCGCCAAAATCGACGGCGGCAGCGCGACCAATGTAGTGCCCGATCTGGCGGTGTTGCGGTTCAATATCCGTCCGCGCGAACTGGCCTTGGCCGAAGCGTTCGAAACCGGCCTCGCCGCGCTGATTGCACAGGTCGAGGCCGAGCATGGCGTCTCCATCCACCGCCACGGCGGGATCAGCCGCCCGCCCAAGGCGCTGGATGCTCGGGCCGAAAAGCTGTTCGGGATTGTCGAGGAATGCAGCGCGTTGCTCGGCCACCCGATCAGCCGGATCGCCTCGGGCGGGGTTTGCGACGGCAACAACATCGCGGCCTGCGGCGTGCCGGTGGTCGACACGATGGGGGTGCGCGGCGGCGCGATCCATTCGCCCGACGAATTCCTGATCGTGCCCAGCCTGCGCGAGCGCGCGCAGCTCTCGGCGCTGGTCCTGCACCGCCTTGCCACCGGAGCCAGCCTGTGAGCCACGTAATCCGCGCTGCTACCTCCGGCGATCTGCAACACCTGTACGAGATGGCCAAACGTACTGGTGGCGGCTTCACCAATCTGCCGCCCGACCGCAAGGCGCTGACCGCCAAGCTCGACCGGTCGGCCGAGGGCTTTGCGCGCACGGCGGATGAAGTGGGCGACGACCTGTTCGTGTTCGTGCTCGAAAACACCGTCACCGGCGAAGTGCGCGGCACCTGTCAGGTGTTCAGTTCGGTCGGGCTCAAGTGGCCGTTCTATTCGTACCGGATCGGCGCGCTGACCCAGCACAGCGAAGAGCTGGGGCGCACGTTCCGCGCCGATATCCTCAACCTTTCGACCGATCTTGAGGGCGCGTCCGAAGTGGGCGGACTGTTCCTTCACCCGGGCGAGCGCGCCGGCGGGCTGGGGATGCTGATTGCGCGCAGCCGCTATCTGTTCATCGCGGCGCACCGCGCGCGCTTTGCCGACCGCTGCATCGCCGAATTGCGCGGGGTGATCGACGAGGCCGGCGGATCGCCGTTCTGGGACGGGGTTGCCGGGCGGTTTTTCGGGATGACCTTTCAGGATGCCGACGAATTCAACGCCAAGTTCGGCAACCAGTTCATCGCCGATCTGATGCCCAAGCACCCGGTCTATATCGCGATGCTGTCCGAGGCCGCGCGCCATGTGATCGGGATGCCGCACCCCTCGGGCCGCGCGGCGATGCGGATGCTCGAGGTTGAGGGGTTCGCCTGGGAAAACTACATCGACATTTTCGATGGCGGCCCGACCATGACCGTGCGGACCGACCAGATCCGCTCGGTGCGTGAGGCGCAGAGCCAGCCGATCGCGGCGCTCGATGCCGGTCTGGGCGAACATCAGTCGGGCGAAAAGCGCCTTGTTTCGTGCGGTCAGCTCGCGGCTTTTCGCGCTGCCTATGGCTGGATCGACCAACGCGGCGGCGGGGTCGCGCTCGATCCCGAATGCGCGGGCATACTGGGGGTCAAGGACGGCGATACCATCACCCACGTCGCACGCTGGTAAGCGATGCTGACCGAAATCAACTTCGATGGGATCATCGGCCCCAGCCATAATTATGCGGGGCTTAGCCTCGGCAATCTGGCGTCGGCCGGACATGCGGGTAACACCTCGTATCCGCGCGCGGCGGCGCTGCAGGGGCTGGCGAAGATGCGGCACAATCTGGCGTTGGGGCTGGCTCAAGGGTTTTTGCTGCCCCTGCCCCGGCCCAATCCGGTGTTCCTGAGCGCGATTGCGGCTGACGGCAGCGAAGACCGCTGCTTGCGCGCGGCGGCCTGGTCGGCCAGCGCGATGTGGACCGCCAATGCCGCCACCGTCTCACCCGCGCCCGATACCGCTGACGGCCGCTGCCACCTGACCGCCGCCAATCTGGTGACCATGCCGCACCGCGCGCAGGAATGGCCCGACACGGTGCGTCAGCTGCGGCTCGCGTTTGCCGACCCGGCGAAATTCGCGGTGCACGATGCGGTGCCGCCGTGGTTCGGGGATGAAGGCGCGGCCAATCATATGCGGATGTGCGCCGCGCACGGCAAACCGGGTCTGGAACTGTTTGTTTTTGGCAAGAGCGGCGGCGCCTTCCCCGCACGCCAACATGAACAGGCCAGCCGCGTCGTCGCGCGGCGGCACGGGCTGGATCCCGCACGCGCCCTGTTTATCGAACAGAACCCGGCGGCGATTGCGGCCGGCGCGTTTCACAACGATGTGGTCGCGGTTGCCAACGAGCGGGTGCTGTTCACCCACGAACAGGCGTTCGCGGATCCCGAAGGCACTTACGCCGCGATCCGCGCTGCGCTGCCCGAGGCCGAGATCGTGGTTGTCCCGGCCGCTGCGGTCAGTCTGGCCGATGCGATTTCCAGCTACCTGTTTAACGCGCAACTCCTCTCCCTGCCGGGCGGCGAAATGGCGCTGGTGATCCCGCTCGAAGCCTGGGAACATCCGCGCGTGCGCGGCTGGCTCGACACGATGCTCGCCGCCAATGGGCCAATCCGGCGGGTGCTGCCGGTCGATGTGCGCCAGTCGATGGCCAATGGCGGCGGTCCAGCTTGCCTGCGGCTGCGCGTGGTCGCCGATCCGGCCTCAGTCGATCCGCGGTTCATGCTCGATGCGGCCAAGGCGAGCCAGATTGAGCGCGTGATTACAGCGCAGTGGCCGGCGCAAATTCAGCCTGCCGATTTGGGCAGTGCGACGCTGGCCGAGCAGGTTAGCGGCGCGCGGATTACGCTGCTGAACGAGCTTGAACTGTCTGAACTCACCTGATTTTTGTCGAAACTGTTTACACTTGGCACAGCGTTAACCTTACCGCGCTTGCAAATCCGCCGCTGGCATGATGATTGCTGTAAATCACGTAAAGGATTTGCGTTCGTCATGTTCAACAAAATCAGCCGACTGTTTGTGATCAAGACTCCGGTTGAAGCGTACCTGATCATCTATGCCCTCGCGCTTGGCGCGGTCGAGCGCGGCAACATCTATCTGCTGAAGTTCCCCGGTACCGGGGGCAAATTGCTGTTCCTCGCCTGCATGGGCGCGGTGTTCATGGCCGGCGCCAAGATCCTTGATTGCATCAAACACGAGAAGCGCCTGCGCGCGCAGCCTGAAACGATTTTCTGAACGGGAATAAGTGGGGGGTTTCTGTTGCCCGGTACCCCCCAAACCGCTGGAATCCGTTCTGTTGCCCGGTCGGTCCAACCGCGCTTTAGCTTTGTAAATTCAGGGCGTTAGCCCGTCACATTACGCCGCGAGAGCGAGTGCGTCGTTGTCGTTGGCACTTGTGCGTTTTGAGCCTTGAACGGGTTACTCAGCCCGGGTAAAAACTGCGTCTTTCAACACACGTCGATCCTAGTTCGGCCCCGTCATTACCCCTGCGACAACAGGAGAGGTGGTGGAGCCGCCGGGTACCGCCCCCGGGTCCGCTGTGCCTATTGCACGCAACAATTTATCACCATAGCCGGCCGAAACCGGCACCACCAATATAGGCGCGGATCGGTAAATGAAAAGGGCGGAAGCTGACGGTGCCGCCGCGCCCCGTCATTTTATCGCGGGATTGGCGTTATTTGCGCAGCGAATCGCGGATTTCGGTCAGCAATTCCACTTCGCTGGGGCCCACTGGCGCCGCAGGTGCGGCCGGCATCGCGCGGTTGGCAGCCTTGACGATCAAAAAGATGATCCAGGCAAGGATCGCGAAGTTGATCAGCGCGGTCACGAAGCTGCCATAGGCCAGCACATTGGCCCCGGCCTTGCGCGCGGCATCGAGCGGCGTGCCCGGCGCGACATTGCCGCTGAGCACCATGTATTTGGCCGAAAAATCGAGTCCGCCGAAGATCTTGCCAAGCACCGGCGTGATCAGATCGTCGGTCAGCGAGGCGACAATCTTGCCAAATGCCGCGCCGATGATCACCCCGACCGCAAGGTCGAGTACGCTGCCTTTGGCGATGAATTCCTTGAATTCCGATACCATGGACATGCCCCGTCTCCTCAATGCTTGCCACGTCCGGTGGAACTGCCACAGGCGATATACCGCCACAACATCCGATTGCTGAGGTTATTTGCAGGCACACGCTTGAACCAGCCCGGCCCCGCGCTACATTCGCTTGCAGGAGTGGTGGCACCGCCGCCGGGATAAAGGGACTGAACTGATGGCGAACGTTTATTCAAGCATTCTGCCGCGCGCCGCCGTGGTGGCTTTGGCTGCCACCAGTCTGGCTGGCTGCGGAGTCAATTCGGTGCCAAAGGCCGAAGAGGCCGCCAAAGCCAAGTGGGCCGATGTTCAGGCCGCCTTTCAGGAGCGGGCAAATCTGGTCGGCAATCTCGCCGCTGTTGCCAAAGGCGCGGCTGATCAGGAAAAAGGCATCCTGACCGGGGTGGTCGAAGCCCGCGCCAAGGCCACCAGCATTCAAGTCAATCCGGGTGATTTGACCGACCCGGCCAAAATGAAGGCGTTTCAGGATGCGCAGGGGCAGCTTTCCGGCTCGCTCGGCGGGTTCGGGCGTCTGCTCGCCAATGTCGAGGCCTATCCGGACCTCAAGAGCATCACCAATTACCAGATGCTGCAAAGCCAGCTCGAAGGGATCGAGAACCGCATCCGCGTGTCGGTGCGCGATTACAACGAGGCCGTGCGCCAGTATAACACCACGATCCGCACCTTCCCCGATGCGATCGGTGCTAAGGTAATTTACGGCGCCAAGCCGATGGTCCCTTACGAGGCCACCACCGCCAATGCGAACGAAGCGCCCAGCCTTGAAGGCAAGATCTAGGCGAAAGGATCAGGCCATGGCGCTGCGTCCTTACGTTACGCTGCGGCGCGCGCTGGCCCCAGTGACTGGCGCGCTGCTGACCTTGGCCGCGTTGCTGCTGCCGGGGCTGGCTTCCGCACAGTCTTTCCCCGCGCTGACCGGCCCCGTGGTCGATCAAGCCAATGTGATCCCCGATGATGTCGAAGCCCGCATCGACCAGAAGCTGGTTGCGCTCAAAACCCAGTCGCAGCGGCAATTGCAGGTGGTTACCGTGGCTAGCCTCGAAGATTACGACATCGCCGATTACGCCAACCGGCTGTTCCGCAGCTGGCAACTTGGCGACAAGGAGCGCAACGATGGGGTGATGCTGGTCGTTGCCCCCAACCAGCGCCGGATGCGGATTGAGGTCGGTTACGGGATGGAGCCGATCATTACCGACGGCTTCTCGTTTCTGGTGATCAACAAGGTGATCACGCCCAGGTTCAAGGCTGGCGATTTGCCCGGCGGGATCGAAGGCGGCATCGATGCGCTGATTACCCAGCTGACCCTGCCGCCCGAACAGGCGGCGCAGATCGCCGCGCAGGCCAATGCCCAGCAAAAATCGCAAGCGAAGTTTAACCCGGCTGCGCTGATCTGGCCGCTGATTTTCGTGATGTTTTTCATCCTGCCGATGATCCGGCGCATGCGCGGCGGCCAAAATTACCGGTCAAGTGGCCTGAGTCAGGTCATCATGTGGAGTGTGCTTGACGGGATGCTTCGTGGCGGCCGCGGCGGCGGCGACTGGGGCGGCGGCGGTGGCGGCGGAGGCTGGGGCGGCGGCGGAGGAGGCTGGGGCGGCGGTGGCGGCTCGTCCGGCGGCGGCGGCGCTTCGGGCGGCTGGTAGGGGCAGGCACATGGCACAGCAATTTGTATTGACCGAGGCCGACCGCGAAGCGGTTGGCGCAGCGGTGTCCGCAGCCGAGGATCGCACGGCGGGCGAGATCGTCACGATCCTGGCCGAACGTTCGGACAGTTATCACGATGTCGCGCTGCTGTGGTCGGCGCTGGCCGCGTTCGCGGCGCTGGGTGTGCTGGCGTTCGCGCCGCAGTTCCACCTTGGCCTGATCGACCGGATGACGGGCGCCTGGCACAGCGAATGGCTCCCCGGCCAGCTGTTCGCGCTCGCGCTGTTTGCAGCCAGCGCCATGTTCCTTGGCCTGTGGCTGGTGCAGTTGTGGCAGCCGCTGCGGCTTGCGCTGGTGCCGCGGCCGCTCAAGCTTAAGCGCGTCCGGACCCGCGCGGTTACCTGCTTCAAGATCGGCGCCGAGCGCCGCACCCATGGCCGCACCGGGGTGCTAATCTACCTTAGCCTGGCTGAACATCGCGCCGAAATCGTCGCCGACGATGCGATTGCCGCCAAGGTTTCGCCCGAAGTCTGGGGCGCGGCGATGGCCACGCTCGTCGGCGAGATCCGAGCCGGTCGGCCCGGCGCCGGGCTGGTCGGCGCGATCGAGCAAGTCGGCGCGGTGCTCGCCGAACACCTCCCCCGCGCCGCGGACGACATCAACGAGCTGCCCGACCAGCTCATCGAATTATGACCGCCGCGGGCGGTGACGCGGCCGAGCCGGAGGAAATCCGCTGGGCGGGCAAGTTCATCACCGCCCGCACCCGCGGCAAGTGGGAATATGTCAGCCGCGCGCGCGGCATCCGCGCTGCGGTAATTCTGGCGATCGACGCTGACGATCATGTCCTGCTGGTCGAGCAGTACCGCGTGCCGCTGGGCAAGCGCTGCCTCGAACTGCCCGCCGGACTGGTCGGCGACGACGACGGTGTTGAGGGCGAAGATGCGGCCCAGGCGGCCAATCGCGAGCTTGAGGAAGAGACCGGTTACCGCGCCGACCGGATCGAGCTGATCGGCGAATTCTACTCCTCCCCCGGCATGGTCAGCGAGAGCTTCACGCTGGTCCGCGCCCACGGCCTGACCAAGGTTGGCCCGGGCGGCGGCACCCCCGGCGAGGACATCACCGTCCACCGCGTTGCGCTCTCCGCCCTCCCCCAATTCGTCGAAACTGCGCGCGGACGCGGATTGGGGATTGACGTACGGCTGCTGATGCTGCTCGCTCCCGGCATAATCGGCTGGGCGTAAACGGCTGGGCATAATGGGAGAGACACAATGAGCGGACGGGTTGCAGGCAAGAAGGCGTTGATTACAGGCGCGGCGCAGGGCCTAGGCGCGGCGCAAGCGATGATGCTGGCCCGCGAAGGCGCGCAAGTGTTGCTGGCGGACATCAACGCCGCTGGCGCCGCCGCGCAGGCCGCAAGCATCAACGCCGCGCTGGGCGACGGCACCGCCTTCGCGGTCACGCTCGACGTGACGCAAGAGGACGATTGGCTTGCCGCAGTCGAGGTGGCGCATGAACGGATGCAAGGTCTCTCGGTGCTGGTCAATAACGCCGGGATCGGGGTGCGCGGCAATATCGAGACCTGCACCCTGGCCGACTGGCACCGCGGCTTTGCGGTCAACGTCGATTCGGTCTTTCTCGGCTGCCAGAAGGCGCTGCCGCTGATGAAAGACAGCCAGCCCGGCTCGATCATCAACATCTCCTCGATCGCCGGGCTGATCGCCTCGGACACCATGCCCGGCTACAACGCCAGCAAGGCGGCGGTGTGGATGCTCAGCAAATCGGTCGCGCTGTACTGCGCCAAGATGGGCTGGGACATCCGCAGCAATTCGGTCCACCCGACCTTCATCGATACGCCGATCCTTGACGGGATGGTCGCTTCCACCGGCAAGTCCAAGGACGTGATCATGGAAAAGCTCGCCCGCCAGATCCCGCTCAAGCGCGTCGGCCAGCCCGACGATATCGCCAATGGGGTGCTCTACCTCGCCAGCGACGAAAGCCGCTTCATGACCGGCGCCGAGCTCAAGCTTGACGGCGGTATCTCGGCAATGTGAAACAGCTCCCGATGGGAGAGCTCACCGACCAGACCAGCGACCGGCCGCGCCCTCGCCTGCTGCGGGTCACCTCGTTCGACGTGGCGGCCGAAGCCGGGGTCAGCCAGTCGACCGTCAGCCGCGCGCTGGCCGGCGATCCGGTGGTCAGCGAAGCGACCCGGGCGCGGGTGGCCCAAGCCGCGCGCAAACTCAATTACCACGTCGACGAGAACGCCGCACGGCTGCGCACCGGCCGCACCGGCACGCTGGCGGTCGTGGTCATCTGCCGCCTGGGCGAAGACCGCAAGGACTTGAACCCGTTCACTTACGCGCTGCTCGGCACGATTTGCGCCGCCGCCTCCGCGCGCGGCTTTGAAACGCTGGTCAGCTTTCAGGACAGCCCCGGCAACCTCTCGGGCCGCTATGAAGAACAGCGCAAGGCCGACGGACTGATCGTGATCGGGACCACCCAGAACAGCGCCGCCTGGGACTATTACCGCGCGCTTGGCGCGTCCGGCATGCACTGGGTCTGCTGGGGCTCGCCGTATGACGAGCTTGAATGGATCCGCAGCGACAACCACCAGGGCGCCAGCCTCGCGGCGCAGCACCTGCTCGACGCGGGCTGCACCCACATCGCCTGCATCGCCTCGCTCGATTCGCTCCAGCGCCAGTTCAAGGAGCGCTTCGATGGCTATGCCGCGACCGTGGCCAGCGCCGGGCACGAGCCGTGGCTGGTCGAGATCGCCGACGGATTGAGCCGCGAGGAACAGGGGCGCCACGCGGTCGCCGCCTTGCGCGCCAGCGGCCGCCCGTTCGACGCGGTCTTCGCGGTCTGTGACGAGCTCGCGCTGGGCGCGCTTCGCGGCTTGACCGAGGCCGGGCTGCGCGTGCCGCACGACATCGCGCTGATCGGCTTCGACGGGATCCGTGCCACCGCGCAGGCGATGCCGCCGCTCAGCACCATCGAACCCGACTTCGCCGCCGCCGGGGCCATGCTGGTCGACAAGCTGCTGGCCAGTATCGCGGGCGATCCGCACGATGCCTGCCGCGTGCCGGTGCGGCTGGTGGCGCGGGCAAGTACTGGCCGCAACTGAGCGCGCTGCGCTTACTTCATCAATTGCCCGCGCACCGCACCGCCCGGGAAGGCCGCGTTGTGGACGTTGACATAGAACCCGGCGGGATCTTGCCTGATTTCCTTGGCCAGCGCGCGCGTGACGGTGGCGCAGGCCTTGCTGCTGCCGCTGACCGGCGCCTTCAACGTAATCACCACCGGTCCGGCCACTCCGGCCACGCCGCGATGGATGTGGGCCATGGTCGCGGTAGCGATTTTGGCCACCGAGAGCGTGTAGCACACTCTGGTCTGGCCGGAATTGATCGTGCCGTGGAACATGCCGGTGCCATCGACATCGCCGGGGCCGGGCACTTCCATCGCGCCGCTGAGCGGGGTCATCAGCTTGCGGCCGCCATCGTGGTTCATGGCGTGGTTCATGGGGCCGGCCAGCGCCGGAGCACCGATTACAGCCGCGATCAGCGCTGCTGGAATAATCATTTTCATAGAAAAGCTCCTTCAGGCAGTTCGCCCCGCAGCGCCGCTAACTGCCGGCTGGGGACAGAGCACCAGAAACGAGCGAAACGGGCAAAGGTTCCGCTTGCCCCGCGCATCTTGGCCCCTGCCCGTTCCTGACCGGCCCCTGCCGCACCCGTCCGCTTCTGAGCCCCTCCCCGCCGGGCGTGAGGGGGATGCAGCGCTACATCCTGCCGCGTTAACCCGCGCGGAACTTTACAAAGTTCACAGGGTCCAGGCGGAGCAAAAAAATCACCGCTGCCGCGATACCGTCCGCCCGTCATTAGCCGCCGCCAGCGAGCCGCGTTCGGCGGCGCTGGCCAGCCCGAACGCGGCGCGGCGATACAGCTCGAGCCGCCGCGCCCGCGCCGCTGCGCCGCCGGCCGCGCCGCTGGCCACACCGACCTCTTCTTCGGGGGTGAGCGTGCGGGCATAGTGTTCGCGATCGGGCCATTCCGCCCCATCCGCGCCGTCCGCATCATCAGCGCCCGCGCCAGCGCCCGGCGCCAGCAGCTCCGGCTCGCCCCGCGCGTCCAGCCGATATTCGCGGCCCTGCCAGTCGGCGGGCGCCGGCCAGTTGGTCAGCCAGCAGTCCAGCCGCGCGGCCCACCAATGCTGGAACAGACCGATCTCGAGCAGCTGCGCCTCGCTCTGCGGCGCGCCGTGGCAATCGGTCGCGGGCGGCAGCGGCGGTTCGATCGCATCCGCATCAGGCGCGGCAATTGCGCCGCCCGCCAGCTCCGCCGCGCTCAGGTCCAACCGCCGCAAATCGGCCGCGCCCAGCGCCTCGCCGCGCTCGGCCCGGACCAGCGCCGCCTCCCAGTCCGCCACCACCGCCGCTATCACCGCGGGGGCGGGGGCGGGGGCGGGGGCGGCCGCCGCCGCCTCGCTCTGCGCGAGCAGCGCGCGGTTCTGCGCGATCAGGCTCAGCAGCAGCCGGTTGTCGAACTGCCGCGTCTCGCCCACCAGCTCGCCGTGGTAAAAGATCTGCCGCAGCTCGCCAGCGGTCGCGCGGTCCCAGGCCAGATCAATCAGATGATCGGTCGCCAGCAGCCGCGCCGCCTCCCACGCCTGCGCAAAGCCGCGCGCATCGGCCCGCCGCCGCAGCGCATAAGCACCCTCGCGGGTCATTCCGACCGATTGCGCCGCCGCCGCCACCGACCCGCAAGTGGCCAGCGCCTCCAGAAACACCCGCTGCCGCGCGGGCGTCCACCCATCGGCACGGTGGCGCGTGGGCGCGAGCGGAGGCAGGACGAGGATGGACTCAAATTCCCCCGCCGCTTCAGGGGAGGGGGCTAGGGGGTGGGGACTTCGAACCGCCACCAACCCGTCCCCCACCCGCAACCCCGCGTCATCCCGGACCTGATCCGGGATCGCTGGCGTTTCAACGCGGCGGACAGCAGAGTGTTCAGCAGCAGACATGGTTCACCTCGGCAAAACGAAAAGGGAACCTGATCACTTAGCCACATGTGCGGCTGTAGGAAAATGCTGACCAAGATCCTCCCCCGCTGGGGGAGGTGGGCCGCCGCCGGCGGGTCGGAGGGTGAGCGACGCGCGGGCAACAAGCCCCCTTGCGCCGCGCTCTGCTCGGCACCTCCCCCAGTGGGGGAGATTCTAACGGATAATACAAACGCGGTGCGGCCTAGCAACTTACCACTTGCCGCCAGCGTCCTCAATCGCCTTGAGCAAAGCGCGCTTGCGGGTGGCGCGGTTCTTGGCCTTGCCGCCAACATATGTTTCGTCGGCTTCAACCACGGCCTGATCGCCGCCGCCCAGCGGGGCAGGATTGGCGGGGGGCCCCTCCCCTCCTTCGACAGGCTCAGGATGAGCGGGGGGGAGGATTTACTGCGCCCCGCGAAGCCCACCTCGGCCCACCGAAAAAGTGGCCTTGCCAATGTCTTAGTGGTGGCTACTCTTATCAGCGTTGGCGTCTCTTGCGCCGTTCATAAGGGGACTGACATGCGTACCACTGCAACAATCGCTGCGCTGAGCTGCTCGCTGCTGGCGCTCGCCGGGTGCAAGCAGGAGACCAATTATCCTGCCGCCGACACCGCGGTGATTGCGGTCCCGGCCGAGAGTTCGACAACGGTGGTCCCGGTTCCCGGTCCGACTTCGACTGAGGTCGTCGCCGTTCCCGTTCCCGGACCCACTTCGACCACAGTCATTCAGGTTCCCGGTCCGACGGTGACCACCACCGCCACGCCCACTCCTGAGTAGGGCCGAGTTCAACAGCGAGATACTACGTTCTCATCCCCCTCCCCATTGGGGAGTGGGACCAAGCGGGCTTACCTCGCGAGCAGAACCTTGAGATAACCGCCGGTGAACGAGCGCGGATTGGCCGCGACTTGTTCCGGCGTGCCCTGCGCCACAATCTCGCCGCCGCGCACGCCGCCTTCGGGGCCCAGGTCAAGGATCCAGTCGGCGGTCTTGATCACATCCAGGTTGTGTTCGATCACCACCACCGAATTGCCCTGCTCGACCAGGCGCTGCAGCACCTCGAGCAGTTTGCGCACGTCTTCGAAGTGCAAGCCAGTGGTTGGCTCGTCGAGGATATACAGCGTCTGCCCGGTGCTGCGGCGGCTGAGTTCCTTGGCGAGTTTGACCCGCTGGGCCTCGCCGCCCGACAGCGTGGTCGCCTGCTGGCCGACCTTGACATAGCCCAGCCCGACCTCGTTGAGCATATGCATCTTATCGCGGATCGGGGGGACCGCCTTGAAAAACTCCTCGGCGTCCTCGATCGTCATGTCGAGCACGTCGGCGATGGAGTGCCCCTTGAACTTCACCTCGAGCGTTTCGCGGTTGTAGCGTTTGCCGTCGCACTCCTCGCAGGTGACATAGACATCGGGGAGGAAGTGCATTTCGATCTTGATCAGCCCGTCGCCGTGGCAGCGCTCGCAGCGCCCGCCCTTGACGTTGAAGCTGAACCGCCCGGGTTTATAGCCGCGCGCGCCGCTTTCGGGCAGGCCGGCAAACCAGTCGCGGATCTGGGTGAAGGCGCCGGTGTAGGTCGCAGGGTTGGAGCGCGGGGTGCGGCCGATCGGCGACTGATCGATCTCGATCACCTTGTCGCAAAATTCCAGCCCCTCGATCTTGTCATGCGCCCCGGCGATCACCCGCGCGCCATTGAGCACCCGCGCCGCGCCGGCCTGCAAGGTATCGATCACCAGCGAGCTTTTGCCGCTGCCCGACAGACCGGTGACGCACGTGAACGTGCCGAGCGGGATCCGCGCAGTGACATTGCGCAGGTTGTTGGCGCGCGCGCCGTGGACCACGATACCGTGGCCGTTGCCCGGGCGGCGCTGGGGCGGGATTTCGATCCGACGTTTGCCCGAGAGGTACTGCCCGGTCAGGCTCGCCGCGCTGTCGAGGATGTCCTGCAGGCTGCCCTGCGCCACAATCTCGCCGCCGTGCACGCCCGCGCCGGGGCCCAGATCGACGATGTGATCGGCGTGGCGGATCGCGTCTTCATCATGCTCGACCACGATCACGGTGTTGCCCAGATCGCGCAGCCGCTTGAGCGTTTCCAAGAGCCGGTCGTTGTCACGCTGGTGCAAACCGATGCTGGGTTCGTCGAGCACGTAGAGCACGCCCGAGAGCCCGCTGCCGATCTGGCTGGCGAGCCGGATGCGCTGGCTCTCACCCCCCGACAGCGTACCTGAAGTGCGGTTGAGGTTCAGGTAATCAAGCCCGACATTGTTAAGAAAACCAAGCCGTTCGTTGATTTCCTTGAGAATCGACTTGGCAATCTGGCTTTGCTGGCTGGTCAGCTGCGCATCAAGCCCAAGGTACCATTCGACCGCGGCGGCGACCGACATTTGGGTGATCGTGGAGATGTCTTCGCCCACCACTTTGACCGCCAGCGCCTCGGGCTTGAGCCGTTTGCCGTGGCAGGTCTCGCACGGCTGCGCGGTCTGGAACTTGCTCAGCTCCTCGCGCATCCAGGCGCTTTCGGTTTGCAGCAAGCGCCGGCCCAAATTGCCGATCACGCCCTCGAACGCCTTCTTGACCGTATAGCTTTTGCGGCCATCGATGAAGGTCAGCGGCACCGCCTTGCCGCCGGTACCGTGGAGGATCACCACCTTCACCTCGCCCGGCAAATCCTGCCACGGCGTCTCCAGGCTGAAGCCGAATTCCGCGGCCAGGCTGGCCAGCACCTGCATGTAATACGGGCTGGGCGGATTGCTCTTGGCCCACGGCACCACCGCGCCTTGCTTGAGGCTCAGGTGCTCATTGGGGACCACCAGTTCGGCATCGAACAGCAGCTTTTCGCCCAAGCCGTCGCAGGCCGGACACGCGCCTTGCGGAGCATTGAAGCTGAACAGCCGCGGCTCGATCGATTCGATCGTAAAGCCCGAGACCGGGCAGGCGAATTTTTCGGAGAACACGATGCGGTTGGGCGGCAGGCCGGTGCCTTTCATGCCCCCTCCGTCAGCGCTGCGCGCTGCCACCTCCCCCAGCGGGGGAGAAGCTGTAGCACCTGAGACTCCTCCCTTGAGGGAGGGGGACTGAAGCGCGGCCACGGTCCCATCCGCCAGATCGATATACGCCGTGCCATCAGCCAGCTTGAGCGCCTGTTCGAAACTGTCCGCCAGCCGGGTCTGGATCCCGTCCTTGACCGCGATCCGGTCGACCACCACTTCGATGTCGTGCTTGAACTTCTTGTCGAGCGCGGGGGCGTCCTCGATTGCATAGAACGCGCCGTCGATCCGCACCCGGGTGTAGCCGGCCTTTTGCCACTCGGCCAGTTCCTTGCGGTATTCGCCCTTGCGCCCGCGCACCGCCGGAGCGAGCAGGAAGGCGCGCGTCCCTTCGGGCAGCGTCATCACCCGGTCGACCATCTGGCTGACCGTCTGGGCCGCGATCGGCAGCCCGGTGGCGGGCGAATAGGGCACGCCCACCCGCGCCCACAGCAGCCGCATGTAATCGTAGATCTCGGTCACCGTCGCCACGGTGCTGCGCGGGTTGCGGCTGGTGGTCTTCTGCTCGATGCTGATCGCGGGGCTGAGCCCGTCGATATGCTCGACATCGGGCTTCTGCATCAGTTCGAGGAACTGGCGCGCATAGGCGCTCAGGCTCTCAACATAACGCCGCTGCCCTTCGGCATAGATCGTATCGAACGCCAGGCTCGACTTGCCCGAACCCGAGAGGCCAGTGATCACGATCAGGCTGTCACGCGGCAGCGTGACGTCAAAGCCCTTGAGATTATGCTCGCGCGCACCGCGCACGACAATATGAGATAGCGACATAGCGCGCCGATGTTCCACATTTGTTCACAGGAGACAAGAGGCACCGGGCGGCACCCTGTGCGTAAATGGGCGGCGCGACGCGATTTCGCAAGGCGGTCCGCTCGGGCGCAGGCCGGACGGCGCGGTTTGACCGGCGGGCCGTTCATTCACCGGAAAGCCAGCGACTGGCACAAATGCGTGAGCGGGGCAGTTTGCGCCGATTGGGGGAGCGGCGCGATGGCGGCGAAATTTCGCGGGGGACGTTCGAAACGGGCGCTGATCGCGCTGGCCTTGCCGCTGGCGGCGCTGGTGCCGCTGGCGGTGCCGATCGGCGCGGCGCCGGTGGGCGTGCCGGCTGAAATTGGCCACCGCCTGACCGCGCTTGGCGCAGCCGCTGCGGCCACGGTCAGGCAGACCTCAAAGCGCCAGATCACCGCCAAAAAGTCTGCTGCCACGCGGCGGGTGTGCACCACCCGCAAGGTCAAGGGCAAACCGGTCAAGCGCTGCAAGACGGTCAGGATCATGCGAGCGCTGCTGCGGGTGCAACCGCAGCTGGTCTCGGCCCCACCTGCGCCGCTGCCCCGCCCGATGCCGGCGCCGCCGCACTATGCCGAGGCGCCGCTCAGCAACGGGCCGATCGCCTATTTCTGGATCGACCAGGCCGATAGCTATGCGCAGGCAATCGGCAACAGCCCGCCCGATTTCAGCTTCGCTTGCGGCGGGGTGAATTGCTGGGCCTGGATCAGCCGCGCGGGCGAGGTGCTGATCGTCGAGCCGGCCCGCGACGGGGTGCTGCAATACTTCTTCGGCCCGCGCGAAACATCGCCCTATCTGGCGCGCGATTCGTATTCCAGCTTCGCCTTCGATGGCCGCGAGCTGGTGCAGGTCTATGACAATCAGGGCCGCCTTTACACCACCGGACTGCCCAGCCGGGCGCGTTACGAGGGGCAGGCGCTGCAACAACGCGGGCGCGCGCTGTTCGCCGCCTCGCTGCGCCAGCGCCGCTGGGATCGCGGCACGGCCAGCGCGTGGAGCCTGCAATTCGGCAGCTTTGGCTATGACGATGGCTGGAATTCGGGCTGGGGCGGCGCGTGGCGCCAACTGCCCGATTGGGATCGCTATGCCCGCGACCACCGCCACCGGCACCCGCCGCGCCATCTGGACGATGAACACCGCGACCGCCACGATGCGCGCCGCCGCTATGATGATTGGCACCGCCGCGGCGATCACGGCGCGCCGCCGCCGACCGGCAATCCGGTGGTGACGCCGGGCGATGGCAGCACGGATGCGGTCACCCCGCCGCCGCGCCATTCGCGTCCGGCGCCGCTACCGGCTGCGCCACCCCAGCCGCAACCGGAGCCCCGGCCGCCGCTGGCCGAGCAACCGTTGCCGGTGGCCGAAGCGCCTGCGCCGCCGCCAGGCGATGCCGAGACCCCGCGCCGCGAACGTCCGCGCCGCGAGCTCGAAGACGAGCCGGGCGCGCCGCCGATCCTGCGGCGCAGCTACATGCCGCCCCCCGAGCAGCCGGTGGTGCAGTTCCAGGCCGCGCCCGAGCCGGTGCCGCCGCCCCCGCCTGATCCCGCACCTGCATCTGCACCTGATCCCGCACCTGATCCCGCACCTGTGCCCGAACCGCAATGGCAAGCCCCCCCGCCGCCCGCACCGGTTCCGCAGTATGACGCTCCGGCTCCGGCGCGTGAGCAGATCCGGAGCGAGAGTCCGCCGAGCGGCACCGACCGGCCCTGATCGCCTCAGCCGGCCGGAGCTTTCGCACCGGTCAGTGCCCGGCTATGCTGCGCCCGGGTCACGCAGAGGAGATGGATCATGATCAGGTTTCGGATCGCGCTGGGCAGTCTGACCGCCGCCGCGCTGGCGTTGTCGTTCGCTGCGGCGCCGGTTGACGCGCGCGCCAAGCGCAAGCCCAAACCCGCCGCCGCAATGCCGGTCGTGCCGGTCGTGGCCCCCGCCGAAACCCCCGAACAGGCCCGCGCCCGGCTCAACGCCGAACAGGCCGCCACCGCCAAGGCCCAGAACGACCGCAACGCCGCGAACAAGGCCGCCTACGAAACCGCCGTCGCCGCGCGCGAGGCCGAGATCGCAGCGAACAAGGCCGCGTACGATGCCGCCATGGCCAAGTGGAAGTCCGACAACGCGGCGTGCACGGCGATTGACATGACGCGGTGCGGGAAGCCCGCAGGGCAGTAAGCGGGCGGGACAGACATGTTCCGTAGTCACTGACCCCGCGTGATCCAGATCACGCGGGGTCATTTCTGCTTGTGCCATGAAGAGCTGAATGCGGAATCATGCACGCACAGTTTCATTTTAAAAGGGGAAATGCCATGAATTCACGACTCATTGCCGCACTGCCGCTGCTGGCCTTGGCGGGCTGCACCAGCCACCTCGAACTTTCGGAGGTAAAGCCCCTTGTCGACGGGAAGCAAACCGTAGCAGATATCCCCAATGGCATTCCGTATGTGCTGTACTACGATCGCTTCTCGATCGAGACGTCTTACCAGATCGTCAATTGTGCCGAATTTGAGCTCAAAACCGAACCGACGGTCATTGAGATCATAACCGAACCCGATCCGGACCAGACCTATTCGCTTAATCCGAACAGCCTTGCAGGTCCGCTCAAAACCAGCGCCGTGGCTGCCGAATACAATGCCGACGGGAGCCTTGCGGCAATTAATGCCAAGGCCGAAGATCGCACTGCGGAAACCGTCGGCGCATTTGCCAAAACCGCCGCCAGCCTGGTAAAGATCGTTGGAGCCGGAGGCGGACCTCGGGGTGGTCAACCTCTCGCGTGCAAAAAGCCGACACTCGACGCCTTCAATGCCTACAACGCGCAGAAAGGCGTAGTGACTGCCGCGAAGGACGGCATCGATGCCGCGCAAGCCGAATTCGATGCCGCCAAGGCGAAGGTCGATGCCACTTCCGGCCCAATCCCGAAATCCCTTCAGACCCGGTTCAACAATGCCTGGATGGCGCTTGACGCCGCGACTACGCGGCTGGCCTCGGCCAAGGCGCAACTGGCCAAACTGGCCGATCCGATCACTGTAGCGGTCACGACCGTGTGGCCAGATTCGGGCTCGGAAACGACCAAGAAACTACTTCCTCCAACAGAGCTGGGCGAGGCTATCCGCGAATGGACTGGCCAGTCGGCCGACCTCAATCCCAAATTGGGCTTTCTCGTGATTGACTTGAAGGGTGCACAGGCCGGAGCCATGGGAGCGAATGCCGGATTGCCCCGGCTCAGCGGCAAGGATTTGGCGCGCGGCCTGCCATATCGATCGCCGGCGCGCGGCATTCTAATGATCAGCAGCGCAACAATGGGCGATAACAGTGAAACGGTACGCGGAAAGGAACTGTTCAAGAAGATCTATACCGTCCGGCAACTTGGCAGAGTGTTCCAGTTGCCGTGTGTCAGCAAGCCGTTCACCTCGATCTCGTGCTCGCTTGCATTCAACGACAAGGGCCAGTTGACCAAGGCTGGCACCGAAAACAACAAGGCTCCGCTGGAAGGCGCGGCCGGATTGCTCGGTTCGTTGGTTGATAGCGCCGGCACGGCGGTCGACGCCCAGCGCAGCGCGGCAGACAAGCGGAAAGGCGCCGCAATGAAGGCCAAGCAGGACGAACTGACTGAACTTGACATCAACGCAAAACTTGCCGCGGCGCGCAAGGAGGCAAGCGGCACCAAAACCGAACGGCAGCTCAAGGAGGAACTGATCCTGAGCTACGAAACGGACCTGAAGCTGATCAACGCACGCAAAGCATTGGAAGCCTCTCAGGGTGAAGTGAGTCAGTAATGAACCGGGAGATCGACTATGCCATACGCGAGCCAATTCGAAACGATCGATACCAATCCCGCCGCCAATGGCCATTGGGCGACCAAGTCGTTTGATCCCAACCCCCAATGGGAGATGCTGCTTCCGCCGAAAGTCGCGAAGTTCGACTGGCGCGCGCACGGGCTTGCCCCGCTGGTGCGCAATCAAGGTGATTGGAACGCCTGCACTAGCTTCGCGATGACGGCGGTAATCGAAGCCCGCCGATATCTGCGCGGGCTTGTTACGCCCCGTCTCAGCGCCGGCTACATGCATTTTTGTCGCCTCAACGAGACAGATTTGAATCAAGGGAAGGATGCGCCGGAAGTCGCTGCGGTGGCAAGCAATGCCGGGGTGATGCCAGGGGCGGTGGACGGGCCTCCGCTCAATCAGGCGCAGTGCAAGCTTGATCAGTCTGCCGCAATCCGGATCGTCGGATCGGGCTACGTCGAACCGGGTGCCAAGTCGCTCGAGCGGCTTGTGAGTGAGGGCCCACTCCTCGTCGGGGTCTATATGCCTGAAGACTTCGACACCATAAGGGCGCACGATGTCTATCGAATTGTTGATCCAAAAAAGCTGGTTCTGCATTCGATGATGCTGGTCGGCTATGACTGGATCAGACAAACGATCACCATGCTCGGCAGCAACGGTGCGCAATGGGGCAATGGCGGCTATGTTACCATGGACATGAGCGAGGCGGATTTCTTCGGGCGCTGGCCATTTGCCGTCACTGTTTGAACGAAGTTCCCCCATCCACCAACGCCCCACCCCCATCGGCAGACGACATTGACTCCCACCCCCGCGCGCGCAAGGCATGATCCAGCTTTGCGCGCGCGGTTTTGGCTGCGGCGGCGCTTGTCCTCCGTGGGAGTTATAACCTTATGAAATCACGTTTTCTGATCGCCAGCGCCGCCTCGGCCGTGCTGGCGGCGCCGTTCGCCACCAGCGCCCTGAGCGCGCAGGGTGCGGCCACCATGGGGGCCGCTGGGGCCACCACCGGCAAGCCAGCCATCGGCGCCTGGGGGGTTGATCTGGCGGGCGGCGATACCAGCGTCAAGCCGGGCGACGAT
>JANOTT010000010.1:0-7124 GCA_031416535.1 Novosphingobium sp. | reverse complement strand
TGCCGATCATCGCCCGCGCGCGCGATGCCAGCCATGCCGCCGCGCTATACCGCGCGGGCGCCAGCCTCGCCGTGCCCGAAACGCTCGAAAGCTCGCTGCAGTTGTCCGAAGCCGTGCTGGTCGATCTGGGGGTGGCGATGGGCCCGGTGATCGCCTCGATCCATCAAAAACGCGATGAAATGCGCGCGCAGATCATGGAGGAAGGAGAGCTGAGCGCCAAGCCCCAGCTGCGCACCAGCGGCCGCGACCGAACCGCGTGAGGCCAGCAGGCAACGCTTTGCCGCACGGTGCGTTCAGTTTGCACAGACGCAGGTTGCGCAAACACGGAGCAGCATCATGGCCAAGCAACATCCCGCCCATCATGACGGCAAGGACGACAGCGATCCGGCACGCCAGACAGGCGAGGACAAAGGCCGGATCAAGCACGAACAGCTGACCGACGCGACCATGCCGGCCAAGAACATGCCGCTTGGCTCGGTGCGCGACAAGCACCCGCACTGACCGGCATTCAGGCGGAGAGCGCCGCCCGTACCGCCGCAATCGCATCGGCTGCCTTGGCCCCATCCGGGCCGCCGCCTTGCGCCATGTCGGCGCGACCGCCGCCGCCCTTGCCGCCGAGCGCTTCGACCCCGGCGCGGACCAGATCGACCGCGCTGATCTTCCCGGTCAGGTCATCGGTCACCGCTGCTGCAATCGCGGCCTTGCCATCGTTGACCGCAACGACTGCTGCAACCCCCGAACCCATCCGCGCCTTGGCCTGGTCAAGTAGGCTGCGCAGCTCTTTTGGATCAAGTCCCTCGATCACTCGACCAGAGAACATGATGCCTCCCACCGGTTCATCGACGATTGGGGTTAAAATGCCGGTGCTAACATTAAGGCTTTGACCGACAAGTGTTCGCTTTGTCTCACCTAATTCCCGCTCCAGCCTTTTTCGCTCATCAAGAAGTGCAGCAACGCGGCTAACAACCTCGTCGGGCGTGGTCTTGAGCAGACTCGCAGCGCTTTTCAACGCTTCCTCGCGCGCGACCAGCCATTGCCGCGCGTATTCGCCGGTCAGTGCTTCAATCCGCCTTACACCCGAGCTAACCGCACTCTCGCTAACCACCCGCAGCAGCCCGATATCACCCAGCGCGCGCACGTGCGTGCCGCCGCACAGCTCGACCGAATAGGCGTCGCGGCCCATCGAAAGCACGCGCACTTCATCGCCGTACTTCTCACCGAACAGCGCCATCGCCCCGGCTTCGATCGCCTCATCGGGGCTCATCAGCCGGGTGACGACCTCCTCGTTGCCGCGCACTTCGGCGTTCACCTCGGCCTCGACCGCGGCAATGTCCGCGCCCGACAGTGCAATCGGGTGCGAGAAATCGAACCGCAGCCGGTCGGGCGCGACCAGCGAGCCTTTCTGGGTGACGTTTTCGCCCAGCCGGTGGCGCAACGCCGCGTGCAGCAGGTGCGTGGCCGAATGGTTGGCGCGGATCGCGTCGCGCCGCGCGGTATCGATGTCGAGCTTGACCATATCCCCGGTCTTGATCGTCCCGCTCGCGACCACCGCTTGCAGCGCGTGGAGCCGCCCCAGCGGCTTGGCCGTGTCACTCACCTCCAGCCGCAGACCGTCAGCGCCGGTGACCATCCCGGCATCGCCCATCTGGCCGCCGCTTTCACCATAAAACGGGGTTTGGTTGGTGATCACCATGACGCTGTCACCGGGGCCAGCGGACACAACTTCGCGGCCATCCTTGACCAGTGCGACCACTTGCGCTTCGGCGGTGCTGGCGCTGTAGCCGGTGAACTCGGTCGCGCCGACGCGCTCGGCAATGTCGAACCACACCTCGCTGTCAGCGGCTTGCCCGCTGCCCTTCCATGCCGCCCGCGCCGCCGCCTTCTGCTGCGCCATCGCGGCATCGAACCCGGCCCGGTCAACCCCGATCCCGCGCGCGCGCAAGGCGTCCTCGGTCAGATCGTAAGGGAAGCCGAATGTGTCATAGAGTTTGAACGCGGTTTCGCCGGGCAGTTCGGCGCCCTCGCCCAATCCGCCAGTGGTCTCCTCAAGCAGCTTGAGGCCATTGGCGAGCGTGCGGCGAAACTGTACCTCCTCGCGCGCCAGTGTTTCCTCGATCAGCGGCTGCGCGCGGCCCAGTTCGGGATAGGCTTGCCCCATCTCGGTCACCAAGGCTGGCACCAGCCGGTGCATCAAGGGATCCTTTGCGCCCAGCAGGTGCGCATGGCGCATCGCGCGGCGCATGATCCGCCGCAGCACATAGCCGCGCCCTTCGCTGGCCGGCAGCACACCGTCAGCCAGCAGGAAGCTGACCGCGCGCAAATGATCGGCGATCACCCGGTGGCTGGCCCGGTGCTCGCCCGTCGCCGCCACCCCGGTCAGGCTTTCCGAGGCCGCGATCAGCGCGCGAAACGTATCGGTCTCATAATTGTCATGCTGGCCTTGCAGCACCGCCGCGAGCCGTTCGAGCCCCATGCCGGTGTCGATGCTGGGCTTGGGAAGTTCGGTGCGGCTGCCGTCAGCGGCCTGCTCGAACTGCATGAACACCAGATTCCAGATCTCGATGAACCGGTCGCCGTCCTCGTCGGGCGAACCCGGCGGGCCGCCCGGAATGTGGCTCCCGTGATCGTAGAAGATTTCGCTGCACGGCCCGCACGGGCCGGTATCGCCCATTGACCAGAAATTGTCCGAGGTCGGGATGCGGATGATCCGCTGTTCGGGCAGCCCGGCGATCTTGCGCCACAGCTCGAACGCCTCATCGTCGGTGTGATAGACCGTGACGGTCAGCTTGTCCTTGGGCAGCCCCCATTCCTTGGTCAGCAAGGTCCAGGCGTGGGTGATCGCCTGCTCTTTGAAGTAATCTCCGAACGAGAAATTGCCGAGCATCTCGAAAAACGTGTGATGCCGCGCGGTGTAGCCGACATTATCCAGATCGTTGTGCTTGCCCCCGGCGCGCACGCATTTCTGGCTCGAGGTGGCGCGCGGCGTTTCGCGCGTTTCAAGCCCGGTGAAGACGTTCTTGAACGGCACCATCCCGGCATTGACGAACATCAGCGTCGGATCGTTGTACGGCACCAGCGGCGCAGATTGCACCACAGCGTGGCCCTGACTGCCGAAGTAATCGAGGAAGGACCGGCGGATTTCGTTCGTCGAAGTCATAGCCTTGGCCGATTAGAGCCAGATGCAGCCGCAAACAAGCGCGATTCTGCCGGCTCTCCTCAAGCGGGTACCTTGACCTTGAGCGCGCCGGGCAGCGCACGGAAGTGCAGCGGCCGTTGCATCCGGATCACCTCGCCCCGCCCCGCGCCCTCACGCTCTGCTTTGCCGCCCGAAGCGTTGACCACCACGGCCAGGCTGTGTGCTTGGTCCAAGCTCAGCTCAGCGCCGCGCCGTGACGATCCAGGCCGCAGCCGGAAAGGCCACCAGATTGCCGCTGCGGTGCTGCGCCACCCAATCGCGGACCCAACCTTCGGCGCGCGCGCGGTCTTCCCCGGCCAGCGCGCGCAGCGCCGGCGCGGCGGGACCGATGCGGCGGAACAGCTGCATGGCATCCTCGACCGGATCGTTGCCCGCCCCGGCAATGTAGGCAAAATCGACCGGCTCAAGCGCAACGTCCTGCCAGCCCGCATTGTCGAGAATTCCGCGCACATAAGCCTCATCGGCAAATGCGAACGGGCCGGGCGCGGTCCCTTCGCCAAGCGGTGGCAATTCGAGCAGGCTGGCCAGATCCGAGGCCCAGGGGTTGAGTTTCGCGCTGCGGAAACACGAGAATACCAAGCGTGCGCCCGGTGCCGCCAGTGCATGCAGGTTGGCGAAGGCCATCACCGGCACATCGAAGAACATCACCCCGTGGCGCGAAACCAGCAGTTCGGGCGCGAAGTCCACCGGCTTCCAGTGCGCCGCATCGGCTTCGACGAAATCGACATTGCCCAGCGTATCGCCGCGCCCGCGCGCCGCCGCCACAAGTTCGGGCGACACATCGACGCCGACCACCTGGGTCTGCGGATTGCCGCGCGCGAGCGCCAGCGAAAGCTCGCCCGCGCCGCAGCCAATGTCGAGCGTACCATGCCCCCGGCTGCCGCCGATCCGCGCCAGCAGCCGCTCGGTCAGGCCGGAGAAAGCCCGGTCGGTCAGCCGGTAGTTCTCGGCCCAGCTGCGCCCAACCGCCTCGCGCCATTCGGTTCCTGTCGTCATGGCCGAAGGCTATGCGCTGCCCTGCTGCGGCACAAGTCTCAATTCCGGCGCAAATTAAGCTTGCGGTTCGCCCGCGACAGGCAGACCATCCGGGCAACTCTTGCGCGACCGTGTGCAAGTTATAGCACCCGGCGCGCCTTCACACGAGCGGAGGCGGACAATGGCGAGCACCCAAAATGGTTTACCCGGCGGCAGTGCTGCCACCCGTGCGGTCGCCTTGGTGGGGCCGGCCGGCACGGGCAAGACCAGCCTCGCCGAAGCGCTGTTGTTCGCCAGCGGCAGCATCAATCGCCAAGGCACCATCGAGGCTGGCAATACCGTTGGCGATGCCAGTGCCGAGGCCCGTGCACGCGGCGGCTCGACCGAGCTTAACCTACTTCATTTCGACTATCTGGGGGATCACTTCGCGCTGATCGACGTGCCGGGCGGCGCAGGCTTTGCCGCCGATGGCCTCGCCGCGCTGCAATCGGCCGACCTCGCAGTGGTGGTGATCGATCCTGCCCCCGAGCGCGCCGGGCTGGCCGAGCCGATCCTGCGCCAGTTGGACGACCTGGGCGTGCCGCACGCGATTTTCGTCAACAAGATCGAACAGGCCCGCGCCGGCGCGATCCGTGATCTGATCGCCCAGTTGCAGCCGATGAGCCGTGAGCCGCTGGTGCTGCGCCAGATCCCGATCCGCGCCAAAACCGGGCAAGGCGGCGAGCAAATCACCGGCTACGTCGATCTCGCGCTCGAACGCGCATACCGCTACCGCCCCGGCAGGGCGAGCGAGCGGGTCGAAATACCGGGTGACGTGCTGGCGCGCGAACGCGAAGAGCGCACCCACCTGCTCGAAACGCTGGCCGATTTCGACGATGCGCTGCTCGAAACCTTGTTGATGGATGAGACCCCTGATCAGGCCATGATCATGGCCGATCTGGCCGCCGATACCGCGCATAACAAAGTGGTGCCGGTGGTGCTCGGCTCGGCGCTGTCGGACGGCGGGGTGCACCGGTTGCTCAAGCTGCTGCGCCACGAAGCGCCCGCGCCCGGCGCCGCCGCCGCGCGGATGGGCGTGGCCGGGGGCGGCGCGCTGCACGTGTTCAAGATCGCCAATGGCGGAGCAATGGGCCGGCTCGCGCTGGGCCGGGTGCTGGGCGACGATCTGGGCGAAGGCGATGAACTGATCGGCGCCGACGGCAGCGAACGCACCGGCTCGCTGTTCTTTGTCCAGGGCGACAAGACCGCCAAGCAGACCGCGGCGCGCCCCGGTGACGTAGTCGCGGTGGCCAAGATCGACAGCGCGCGGCCCGGCATGGTGCTGGGCCGCAAAGGGACCAGCCTGACCGAAAGCAGGCTGATCGCGTACCCGCCGCGCAATGCGGCGCTGGCGATCACCACCCGCGACCGCAAGGACGACGTCAAGCTCTCCGCCGCGCTGCACCGCTTGTGCGAGGAAGACCCGGCGCTCGAATGGAACCAGGACGATGCCAGCCACGAGACGATCTTGCGCGGCATCAACGACGATCATCTGGGGGTGGTGCTCGGCCGCCTGGAGCGGCGCTATGGCGTGGCGGTGGAGACCCGCACCCCGCGCATCGCCTACCGCGAATCGATCCGCAAGAACGCCAGCCAGCGTGGGCGGCACAAAAAGCAATCGGGCGGCCACGGCCAATACGGCGACTGCATGATCGAACTGCGCCCACTGGCCCGCGGCGAAGGCTTCCGGTTCGAAGACAAGATTAGCGGCGGGGCGATCCCCAAGCAATATATCCCGGCGGTCGAGGCCGGAGTGCGCGAAGCAATGGCGCGCGGGCCGCTCGGCTTCCCGGTCGAGGATGTGGCAGTGACGCTGCTTGATGGCTCGTTCCACGCGGTTGACAGCTCGGAACTGGCGTTCCGCATTGCCGGTCGCAGCGCGATGGGCGAGGCTTTGGCCAAGGCTGCGCCGTTCCTGCTCGAACCGGTCGCCCGGGTTCATGTGGATACCCCGGCCGGGACCGGATCGAAGGCCGGTTCGGTATTATCGGCGCGGCGCGGGCAGATCCTCGGGCTGTCACCGCACCCCGATTGGGCGCGGTGGGAACGGGTCGAGGCGCTGCTCCCCCAAAGCGCACTGCACGGGCTCGACGCCGAACTGCGCTCGCTCAGCCAGGGGCTGGCCACGTTCACCGCCGCGTTCGATCACCTGACCGAACTGGGCGGCAAGCACGCCGATGAGGTGGTGAAGGCGCGCGCTGCGGGCGGTTAAAATGCGATGCGTTGAATTCGTCTTGCCCCTCCCCGTCGGGGAGGGGCCGGGGTGGGGAAGCGAGGCCGCCGGTCTCGCGTCCGCGCTGGGGTGGTACGCCCCCACCCATCCTCCCCCTGCCAGGGGGAGGGGTTTTAGGTGCGTCAACTTGAACGGGTCACGCTCTAAAACCCGTAATACGCCCCGCCCTTTTCGCGCGCCGCCTGCCAGGCCGGCCGCGCATGGATTGCGGCGACGAACTTGGCCAGTTTGGGATAGGCATCGGCCTGCCCCCGCATCAGGGCGATTTCGGCAATGAAGCTCAGCATCATGTCGGCCCCGGTCCAGTCGTCGCCGACGAAATGCCCCGAGGGGCGCAGCTCGCTCTCGAGGTAGCCGAAATAGCTCGCCAGCTGATCTTCGATCCGCGGTGCAAGCGGAGCGCCGGCATCACCCAGCCGCGCGGTGTAAAGTTGCAGCAGGATCGGGGTCATTGCCGACCCTTCGGCAAAGTGCATCCATTGCAGGTGGCGCAGCGCTTCGGGGGTGCCGGGGGCAGGCTGGAAGCGGCCCTTGCCATAGGTGTCGAGCAGGTGCTGGATGATCGCGCCCGATTCCTCGATCACCACCCCGTCTTCCTCGAGCAGCGGCGATTTGCCGAGCGGATGCACCGCCTTCAATTCGGGCGGGGCCAGATTGGTCACGGCATCGCGCTGGTAATGC
>JANOTT010000009.1:0-15996 GCA_031416535.1 Novosphingobium sp. | reverse complement strand
GGCACGCTGACCCCGTATTGCGCGGCATAGGACCGATAGCGCGCGGCCATGCGCTGCTGCGCGGTGCCGCCCCATTCGGATTCGAAGCCGCGCAGCACATCCATCGCTTTGCCGGGATCGAACAGGAACGTCATCACGTCGCGCGCAATCGGATAGGCCGCGGCCGACCCGCCGCCGTGCTCGACCACCACCGCGCAGGCAAAGCGCGGCTGGTCAGCCGGCGCGAAGCTGATGAAGTGTCCGTGATCGCGGTGCTTCCACAATCCGCCTTTGCCATCGCTGATATTGAGCCCAACCACTTGCGCGGTGCCGGTCTTACCCGACATCTGCACCCCCTCGAGCGGCAGCTTCGCCCGGCTCGCGGTGCCGCGCCCATTGACGACCTCGTTCATCGCCTGACGCACGATTTCGAGGTGTTCCTGGCTAATCCCGAGCGACTTGGGCTGCGCCGGGCGCGGATCGAACAGCAGCCGCGGATGCAGCTCCATCCCCGTGGCAATCCGTGCTGTCATCACCGCCTGCTGGAGCGGATTGACGAGGAAATAGCCTTGGCCGATGGTGGAATTGACGGTGTCGTAATCGGCCCACGGCTGCTTGTATTTCTTCAGCTTCCAGGCCGGATCCGGCACCGTCCCGAACGACTGGCTGCGGGTCGGCAGATCGAACTTCTGGCCCAGTCCCAGCCGCCGCGCCATCGCCGCGATCTTGTCCGACCCGATCGTTTGGGCAAAGTGGTAGAAATAAACGTCGCAGCTCTGGTAGATGCCTTTGGCCATATCAACATGACCATGGCCGCGGCGGTTCCAGCAGTGAAACACCCGGTTGCCGACCCGCAGTCCGCCATTGCAGGTGGTCGCCGCATTGGGATCAAGCCCGGCCTCGAGGAAGGCCAGCGCGGCCATTGGTTTGACCGTAGAACCCGGCGGGAACAGCCCGCTCAGCACCTTGTTGCGTAGCGGCACGTGATCGTCGTCGGATAACATCTTCCACTCGATCCGGCTGATCCCGTTTGAGAAGTTGTTGGGATCGTAGCTCGGCATCGAGACCATTGCGAGCAGATCGCCGCTTTCCAGATCCATCACCACCACCGCGGCGGATTCGGGGCCGATGCGCCGCGCCGCATAATCCTGCAGCGGGCCGTTGATGGTCAGCTTGAGCGGCTTGCCCGGAATGTCATCGCGCTTTTCGAGATCGCGCACGAAGCGGCCCCCCGCAGTCACTTCGACCCGCTGCGCCCCGGGCGTGCCGCGCAGGATCTGCTCGAACTGCTTTTCCAGCCCGTCCTTGCCGATCTTGAACCCCGGGGTGAGCAGCAGCGGGTTACGCTCGGCATCATAATCTTTGGCCGAGGCCGGGCCGACATAGCCCGCCAGATGCCCGACCGATGGTCCGGTCGGATACCACCGGGTAAAGCCTTGCTGCGCGATCACCCCGGGCATATCGGGCAGCCGCACCAGCACCTTGTCATACTGTTCGGGCCGCAGTCCCGAGGCAACCTCGATCGGCTGGTAGCCGTGCGCCTTGTCGAGCTTGTCCTCCAGATCCTGCATCTGCACCGGCGTGAAAGCCAGCAGCCGCGCCAGTTCGGCCACGGTCCCATCGGCATCGACCAAGCGCTCGGGGATAATGTCGATCCGGAATTCGATCCGGTTGCTGGCAAGTTGCGCGTTGTTGCGATCAAGGATCGCCCCGCGCCGTGGCGGCAGCAGGGTCAGGTTGACGCGATTGCTTTCGGCAAGCGTTTCGTACTTGGCGTTCTGGACGAGCCCGATCCAGCCCATCCGCGCCGCCAGCAGCACGCCAAGGCCGGTCTGCAAGCCGCCGATCAGCATTGAACGGCGGTCGAAACTGTTGCTCAGCGTGCCCGAGTTGGTGTGCTGCGGCTCCCCGAACACGGCTATAGTCTCCGGATCGGGATCAGCCGGAACCGGTCGGCCAGGCCGACCAGTTTGGCCGCCACCGGGTACGCCAAAACCGCCACTGCCAGCTGGGGCAGCAACACCATCGGGCTGGCTGCACCGCCCGCCAGATTGGCGATTTGCAGCGCCAGTAACAGGTATCCACCGATGAACGCACTGGCCACCACCCAATTGAGCAAAAATCCGCGCCATGGGAAGCGGTGCTCAAGAAAATCCAGGGCGATCATGGCCACCGACCACAGCACCACGGCCGAGCCGATTGGCTGCCCGCTGAACAGATCGTCGACGATCCCCAGCGGCCAGCCGGCCCACACCGGAAACAGGCCGGGGCGCAGTTGCTGCCAGCCAACCAGCAGCAGGAACCCGAATGGCGGAAGCACCGGGGCTGATGCGATTACCGGCCAGATCGGCGATAAACTCCCCAGCATGACCAGCAGCCAGGGCGTGGCCAGCGCCAGCACCGGCGATGCGGTGCGGTTGATCCGCGGCTTGCCGAACTGGCGCAGGGCAGATGGCAGCGGGGGCGGCATCACCGCTTTCCAGCGGTCGCCGCGCTGGCTGGCGGAGCGATTTCAGAAGATCTGGGGGCTTCGTCGAACAGCGGCTCGACCGCGACGAATTCGGTCTGCCCGGGATCGCTCAGCGGGCGGGCGATCGCACCGTCCGGGGTTAGCGCCACCACCACCGCAACCGCTTCGCCCGGGCGGTAGATCCCGCCTGATCCCGAGGTGACAATTGCGTCGCCGGGTTTGAGCGGGTTGGTCCCGGTCGTACTTAGCCGGATTTGCACGGTGCCGTTGCCCAAGCCATTGGCATAACCCTGAATCCCGTCGCTGGCGCGGCGCACCGGGATCGAACTGTCGGTATCGGTGACCAGCAGCAGCCGGGCGCTGGTGCGGCCAGCTTCGATTACCCGGCCAACCAGCCCAAGCGGTGAGCGCACTGCCATGCCAACTTGCACGCCTTGGTTGGCGCCCGCGCCGATTGTGGCAAAGCGGCGGGTCGAGGATGAGGTCGAGCCGATCAGCCGGGTCACCACCACCGCGCGCTGGTCGCCCTGCGCGAGCGATAGCATCGCTTTGAGGCGGTTGTTCTCTTCCATGAGCGCGGCTTGTTCGGCCAGCTTGACCCGGCCTTCGGCCACTTCGCGTTCAAGCCGCGCAACCCGCGCGCCCGAAGTGAAATAACCCGACAGCACGCTCCACAGGTTCTGGCCGCCGGTGCGTGCGCCCGCTGCGGCCTTCGCTGCTGGCGCCGTGCTGTCCTGGGCGGTGGTGCGCAGGCCCGAAAAAGCCCCGGCATTCCCGGTCGAGACGACCAACAACGATATTCCCACGAGCAGGCCAACGACCGCCGCGAGATATCCGAAAAAATTGCCGTATTGCGCCCGGCGGGAATACCCCGAGCGGCGATTGTTCGGCGCCGCCATGAGGGGTTACTCCTTCAGAAAGCCCGCGCGCGTCATCCGTCCTGAACTCAGGCCGTCATCAGCACGCCGCGGAACTGCGGATCTTCCATTGCCCGCCCGGTACCCAGCGCCACGCAGGACAGCGGGTCTTCCGCTACCGACACCGGCAGGCCGGTTTCTTCGCGCAGATATTCGTCCAGGCCCCTGATCAAAGCGCCGCCGCCGGTCAGCACAATGCCCTGATCAACAATATCAGCGGCCAGTTCAGGCGCGGTATTTTCCAGCGCAATGCGCACGCCTTCGATGATCTGGCCGATCGGTTCGCTCAGCGCCTCGGCCAGATTGGCCTGGGTGATGGTGATTTCCTTGGGCACCCCGTTGACCAGATCGCGGCCCTTGATCTGGATCGATTCGCCCACGCCGTCGGCCGGCATCATGGCCACGCCGTAATCCTTCTTGATCCGCTCTGCCGTAGCCTCGCCGATCAACAGGTTGTGGTGGCGGCGCACGTAAGAGACGATGGCTTCGTCCATCTTGTCCCCGCCGACGCGGACCGAGGTGGTATAAGCCAGCCCGCGCAGCGACAGCACCGCGACTTCGGTAGTGCCTCCGCCGATATCGACGACCATCGAGCCAATCGGCTCGGTCACCGGCATATCGGCGCCAATCGCGGCCGCCATCGGCTCGAGGATCAGGTACACCGCGCTGGCTCCGGCATTGCTGGCGGCATCGCGGATCGCGCGGCGTTCGACCGAGGTCGAGCCTGAGGGCACGCAGATCACGATTTCGGGCGGCGAGAACATGCTGGTCCGCTTGCCGTTCACCTTGCGAATGAAGTGCTTGATCATTTCCTCGGCGATTTCGATGTCGGCGATCACCCCATCGCGCAGCGGGCGGATCGCCTCGATGCTGTCCGGGGTCTTGCCCATCATCATCTTGGCATCGTCGCCCACGGCCTTGACCCGCTTGACCCCGTTGATGGTCTCGATCGCCACCACCGAGGGTTCGTTGAGCACGATTCCGCGGTCCTGGACATAGACCAGTGTGTTGGCCGTGCCGAGGTCGATTGCCAAGTTCTGCGAGCCGAATTTGAAGAATCGCGAAAGGAACGAAGCCATTGAAAATTCCGTATGTTTGCCAGCACTTACCGCAACTACTGCGGCAGCGTCGGGCGTGCGTGCTAGCGTGAGAGTGGTTCCATTAGCGCACAGGTTGGCTAAAGGCCAAAAAATTGTGTCGATTGACCCGATTTGCGGCGCTGTCCGTCTCGAATTTCTGACAGTTCGGCGCTAGGCTGTGGGCATGCCAATAATCCGCCGCCTTCCCGATACGCTGGTCAACCGCATCGCGGCGGGCGAGGTCGTGGAGCGGCCGGCCTCCGCGCTCAAGGAACTGATCGAAAACGCGCTTGATGCCGGGGCGCAAAACGTTGCGGTGCGGCTCAGCGCGGGCGGGCTCGACGGGATCGAGGTGACCGACGATGGCTGCGGCATGCGCGCCGATGAAATCGTCCTCGCGCTCGAACGCCATGCCACTTCGAAGCTGCCCGACGATGCGATCGAGCTGGTCAGCACGCTGGGCTTTCGCGGTGAGGCATTGCCGTCGATCGCCAGCGTCGCGCGGCTGACCATCGAAAGCCGGGTCAGGGCCATTCGACAGGCTCAGGATGAGCGCATCGGCGAGGGCTGGCGCCGGGTGGTCGATCATGGCGGCTTGATCGAAGAAGGACCCGCCGCGGTGCCGCCCGGCACGCGGATCCGGGTCGAAGACCTGTTCGGCAAAGTCCCCGCACGGCGCAAGTTCCTGCGCTCGGCGCGCAGCGAATATGCCGCCTGCCTCGATGTGGTGCGGCGCCTCGCGATGGCGCGGCCCGATGTGGGGTTCGTGCTTGAGCATGATGGCCGCCGCGTGCTGGCGGTGCAGCCGGGCGAGGGGTTGGCCAGCCGGGTGGCCCGAATTGTGGCGCGCGAACTGGCCGACGACGGGGTGCTGATCGAATTGCACCGCGGCAATGAAAGTTCGTGGGCGCGCTTGACCGGAATTGCCGGGCTGCCGACATTCAACCGCGGGGTGGCCGATCACCAGTATCTGTTTGTCAACGGCCGACCGGTCAAGGACCGGCTGCTGATCGGCGCGGTGCGCGGGGCCTATGCCGATATGCTGGCGCGCGATCGCCACGCGGTGCTGGCGTTGTTTCTCGAACTCCCGCCCGCCGAAGTCGACGTCAATGTCCACCCGGCCAAGACCGAAGTGCGGTTTCGCGATCCGGCATTTGTGCGCGGGTTCATCGTTTCGGGGCTGCGGCACGCGCTCGAAGCCGAAGGCCAGCGCAGCGCGCAGGCCGCGGCCGTGCCCGCGATGGGAAACTGGCAGGCCGAACCGATAACTGGGCCTGTTGCTGG
Organism: Novosphingobium sp.; assembly: GCA_031416535.1. Lineage (GTDB taxonomy): Bacteria > Pseudomonadota > Alphaproteobacteria > Sphingomonadales > Sphingomonadaceae > Novosphingobium. Next base: position 10,267 of record JANOTT010000009.1, on the reverse strand, counting down.
GCCGGCTCCGGCGCTCGCCTCGCTGTTTGCGCGTCAGTACGGCTCCAGCGGGGTGCGCGAAGCGGCGCGGCCGTGGCGCAGCCAGGCGGAGCAAGCGCTCGCTCCGCCCGCCGCGCGTGCCGAAGTGGCCGAACTTGCCCCCACGCCCGATCACCCGCTTGGCGTGGCGCGCGGACAGGTGGCGCTGACCTATATCGTGGCCGAAGCCGAGGACGGACTGGTGATCGTCGATCAGCACGCCGCGCACGAGCGGCTGGTGCTCGAACGGCTCAAAGCGGCGGGCGCGCAGGGGGCAATGGCGGCGAGCCAGGCGTTGCTGATCCCCGAAGTGGTCGAGCTTGATGAACCGGACTGCGACCGGCTGGAGGAAGCCAGCGCGGCGTTCGCGGCGCTCGGGCTGGTGATCGAACGCTTCGGCCCCGGCGCGATGCTGGTTCGCGCAGTCCCAGCCGTGCTCACCAAAGGCAGCCCGCAGGCACTGCTGCGCGACCTTGCCGATGATCTGGCAGCCAATGGTGCGGCACTGCTGCTGGGCGAGCGGCTCGATCTGGTGCTGGCGACAATGGCCTGCCACGGGAGCGTTCGGGCCGGTCGTGCGTTGTCGGTGGCAGAGATGAACGCTTTGCTGCGCGAAATGGAAGTCACCCCCCGCTCAGGCCAATGCAATCACGGCCGCCCGACCTGGGTCAAACTGGCGCATGGCGACATCGAGAAGCTGTTCGGGAGACGGTAATGTTGCGCACGATTGGTCTGGCCGCGCTGATCGCTTTGAGCGGGTGCGACCGTTCGGTTTCGCCCGAAGAACAGCGGCGCAAGGACGCCGCCGATGTTGCAGCGGTCGAGGCGATCCAGAAGGTTGCCCCGCCGATCAAGCCGATCAACCTCCAGCGGATTACGCTTGAAGAAGTCAGCGCCAAGAACCTGAGCGGGGCGGGGTGCAGCTTCAGCATCACCTCGCCGGCCGAGCCGCTGGTGCTGGCGCTGGTCGGACGCGCGCTGATCAAGGTGGATGACGACATCGTCATGCTGATCTCGGACAATGGCGGGACCAAGCTCGAGATGGGGGCCTGGGAACATTATCTCGGCAAGGTATATACGCTGACGCTCAAGCGCGGGCCGGGCGATGGCCAGCCGGCGGGCGAAGAGAGCATGCGCTATACCGGCGAACTGACCGTGCGCGACGCCTGGGACCGGGTGGTCTATTCGTCGCAGGGCGTGATCGATTGCGGTGCCTGATCAGGCGGTCTGAGCGCCGCGCACGCGGATCAGGCCGATCGACTTCATGGTCGCAACCAGCACGTCGTCCTGGTTGAACACCCGCACTTCGGACCGGAAACTGCCCATTTCGGGGCGTGACCGGCTTGGGGTCTTGTCGATCAGTTCGGTTTCCAGCCGCAGCGTATCGCCGGGATAGACCGGTCGCAGCCAGCGCAATTCGTCGAGCCCGGGCGACCCGAGCCCGGCCTGCTTGCGCGCGGTCATGTTGTCGACCAGCATCCGCATGATCATCGCGCAGGTGTGCCAGCCGCTCGCCGAAATCCGCCCGAAATGCGTCTGCGCGGCGGCTTCGTCGGACAAGTGGAACGGCTGCGGATCGTATTTTGTGGCGAACTCGATCACTTCCGCGCGGGTCACTTCATAGCGCCCGAACGCTGCGGTGATGCCGGGCGCAAGGTCCTCGAAATACAGCAGCCCATCATTCATTGCCGCAATGTCCTAAACGATCCTGCACCGGTCGAGCTTAAACGTTGAACTTGAAGTGGAGCACGTCGCCGTCGGCGATCACATACTCCTTGCCTTCCTGCCGCAGCTTGCCCGCGTCTTTGGCCGGGCCTTCGCCGCCCAGTCCAACGTAATCGTCATAGGCAATCGTTTCAGCACGGATGAAGCCGCGCTGCATATCCGAGTGAATCGCGCCCGCCGCATCGGGGGCCTTGGCGCCTTGATGCACGGTCCAGGCGCGGGCTTCCTTGGGGCCGACAGTGAAGAAGGTCAGCAGGTGCAGCAGATCGTAGCCCGAGCGGATGATCCGCGCGAGTCCGGTTTCATGCAGCCCCATCTCTTCCAGGAACACCAGCCGGTCGGCCATCTCCATCGTCACCAGCTCGCTTTCGATAGCGGCCGAAACGATCACCGCATTGGCGCCCTCGGCTTTGGCCTTGGCGAACACCTTGTCTGAAAAAGCGTTGCCCTTGGCCGCGCTGTCTTCCTCGACATTGCAGACATACAGCACCGGCTTGGCGGTGAGCAGCTGCGCCGAATTGAACACCCGCAGTTCGTCCTCGTCGCTCGGCCGGGCGAGCCGGGCGGGCTTGCCTTCGCGCAGCAGTTCGAGCGCGGGGAGCAGGACCGCGGCCAGCAGCTTGGCCTCCTTGTCGCCTTGCGCGGCTTTCTTTTGCGCCGCGGGAACGCGTTTTTCCAGGCTCTCGAGATCGGACAGCATCAGCTCGGTCTCGACCGTGTCGGCGTCGGAGACCGGATCGATCTTGTTGTCGACGTGCTGGATGTCGTCGTCCTCAAAGCAGCGCAGCACGTGGACGATCGCGTCCACCTCGCGGATGTTGCCAAGGAACTGGTTGCCCAGCCCTTCGCCCTTGCTCGCCCCGCGCACGAGGCCCGCGATATCGACGAAGCCAAGCTGGGTTGGGATGATCTTGGCGCTGCCGGCGATCGCCGCCAGTTTATCGAGCCGGGGATCAGGCACGCCGACCTGGCCCACGTTGGGTTCGATCGTGCAGAACGGATAATTTGCCGCCTGCGCCGCCTGCGTTTCGGTCAGCGCATTGAACAAAGTGGACTTGCCCACGTTGGGCAAGCCCACGATACCGCATTTGAAACCCATGAAACTCTCCGAAATCCGCGTTGCGCGCCCATAGCGGGGCTGGCCCGGCTTGACCAGCTTCACCGAAATTTCAGTCTTTCGCGCTAGGCACGACGCATGAAAAACGCATTTATCCTACCCGCCCTCCTCGCGCTTGCGGCTTGCGCTGAAAGTCCGGAGCAAAGCTATGCCAAGGCGCAGAGCGAATTTGCCGCGCATGATTACGCTGCGGCGCGGATCCACCTGATCGGCGCGCTGCAGGCGCAGCCGGCTAACCGCGCGATGCGGCTGATGCTTGCGAAGACCTTGCTCGCGCTGGGTGATGGCGATGGGGCTGGCACCGCTTTGGCGCTGCTGACCGGGACCACCGCGGCGGGCGGCGAACTGGCTGAACTGTCAGCCGAAGCCGCGTTGTTGCGCAAGGCGCCCGATGTGGCACTGGGCCTGCTTGGGCCGGTTGCATCGGTCGAAGCTGAGCGGCTGCGGGCGCTGGCGCTGATCCAGAAGCAGGACATGGTGGGTGCTCAGCAGCATTTCGAGACCGGTCTGGCCGCTGGCGGCAGCGCCCGGCTGTTCGCCGATTATGCGCGGTACCGGTTGCTCAGCGGCGATATTGCCGGGGCCGACGAATTGGCAGCCAAGGCGGCCAAAGCCGACCCCGACGGGATCGACAGCCTGTTGATCGGCGGCCTGATCGCCGTGCGCCGCGGCAATCTGCAAACCGCGCTCGATCGCTATGCCCGCGCGGCAAAACTATATCCGGCCAGCGTTGCGGCACTGACCGGCAAGGCTGCCGTGCTGGGCGATCTTGGCCGCAGCGACGAAATGCAGAAAGTGCTGGACCGCGCGGCAGTGGCTGCGCCGACCGACCTCACGGTTGTGTTCCTGCGCGCCCGCAATGCGGCGGCCCGCAAGGATTGGGCGGGTGTGCGCGCGGCGATCCAGCCGGCCGAAGCCAAGCTTGCACCGCTCGATCCAATCCGGCAGATTTATGGCGAGGCATTGCTGCGGTTGGGGCAAAACCAGCTTGCGGTTGCCCAGCTTGCGCCGATTGCGCGAGCCACCCCCGGTAACCGCGAAGCCGTGCGGCTGCTCGCCGAGGCCCAGCTGGCTGGCGGCGATGCGGCCGGCGCGGTGACAACGCTGCGGCCGTTGGCCGATCAGCCGGCGGCCCGCTCCGACGAACTGGCGCTGATGGCCACAGCGGCGCAGGCCGTGGGCGATCCTGCGGCGGGGAATTATGCAGCGCGGTCAAAACGTCCCGCGCCGCAAACGCTGGGCCAGGACCTGACCGATGCCGATGCGGCGATGCGCGCGGGCAACTGGGCCGGGGCGGCGCAATCCTATGATCGGCTGCTGGCTGCCACCGATGGCAAGAACATCATTGTGCTCAACAACATGGCCTATGCCCAGCTGATGCTAGCCAATTTCGACAAGGCGGAAGCATTTGCCGGCCGCGCGCTCAAGCTCGCGCCCGATAACCCATCGGTGCTGGATACCGCAGGCTGGGCGCAATTCCGGTCAGGCCGCAATCTGGCCGAAGCGCGCAAACTGCTGCGCCGCGCGGCGCAATTGGCGCCGCAGAACGCAACAATCCGGGCGCACCTTGCCGAAGCAGAGCGTGCGCCCGGATAATGTCGATCTAGAGTTGCGGAGTGGTTAGGCGAATGCCCGAACCAACTGACGGCGGCGGCGCGTTACGGCCACCGCGATCAGGGTCAGGCTCAGCAGCCCCAGCATGCCGGGTTCGGGAACCGAAGTCCCGCCGCTCGAAGTCAGCGTGCCCGCGCCGCTGGCCGAAGTGATGGTGCCGGCCCCAGTGATTGACTGGTAACGCACGTAGAAGTCGCTCAGGTTCAGCGACGCAATCGGCTGCGCGAAGCTTAGCACGAAATTGCCGGTGCCGGTCTGCCCCTGATTAAGGCCGCCGCCGCCGCCGCCGGCGCACGCTCCAGTGCTCGCGTCCTTGAAGCACACGTCAACTTCGCCGATCCCATTGGGATAGGTCGAATTGAGCGTGGTGTAGCTGAACGCGCCAGTGCTGGTGGCTCCGGTGATGTTGGGATCGGCGTTGAAGGCAAAGCTTGAAATCCGCGAACCGGTGATCGGCGCGGTGCTGGTGTTGCTCACGCTGTAGCTGAACGTGTAATTGTTGCCCGAGATGCCGGTCAGCGTAAACGTGGTTCTGCCAGTAAGCCCGGTGACCGTGGTGCCGCTTGAGAACCCGTTGTAGTTGAACGTGTAGGCAGTGCCCACCTTCGTCGCGTCGAGCGTGATGGCATCGGCCAAGGCCGGTGCTGCACCCAGGCCAAGGCTACCAAACGCGGCAAACGCCAGAACCAGCTTCTTAATCATGAAAACCCCCATTAACGAGCAAATTGCGTTAACCGGTACCAACGCAATTCGTGTGCCAAGTAAGGGCTGGGCAGCGTTGCAATGGTTAATGGCTTGGGCTGGGCGCAGGGTTTGTAAAGCAGACCGACGCGATCAAACCCTTGGCGCAGGGTCAATCGGCCTGCAATCGCCGCGCCACATCGCTCATAAATCGGGCGTCTTCGCCTTTGGCCAGCCATTCCGCCTCGGCCGCAATCGCGCCGAGCATATCGGCCAGCGGGTCGATATCGGCCTTGGCATAATTGCCCAGCACATAGCCGGTGACGCGGTCCTTGTGCCCGGGATGGCCGATGCCGATCCGCACCCGGCGGAAATCGGGGCCGATATGCTGGTCGATCGAGCGCAGCCCGTTGTGACCGGCGGTACCGCCGCCCAGCTTCACCTTGACCTTGAACGGGGCAAGATCAAGTTCGTCGTGAAACACGGTCAACGCGGCGGGCTCCAGCTTGTAAAACCGCAGCGCCTCGCTCACCGCGCGGCCGCTTTCGTTCATGAAGGTTGCCGGCTTGAGCAGCAGCACGCGCGCCCCCCCGATCCGGCCTTCCTGCAACCAGCCCGAGAATTTTTTCTGGGTGGGGCCGAAATTATCGACCTCGGCCAGAGTGTCGAGCGTCATGAACCCGACGTTGTGCCGGTGCAGCGCATATTGCGTGCCCGGATTGCCAAGGCCAACCCATAGTTGCATGGCCCATCAGTCCCTTTGCTTCACCAGTTCTGCGCGCTTTGCCTGCGCTGGAGCCACAAAGCGAGCTACTTTCCGATTCAAGTATCGAGCATCGCGTTGTTGGCGGCCAAGGCCCGTTTCGAGCAAGCCATGGCATTGTCGAATTTCAAACTGTCTCCGCCCTTTTCGACGCGTTGGAATGCGGCATCGAAAACTTTGCGGCTGCGCTGTTCGGGCGGCAGCAGCGAGACGCGGCCGAAATACCACCGGGCATCGCTGCGCATTGACGCCGCGAGAGTGGTCATCGGGTAGCGGTCCTTTTGATTGAGGTTTTCAGACTTGGCAGCTTTATCGGAGTCGATTGCGATTTGGCCGAGCGAGATGAAGCGGCCCATATCGCCATCAGCAACCGGCGGCTTGGCTGAGAAGGCAGGGGCCGCCAATCTAGCCGAAGCCGGTTTCGTCGGCGCTGCGCCCGCAGACGCCGCAGCCAAACCAATCGCTGAGGCGACCAGTACCAATTTCAGCTTCATATTGAACCCCCCAATGAAAAGCCGGACCGTGGTGGCACGGCCCGGCTAAACATTGTCTTGCAAATTCCGGTGGGGTCAACCGTTAAGCGGTGAACCCGCGCGAACCTCAGCCTTCTTCGGCTTCGCCTTCGGTCTTGGCGTTATCGCCTTCTTCGCTGCGCAGACCGGACGGTGCGATGATCGTGGCGATGGTGAAATCGCGGTCGGTGATCGCCGAGGTTGAACCGTCCGGCAGCGTCACGCTGCTGATATGGATTGAATCGCCGATATCGAGCCCGGTCACATCGATCGAGATCTCTTCAGGGATCCTGTTGCCGTCGCAGATCAGTTCGAGCTCGTGGCGAACGATGTTGAGCACACCGCCGCGCTTCAGGCCCGGCGATTCCTCTTCGTTAGCGAAGACCACCGGAACATTGACGTTGACCGTGGAGTTCTTCGACAAGCGCAGGAAATCGGCATGGAGCGGACGATCGGTGACCGGATGGAAGGCAACGTCCTTGGGGAGCGTACGCAGTTTCTTGCCGCCTACTTCGATCTCGACGATCGAGTTGAGGAAATGGCCGGAGCTGAGCTGCTTGATCAGCAGCTTTTCCTCGATGTGGATCGACAGGGGTTCTTCTTTGCCGCCATAGACAACGGCGGGGACACGACCTTCACGACGCAGTGCACGGGAGGCTCCCTTGCCAACCCCTTCACGCGTCTCGGCCGGCAGGTTCAGCGTATCGCTCATGGTACTTGCCTTTTCAAAACTGGACTACACATTTCGCCGTCACGCCTCCAGGGATGACCATAACGGGAAGCGCGCGCCGTTAGCTGCATTGGCCTGCAAATGCAAGGCTCGTTCAGGGCTACTGGAGCCGGGTGACCTTGTAGCCTTGCGCGCTCAACAGCGCGGGCAGCCCATCTTTGCCGACCAGATGCGCCAGCCCGACCGCCACAAACGGACGCGCGCCGCGGGTCAACTGCGCGGACAGCTTGATCAGCCAGGCACGGTTACGGCTGACCAGCAGCGCGTCGCGCAGATCCGGGTGGTGCAGGAAATCGGCATTGGTTGCAGTGTCGATCAAGGCCAGATCGCCGTGCGCCCAGGCTTGTTCCAGCTGGCGCAGCTCGGACATCTCGTCCCCCGAACGGCCTAGCGTCGCGGCCAGCAGCGCGCGTTGTGCCGGTTCGGGCAGCCGGTCGAAAATTGCCAGTTGCGCGGCGGCCCCCTCGAATTCCTCGACCGGTTTAGCATAGCCGCGCAGCAGCGCGCGGTCGATCCCGTTGGCGCTGTCAGACTTCCCCGCCGCCATCGCGGCGTTTTGCAGCATCAGCGCCGCCGCCCAGCTTTCATAGCGATCAAGCGCGCCGGGCGCGAACCCATCCTGTTTAAGCGCCGCGCCCAGCTCAGCTTGCAGAGCGCCCGGCAGGCGCTGCATCAGCGGGGGCAGGCCGGGGCTTTCGGCCAGCGCGGCAAAGGTCCGCGCGGTGGCGGCATCATCGTCGATCCGCGCCACTTCAAGCACCAGCCGGTCCGACTGTTCGAGCGCGGCGGCGACCTTGTCCGAGCGCCACGCGACCGGCCGCGGCAGCGCATGGATCGTTCCGAACAGCCAGGCCTTCTGCCCGCCCGGACCTTCGACCAGCCACAGCGCGGGGCGCACTTCGGCGGGTTTGCTGCAGCCCGCCAACGCCAGCGCGGCCAGCGCTGCAAGGACCAGCCCGCGCAGGAAATTACTGGACACGAACCGCCTTGAAGCCGCGCTTGGCCAGCACCGCCTGCACGCTGCCCGAACCGCCCAGATGCCCCGCACCAACCGCCACGAACACCGTGCCGGGGGTTTTCATCCGGTGCTCGATCCACGCGGCCCAGGTGCGGTTGCGGCTGAAGATCAGCGCCTCGGCCAGCGCCGGGCTGTCGCTGTCGGCATTAAGCTGCGCGGCCAGTGCGGCCGCATCGCCGCGCGACCAATTGCCAACCAGCTTGGTGATCTCGTCATTGATCGACGGCAAGGCATCAAGCACCACGCCGAGGTATTCGAGCTGCTCGGCATCGGTTAACACGTTGAATTGTCCGAACTGGAAATCGGCCGTCTCGAGCCCGCCGCGGGCATGGCGCAGCTGGGTGGCGCGCTTGGTCAGCGCGGTCTCGACCCCCGTCTCGAGGCTATAGCCAGCTTTTTGCAGCTGCAGGATCGGCAAGCTCGCGGCCGCCACCCACGGTTTCTTCAGGTCGTAGGTCGAAACCGGCAGCCCCAGCGAAGTCAGCGCGGCTTCCAATTGCGCGCGCTGCTTGTCGCTCATCATCCGCCGCAGGCTCTGGTCGGCGGGTAGCGTGCCATGCCTGAGCAATGCCGCCGCGACATTGCCCGGGGCCAGTTCGGGCAGCTCGGTCATCAGCGTGTCCGAATGGTCGAGCGCGTCGGCCAGCGGGCCGTTGAGCCAATCGATCCCCGGCGGAAGCAGGTGGATCGTGCCAAACAGATAGATCGTGGTGTCATGGTCGGCCAGCTTCCACAGCGCCGGGCGCGCCTGCGGTTTACCAAGCTGCTGCGCGACCACTGGCTGCGGGGTGGGATGGCGCTGCTCGGCGGGCGCGCTGCCGCTCCCGGCCAGCGCAATCACGGCAAACAGTGGGGCAATCAGGCGCTTGGTCAGGGTCATGTTCGCGTCCTACTCACGCAAATGCTGCCAGTCGATGAACGAATGCGCATATTGACCGTAACAGGCCCATCCGCCAAAGCCCCGGACGATGACGACATCCGCGCCGCCCCTCTCCTTTCAGGACATGATCCTGCGCCTCCACGCGTTCTGGAGCGCGCACGGCTGCCTGATCCTCCAGCCGTATGACATGCGGATGGGCGCGGGCACCTTTCACCCGGCGACCACCCTGCGTGCGCTTGGCCCCGAGCCGTGGAAAGCGGCTTATGTCCAGCCCAGCCGCCGCCCGACCGACGGGCGCTATGGCGAAAACCCCAACCGGCTTCAGCATTACTATCAGTATCAGGTGATCATGAAGCCCAGCCCGGCGGGGCTGCAGGAGCTATATCTGGAGAGCCTGTTCGCGATCGGGATCGACCCGCTGCTGCACGACATCCGGTTTGTCGAGGATGACTGGGAAAGCCCCACGCTCGGCGCCTGGGGGCTGGGCTGGGAAGTGTGGTGTGATGGGATGGAAGTCAGCCAGTTCACCTATTTCCAGCAGATGGGCGGGTTCGATTGCAAGCCGGTCGCGGGCGAGCTTACTTACGGGCTGGAACGCCTCGCCATGTACATCCAGAACGTCGACAACGTCTATGACCTGGCGTTCAATGCGGACGGCGTCAGCTACGGCGCGGTGTTCCTCAAGAACGAGCAGGAGCTGTCGAAATACAATTTCGAGGTGGCCGATACTGCCAGCCTGTTCGACGGCTTCACCAAGGCCGAGGCCGAGTGCCAGCGCTGCCTTGACGCCAATATCCCGCTCGCCGCCTATGAGCAGGCGATCGAGGCCAGCCACCTGTTCAACCTGCTGCAAGCACGCGGCGTGATCAGCGTGCAGGAACGCGCCAGCTACATCGGCCGCGTGCGCGATCTGGCCAAGGGTAGCTGCCAGGCGTGGATCGAGAAGAACACGCCGCAATGGCAGGCCGATTACCCGGAGTGGGTTCTGTGAAGGATTTCCTGCTCGAACTGCGCTGCGAAGAGATACCAGCGCGGATGCAGGCCGGGGCGCGGGCTGATCTGGAGAAGTTGCTGCGCAAGGAACTGGACGCGGCCGGGGTCACGCTGGGCGAAGTGACCGTGTGGTCCACCCCGCGCCGGCTCGCGCTGATTGCGCGGGGCCTGCCTGATGCCACCGCTGCGGTCAGCGAGGAATTGAAAGGCCCACGA
>JANOTT010000008.1:0-9185 GCA_031416535.1 Novosphingobium sp. | reverse complement strand
GACCGTCACCGCCCGCGCCGCCAGTTCAACCACCGCCCCCGCGCGCGCCAGATCATAAGCCCGCTGCCCGCCCACCTTGAGCGCCGAATAGGCCGGCGGGACTTGCTCGATCGGTCCGGTAAAGCGCGGCAGCACCGCCTCGATTTGCGCTGGCGATGGCCGCACGTCACTGGTCGCTATGACCGTCCCTTCAAGGTCCAGCGTGTCGGTCTGCGCCCCAAAGGCAATCGTGAACGCATAAGTCTTGCTCGCATCGAGCATCCGCCCCGCAAGCTTGGTCGCCTCGCCCAACGCAATCGGCAGCACGCCGGTCGCGAGGGGATCGAGCGTACCGCCATGGCCAACTTTTACCTTGCCAAGGCCGGCCTCGCGCAAATTACGCTTGACCGCCGCCACCGCCTGCGTGCTGCCCAGCCCCAGCGGCTTGTCAAGGATGATCCAGCCGTCCGGCACGTTACAATCCGGCGACCAGCGCCGCCAGTTTGACATATCCGCCGACCACCCATTCGACCGGACCGATAATGTATTTGATCAAATTGAACCCCGGAACAAAGACCGGCAGTACCACCAGCAATACCAGCGGGATCAGCATGCCGACCGTGCGGAACTTCGCGTAGCGACGCGCCATCGGCACGGGCAGCAGCCCTTCGACAATGTGCGAGCCATCGAACGGCGGGATCGGCAGCAGATTGAACAACGCCAAAAACACGTTGATCGAGATGAAGTTAAACAGGTTGAGCACCACAAAGCCCATCACTCCGGCCGGCTCCGGCGCGCCGCCGTAAGGCCGCAGCACCAGCCCCAGCACCAGCGCCGCGATTGCCGCCATGATCAGGTTTGAACCCGGCCCGGCCGCGCCGACCAGCATCATATCGCGGCGCGGATGGCGCAGCCGCTCAAAATCGACCGGCACCGGCTTTGCCCAGCCAAACACCGGCAAATGCGTCAGCGCCAGAATGCCCGGCAGCACCACTGTGCCGATCGGATCGACATGGCGCAGCGGATTAAGGCTGAGCCGCCCGCGTTCCTGCGCGGTGGGATCGCCCAGGGCGCGCGCCATCAGCCCGTGCGCGACCTCGTGGAACACAATCGCAAAGATCAGCGGCACGATCAGCGCAGCGGCCTGGATAATCGTATTGTTCATAGTCCCAACTTCTCCCGGTCGCGTTCGACCACCGAATAGATCGCAGAATCGCGCTCGTAACCGGTCCAGGTAATCATGTGATTGCGCAGCACCCCGTCGAGGCTCGCGCCGATCTTGGCGCAGGCCGCCAGCGATCGCGCGTTGCGGGTATCGACCGAGAAGAACATCCGCTTGAGCCCGCAGGCGAAGCCGTGGCGCAGCATCAGCTGCTTGAGCGGCCCGTTGACCGCGCCGCCGCGGAATTTGGGACGCAGGTAGGTGTTGCCGATCTCAGCCGAGCGGTGCTTGACGTCGGGCGCGATCCACGCGGTCATGCCGGCGAGTTCACCGCCGACCAGGATCGCGAAGGGCAGACGCTCGGGCATGGCAATCAGGCCGCCAAAACTCGCGTCAAAATGGTCGGGATCGTAAGACAGCCCGTACATTTGCCAGATCGCGGTGTCCTCAGCGCAAGCCGCGCGCAAGTCTTCGCGGTGGCGTTCCTCAAGTGGTTCGAGCCGCAGCTCGCCCGCTGCGAGCACCGCCGAAAGGCCCAGCGGATCTGGCTTCACTGCCACCACCCCAGCGCTTCGGCGAAGTGTTTGCGGCACAGCGCGACGTAGCGATCGTTGCCGCCGATCTCGGTCTGCACGCCGTGTTTGACTGCCGCCCCATCGGCATCGACCCGCAAGTTCATGCTCGATTTGCGCCCGCAGTGGCAGACGGCTTTCAGTTCGATCAGCGAGTCCGCAATCCCCAGCAGCAGCTTGGCGCCGGGGAACAGCTCGCCCTGAAAATCGGTGCGCAGGCCATAGCACAGCACGGGGATGCCGCTCTGGTCGGCCAGCCGGGCGAGCTGCCAGACCTGCACTTCGGTCAGAAACTGCGCTTCGTCGACCATCACGCAGGCCAGCGGCTCGACCTTGTGCGCCGCGCTTACCCGTTCGAACAAATCGGTATCACCGGCAAAACGGTGTGCCTGCGAATGGAGCCCGATCCGGCTCTCAATCGCCTTTTCAGCGCCGCGATCATCAAGTTCGGCAGTCCACAGCATCGTTGCCATGCCGCGTTCGTGATAGTTGAAATTCGCCTGCAGCAAGGTGGTCGATTTGCCGGCATTCATGCTGGCATAGTAGAAATAGAGCTTGGCCATCGGCGACTTAGATTTCTAGATCACGTTGAACCTTGGGATCGGACAACAGTGCCTCAATCCGGCTGGCTTCATCGAAACTTTCGTCACCCAGAAACTTGAGCCTCGCGGCAAACCGCAGCTTCAGCTTCCCCGCCACTTCCTTTTGGAAATAGGCGGTATTCGTGCGCAGCGCCTTAAGCACAATGTCCTCGTCCGCGCCGAGCAACGGCTTTATGTATACCGTTGCATGGCGCAAATCGGGCGACATCCGCACTTCGGTGACGCTAACCGCGCGCGCGGTCAGCACCTCGTCATGCACCGCTTGCCGCGCGAGCAGTTCAGACAGCACATGGCGCACTTGCTCGCCCACCTTGAGCAGGCGAACCGAGCGTGTCTCGGGAGTGACGGTGGGTTTGACCATCGGCGCCTCGCGGTGAGCGGCGAACGGCCCCCTAGAGGGTCCGTTCGCGCTCCTCGACCTCGAACACTTCGAGCATATCGCCCGCCTTGATGTCGTTGGTATCCTGTAGCACCACCCCGCATTCGAGGCCGGCGCGCACTTCGGCAACGTCGTCCTTGAACCGACGCAGCGAGGCAATCGTGGTTTTGGACACGATCACATCGGCGCGGGTAAGCCGCGCAAACAGGCCCTTCTTGATCAGCCCTTCGAGCACCAGCAGACCAGCGGCCTTGTCGCGCTTGCCGGCCGGGAACACTTCCTTGACCTCGGCGCGGCCCAGCACGTGTTCGATCCGTTCGGGGCCCCAGATACCGGCCATTTCCTTGGCCACTTCCTCGGTCAGCTTGTAGATGACGTCGAAGTATTTCATCGGCACCTTGAAACGTTCGACCAGATCGCGCGCCTTGGCGTTAGGCCGTACGTTAAAGCCGATCACCGGCGCGCCGCTCGAGTACGCCAGATTAACGTCGCTCTCGGTAATCGCGCCGACGCCTGAGCTGAGCACGCGGACCTTGATCTCATCGTTGGAGATCCGGTTGAGCGCGTTGACAATCGCTTCGGCGGAGCCCTGAACGTCGGCCTTGATCACCACCGGGTATTCCAGCAAGGTTTGCTTCGCGGCGAGCGCAGAGAACATGTTTTCAAGGCTGGCCGGGGCAGTCGTGGTGCGCTTGGCGGTGGCCCGTTCCTGGCGGTAAGCGGCCACTTCGCGCGCCCGCGCTTCGCTGTCGACCACGGTCAGCACGTCGCCGGCCATCGGTACGCCGCCCAGACCCAGCACCTCGACCGGCAATGCCGGAGGTGCCGATTTGATCTGGCGGCCCTTATCATCGAGCATCGCGCGCACGCGCCCCGAATGCGTTCCGACCACCAGGATATCGCCGACCTTGAGCGTGCCGCGCATCATCAGCACGGTTGCCAGCGGGCCCTTGCCCTTGTCGAGCTTGGCCTCGATCACGGTCGCCTCGGCGGCGCGATCGGGGTTGGCGCGCAGTTCGAGCAGTTCGGCCTGAAGGTTGATCTTCTCGATCAGGTCATCCAGCCCTGCGCCGGTCTTGGCCGACAGTTCGACGTCCTGCACATCGCCCGACATCGCCTCGACCACCACTTCGTGTTCAAGCAGGCGCTCGCGGATCTTCTGGGCGTTGTATTCGTTCTTGTCGCTCTTGGTGATCGCCACAATCATTGGCACGCCAGCCGCCTTGGTGTGGTTGATCGCCTCGATCGTCTGCGGCATCAGACCGTCGTCACCAGCCACCACCAGCACTACGATGTCGGTGACATTGGCGCCGCGCATCCGCATTTCGGTGAAGGCTTCGTGGCCCGGGGTATCGAGGAAGGTGATCAGATCGCCGCCCTTGGTCGTGATCTGATACGCGCCGATATGCTGGGTGATCCCGCCGGCTTCGCCGCGCACCACATCGGTTCCGCGCAGCGCATCGAGCAGGCTGGTCTTGCCGTGATCGACGTGACCCATGATGGTGACCACGGGTGGGCGCGTCTGCAGCGTTTCAGCGGCATCGACATCCTCGGCGCTGTCGATATCGATGTCGCTTTCCGAGACGCGCACGATGGTGTGGCCAAATTCCTCGACCAGCAGTTCAGCGGTGTCCTGGTCGATCACGTCGGTCATCGCGACCGGAACCCCCATTTTAAACAGCGCCTTGATCAGGTCGGAACCTTTTTCGGCCATGCGGTTGGCCAGTTCCTGCACCGAAATCTCTTCGGGTACGATCACATCACGCGCCTGCTTTTCGCGCGGCTGGCTCTGCCCGGCGAAGTGCGCACGCTTTTCCTTTTCGCGCGCACGCTTGAGCGCGGCGAGGCTGCGGGCGCGCGCGCCTTCGTCCTCGTTGAGCGCGCGGCTGACGGTCAGCTTGCCGGCGTGGCGGCGCTGATCGGGGGTCTTGTCGCGTGGATGCGCGGGCTTCTTGGCGGGTTCGGGGCGCTTGGGCGCAGCGACCGGGGTGAACCGGCGCGCGACCGGCGCGGCGGCACCGCGCGGGGCGGCAACGTCGGTGTCAGCCGCCGGCGCTTGCGCTTCGGTTTCAGTCCCGGTTTCAGCCTCAATCGGCGCAGTTGCGGGCGCTGGAACGGCGATGGGAGCAGGAGCGCTGTCAGCCTGGCTGGTTTCCTCCGCGCGGCGACGATCTTCGTCCTGTGCAGCCTGACGCTCGCCCTGTTCGCGGCGGCTGGCAAGCTCTTGCGAGTTCATGCGCGCCTCTTCGGCCTCGCGCAGCAGGCGGGTCTGCTGTTCCTGGCGGGTTTCGCCGACCGGGGCGAACGGTTTGGGCGCAGGCGCAGGTGCACGCGGCGCTGGCGCGACCGGAGCGGGCGGCGGCGGCGGGGCCGGCGCAGCAACTGGTGCTTCGCCGGGCTTGCCGATCAGCTTACGGCGCTTGACCTCGACCACCACCTTGTTGGTGCGGCCGTGGCTGAAGGTCTGCTGAACCTGACCCGCTTGGACCGAGAGCTTAAGCCCCAATGGCTTGCGGCCCAAAGTCGGTTTGTTGTCTTCGCTCATTTTCAATCTAGCCCTTCAAAGCTCAATTCGTCGCCGGTGCAGCCGTAACGGCCGTGCCTGCATCCATATCTTGTTCGTTCGTTCGATCCTGGCCGAGAAAGCGCAGCAAGCGCCGCAGCGGAAGGTCGAGGCGCGCCGCAGCGTCGCGGTCGGTCAGCGCCAAATGGACGACGTTGTCGCGGCCCAATGCCACAGACAGCGCTGCCCGGTCCAGCGGCAAGGTAATCCCGTGCAATCCGGAACCTTCTTCCTCGCGCCCCACCCGCCACGCCTGATCCAGCTTGCGCGAGCCGTCTTCGCCCGCGTCGCTGGCATGCGCCAACCATGAAACCTTACCCATCCGGGCATTTTCAGCGATCCGGTCCGATCCGACCAGCAGCCGTCCGCTCTTCATCTCCAGCCCAAGCCGATCGGTGAAAGCCCGCCGCAGCGCCACTTCGGCGCGTTCGGGCAAATCGGCCGGGATCGTCAGCGCCGCGCCTTTGAACGCGCGCGCCAAGGCGCCTTTGAGTTTGCCCTTGGTGATCGCGGTTTCAAGCTCGCCGCGCGAGACCCCGATCCACGCGCCCCGCCCCGGCGCCCGCGCCAGGGCATCGGGCAGAACGTCACATGTCCCATCAGCTTTGGCTGGCGAGATCGCGAGCCGCAGCAAATCGTCGCGGCCGCCGTGCTCCCCCGACAGGACACACTTACGCTCCGGATCAACTGTGGCTGATCCGTTATGTTTGGGCTTTTCGGCCGGTCCAGAGCTGCCGGAATCTAGCGGATCATTGTGAGGAATCCGCATCGGCGGCCTCCTCTACTGCTGGCTCTTCGTCTTCGAACCAGTGGGCCCGCGCGGCCATGATGATCTCGTTGCCCTGTTCTTCGGACAGATTGTAATCGCCCAGCACACCGCCCTTGTCCTCGGTGCGTTCGCGGCGGACCGGGGCGCTGCCATCGCGGCGGCGCTGTTCGGCGCGCTTTTTGGCGATCAGCTCGTCGGTGGCCAGGTCAGCCAGATCGTCGAGCGTCTTGATTCCGGCCTTGCCCAGCGTGACCAGCATGCCTTCGGTCAGGTGCGGCATCGCGGCCAGATCGTCTTCCACGCCCAGCGCGCGGCGCGCTTCGCGGTGCGCTTCTTCGCGGCGTTCGAGCGCTTCGGCGGCGCGGCTTTGGAGCTCTGCGCCCAGTTCCTCGTCGAAGCCTTCGATGTTCGCCAGTTCGGAGACGTCGATATAGGCGACTTCTTCCAACTCGCTGAAGCCTTCGGCAACCAGCAGCTGTGACAGCGTTTCGTCAACGTCGAGCTCTTCTTCGAACATCTTCGAACGCTCGGCGAATTCGCGCTGGCGCTTTTCAGAGCTTTCGGCCTCGGTCAGAATGTCGATTTGCGAGCCAGTCAACTGGCTGGCGAGCCGCACGTTCTGGCCGCGCCGACCGATCGCCAGCGACAGCTGGTCATCGGGCACCACCACTTCGATGCGGTTTTCTTCCTCATCGATCACCACGCGGCTGACGGTGGCTGGCTGCAACGCATTGACCACGAAGGTCGCGGTGTCTTCGCTCCACGGGATAATGTCGATCTTTTCGCCCTGCATTTCCTGCACGACCGCCTGGACGCGGCTGCCCTTCATGCCGACGCAGGCACCGACCGGGTCGATGCTCGAATCGCGGCTGATCACGCCGATTTTGGCGCGGCTGCCGGGATCGCGGGCGGCGGCCATGATGGTGATGATGCCGTCATAGATTTCGGGCACTTCCTGCGCGAACAGGTTCTTCATGAAATCGGGATGCGCGCGGCTGAGGAAGATCTGCGGGCCGCGGTTCTGACGCTCGACCTTGAGGATCAGCGCGCGGACGCGTTCACCCACCCGGGCAACTTCACGCGGGATTTGCTGGTCGCGGCGGATGACACCTTCGGCGCGGCCCAGATTGACGATCACGTGGCCAAACTCGACCGACTTGATCACGCCCGTAACAACTTCGCCGCCGCGATCCTTGAATTCTTCGAACTGACGGTCACGCTCGGCATCGCGGACCTTTTGAAAGATCACCTGCTTGGCCGACTGGGCATCAATCCGGCCCAGATCAACCGGCGGCAGCGGATCGACGATGAAATCGCCCAGCTTGGCCTCGGCATCGAGCTTCTGGGCGGCCTTCAAGTCAACCTGCTTGAAGTAGTCTTCGACTTCCTCAACCACTTCGACCACGCGCCACAGCCGCAGATCGCCGGTGCGCGGATCGAGCTTGGCGCGAATGTCATTCTCGGCGCCATAACGGTTGCGCGCAGACTTCTGGATCGCTTCTTCCATCGCCTCGATGACAATCGACTTGTCGATCATCTTCTCGGTGGCGACCGCAGTAGCGATCGCCAGCAGTTCGGCGCGGTTGGCGGAAATCGGACTGGCCATCTATCAGTCTTCCTGTTCTTCTATAATTTCGTCGACACCACTGGTGTCGAGCGGGCGGGTGGCGGCAATTAGTCGGTCGGTCAAGACCAGCTTGGCGGATTGAATGTCACTGAACGGAAACGTAACCAGCCCGCTCTTCTTGTCTTCCAGCGTTACGATATCGCCCGCGATGCCGGTCAGGTCGCCCTGCACCGCCTTGCGGTTTCCATCGACCGGGTTTTTCAGCACGATGCGCGCTTCATGCCCGGCCCAGGCGGCAAAATCTTTCGCCCGGGTTAACGGACGGTCGATCCCCGGGCTCGAAACCTCAAGCCGGTAAGCCTCGTCGATCAGCACTTCGCCAGCGTCTTCCAAAGCGTCCATCGCATCCGACACCCGGCGCGAAAGCGCGGCGCAATCCTCGATCACCAACTGCCCGGTATCGGGACGCTCAGCCATGATCTGGAGGGTTACTTCCTCATCGCCCACCTCGGACTTGCCGAACACGATCACGCGCACGAGCTCGAACCCGAGCGCCGTGGCCTCCGGTTCGACAAGTTCGGTAATGCGCGCGATATCCGCCATCAATACTCCGGCCCGACTGGTGAGTTTTGCAAAGCGGTTCGGCGCCGGCCCCGTCTGGCGCCAGCCCCTGATTGTTTCACAATTTCGGGATTGAGCGCCAGATAGGTGGGCCTAAGCCAAAAAGCAAGCCCCGGCCGCTCAGCCTAACGATCTTTCGCCCACGGGTTGGCTTTGTCGTGCGCTGCCGACTTGGCGGCATCTTGCTTGGCGACCATTTCGTCCATCTGGTTCGAGGTGAAGCTCATGAAGGCGTAAGCGAACACGAAGGCCACCGCCATCCACACCAGCTGCTTGTTCTCCTTGAGAAATGCCATAACCGACTTGTTACGGTCTGGCTCTTCGTCTTCGTAGATGTTCATCGGCCTAGTAGTCCTGTTGTGACATTTCGCCCGAATTGAACCGGCGGCGTTCGGTTTCCTTGCGTTCCAGCTCGGCAGCGGTTTTGTTTTCGGCTTCTTCGCGCTTTTCCTCTTTGGCTTCCTCACGGCTTTTGGAAACGCCGGTGACGAATTGTTCGGCGCGCGTGAAAATGCCAGCCTGGGGATCGACATTGTCGGCAGCGCCATCGAGTGCAGCCTGCGTATCGGGATGCGCGTCGAGCCACGCCCCCGCCAGCGGATATCCAAACATCACCAGCAAGCCCAGCGCGGCGAAGACCTGCACGGTCCGCTTGATTACCTTGCCGATGAGCATCGCTAAGTTCGCCTTGTGGTTCGCAGCCGGAGACCTAGCGCGGATCATTGAAAATCTGCTTAACCGCGCTCGCTCAGCCCGTGCTTCTTCATCGCGTGGCGCAGTTGGTCGTAGCTGAGGCTCAGCGCCTTGGCGGTCTGGCGCTGGTTGTAGCGGTGCCGAGCGAGGGCTTGCTCGAGGATCGCGCGCTCGTGCGCATCGACCGCGCCGCGCAAGTCGCTGACCGTATCGAGTTCCGCCGAGGTTGCGGGCCGCGCGGGCTGCTCCGGGCTTGGCTCGGGCTCAGTGGTGCGGTG
>JANOTT010000007.1:0-60778 GCA_031416535.1 Novosphingobium sp. | reverse complement strand
GCCGCTGCGCAGCGCGACAAAGCTCTGGTCGATCGACGAGGCCAGCAGCACAGCCTCCTGGTCACTATCCGCTGCGATCACATTCATCGCCGCCATTGCGTATGGCTGGTCGAGCGTGCGCGAAGGTTGGAATTTTTGGCGGTACAGCGCCAGCGCCTGATCGAGGTAATCGGGCGCAAAGTGCGAGGCGAAGGCATAGGGCAGCCCCAGCGCGGCGGCGAGCTGCGCACCGAACAGGCTGGAGCCCAGGATCCACATTTCCACCGCCGCACCCAGCCCCGGGGTCGCGCGCAGCGCCAAGGCGGGCTCGCCGCTGAACAATGCGCGCAGCTCGACCACATCCTGCGGGAAATATTCGGATGCGCGCCCCAGATCCTTGCGCAGCGCCTGCGCGATCCGCATGTCGGCGCCCGGCGCGCGCCCCAGCCCCAGATCGATCCGCCCGGGATACAGCGCATCGAGCGTGCCGAACTGCTCGGCGATCACGAATGGATTGTGATTGGGCAGCATGATCCCGCCCGCGCCGATCCGGATTGTGCTGGTCGCCGCGCCAATCGCGGCCAGCACCACCGACGTAGCCCCGCCAGCGACCCCGTCCATGCCGTGATGCTCGGCCACCCAGAAGCGGTTGTAGCCCGCCGCCTCGGCGGTCTGCGCCAGCGCAGCGGCATCGGCCAGGGCTTCGCCAATCGTGCCGCCGTCGCGCACGGGCACCAGATCGAGCACGGAGAGCTTGGGCGGGCTGGGCGAAGTCACTGGGCGGGTGATGCGCGCGGTGGGCCCAGCTGGTCAAGGTACCCTTGCGCAGTTTTCGCGGGCGGACTGCCTGGAGCGGCCTTGATCACCGACTGCCAGCTGAGCCGCGCGGCGTCGTCGCGGCCCCAGAGCACCGCGATCACCCCGGCCTCCAAGCCGATTTCGGGATCGACCGGCATCAGCGCGGCGGCGCGTTCGATCTGGCGCTGGGCCTGCACCAGCTTGCCCTGCCGCCGCGCCAGCGTGGCCGAGAGCAGCCAGGCTTGATGATTGCCGGGCAATTCGTAGCGCGCTTCCTCGAGCGCCGACGACGCTTCCTCGATCCGCCCCAGCGTCACCAAGGCGCGCGCCCGGTCGATCTGGATCACCCCGTTGAGCTTGCCGTCATTGGCCGTATGCGCAGCGCCGTGGGCATGGTCGAGCGCATCCAGCCCGGCGACGGTGTCCCCGCTCACCAGCAGGGCATTGCCCGCCAGCGCGCCGAGCCGGGCGCGCTCGCCCGGTTCGTTGGCGGGGGTCTCGTTGCGCGCTGCCAGGAACAGCGTGCCAGCCTCGGCCCACCCGTCGAGCCGGGTCAGCGCCAGTGCCTGGCACTGCTTGGCCCCGGCCCGGTCGCTCATCGTCTTGGCCGCCGCCAGCCAGCCTTCGGCTTCGTCAATCCCGTCAGCGGGGTTTGCCATCGCGCGCTTCAGGCAGTTCTGCAGCTGGCTCGCTGGCGGGGGCGCGGCCGGGGTGTCGGCCGATGTAGTGCGAGCGGCGCCTTGGCGCTGGGGGATGCTGATCGGGGCTTGCGGCAAAGCCGGGCCATTGCCCGGTGTGGTCCCCGCGACGCCGGCCTGCGCGAGCAGCGGGAGCAGGAGAGTTAGGCTAAGCGGCATGGCAGGTCCTGTGGTTCAGCCGAGCGCTGCAATCGTGCGCAGCAGCAGCGCGATATCGCTGGTCCGCGAGAGGCGGTGATCGCCGTCCTTGACCAGCGTGACCTGCACATCGGCTGAACGCAAGGCGTGCGCCAGCCGGAG
Source organism: Novosphingobium sp. (assembly GCA_031416535.1). Classification (GTDB taxonomy): domain Bacteria; phylum Pseudomonadota; class Alphaproteobacteria; order Sphingomonadales; family Sphingomonadaceae; genus Novosphingobium. The sequence continues at coordinate 59,003 of JANOTT010000007.1, read as the reverse complement.
CGCGGTCTGCCACGGCACGTCCGCGTCCTGCTGGCCGTGGATCAGGCGCACCGGGCAGGTTAGCGAAATATCGCTATCGAGCACACGCTGCGCCTCGCCGTTGCGCCAGAAGGCAGCGTGAGTCGGGGTGGGTTCGGGGCCATCGGGATTGGCCTCCAGCACCGTCTTGCCCGCCGCCAGCTGCGCCTTCTGTTCGGCGGTAAAGCCCCAGTCGGTAAAGTCCGGCGCGGCGGCGATGCCGACCAGTGCGGCCACCCGCTCGGGTATCGCCAAGCCGGCCAGCAGCATCAGCCAGCCGCCCATCGACGAACCCACCAGCACCACCGGCCCCGTGCAGAGCGCCGCGATCAGCGCCAGCACCTCATCGCGCCAGCGGCTGAGCGTGCCCGCAGCAAAGTCCCCCCCGCTCTGCCCGCAGCCCGAATAGTCGAGCAGCAGGCACGCGCGGTTGTTTGCCCGGGCCCATTCGAACACTGCACTGGCTTTCGATCCCGTCAGGTCGGACATATAGCCCGGCAGGAACACCAGCGTCGGCCCTGTGCCCGCTGCGTAACGGTAGGCAATGCGGCCGCTGCCAGCCATGGCATGGAATTGCAGATCGCTCATACCCGGCTCATGGCCCCCACTGACACGCCTGTCCACGCTTGCCATTGCCCTGTCACGAAAGCCCGCTAGTCTGGCCGCAAATTCAGGGAGAAACCGATGACCATGTTCCCGCCCGAGCCGGCGCCAATCACCCATACCGATCGCCGCACTGCGCTCAAGCTGGCCGCGTTGGGGATCGCCGGGCTGTCGGCGCCGCTGCTGGCGCACGGCCCGCGCGGGTTCACGCACGGGGTGGCGAGCGGCGAGCCGGGCGGAACCCGCGTCTTGCTGTGGACCCGCTTCCTGAGCGACAGTGAGACCATGCTGCGCTGGGAAGTGGCCAGCGATGACCAGTTTGCGCAGGTGGTCGCGCACGGCCAGACGCCGGCTTCGCCCGCGGCCGATTGCTGCGCCAAGGCTTATGTCACCGGGCTCGCCCCCGGGCGCTGGTATCACTACCGCTTCATCGCCCCCGACGGTGCCAAATCGGTGACGGGCCGCACCCGCACGCTGCCGGTGGGCAAGACCGCCAAGTTCCGGATGGCGGTGTTCTCGTGCTCGAACTTCGGATTTGGCTGGTTCAACGCCTATGCCCATGCGGCGCAGGCGAACGATTTCGATCTGGCGGTGCACCTCGGCGACTATATGTACGAGTACAAGCGCGGCGAATATCCCAGCACCAAGGCCGCGCTGGCCGAGCGCGGGCTGCCGCTGGACGAGACGGTGACGCTGGCCGGCTACCGCGAGCGGCTGGCCACGTATCGCGCCGATCCCGATTTGCAGCGGCTCCACCAGCTGCTGCCGATGGTCGTGATGTGGGACGATCACGAAAGCACCAACGACAGCTATCGGGACGGGGCGGAGAATCATGACGCGAGCGAAGGCAGCTGGGCGGTGCGCAAGGCGGTCTCGCGCCGCGCGTACCGCGAATGGCTGCCGGTGTCGGATCACGATTGGGGAACCTACGAGATCGGCAATCTCGCCACGCTGTTCAAACTGGAAACCCGGCTGACCGCGCGCACCAAACAGCTCGATCTGCAAGAGGTGATCAAAGGCATACCCGCCGATCAGGCCGAAGCCGCGTTCGCCCGGTTCCGCGACGGCGCGTGGCGCGATCCGAACCACACTTTGCTCGGCGCCACCCAGGAAGGCTGGCTGGCCGGCGCGCTTAAGGCTTCGGTCAAAGCCCGCAAGCCATGGCAGGTGGTCGCGCAGCAGATCGTGATGGGCAGCTTGAAGATGGGCGACGATGTGATCGCGGGGATGCCGGCTGACACGTCAGGCTGGCTCAAAGAGCAGCTGGCGACCGCGGTCGAGGCCGGGCACGCCGGGGTGCCGCTCAACATGGATGCGTGGGACGGCTATCCCGCGGCGCGCGACCGGCTGTTCAAGGCGTCGCTCAATGCCGATGCCAACCTGGTGGTATTGTCGGGCGATAGCCACAATGCCTGGGCCTTCGATCTTGATCGCAAGGGTGCGCGGGTCGGGGTGGAAATGGCCGGAACCTCGGTCACCTCGCCCGGTGCCGAAAACTCGATCCGCTGGATGAACGCCGATGAAATGGCGCGGGCCACGGTCGCGGGCAACCCGCAGCTCAAATGGTGCGATACGGCGCAGCGCGGCTATATGGCGGTTGAGCTCACCCCCAGTTCGGCGACCAGCGAATTCCGGTTCCTCGCCACGGTGCGCCAGCGCAGCACCGCGCTCGCCGGGACCAAGCGGATGACCGTGCTCGCCGGGCAGCGCAAATTCTCGGCTTAGTTGCCTCTTAACACTGCCGCTGTTAAAGACTGCGGCGATGAAGCGGCCAAGCGCCCTGACCTTGACTACCACCACCCGGGCTTTCCCGGGGCTGGCGCGCTTCGCCTGACGCGAAGCCGCGCCTCCGCCCGGGTTCGGGCGGCTGGCGTCACCTCCTGAACTTGTAATTGCCGACGCCGCCCCTTCCGGTGTGTGCGGCTCTGTGCCAAAGCGCCGGCACGAAGACGAAAGAGTGAGCATGTCTGCACAGTTGAAAATCAGCCTGCCCGATGGATCGATCCGCGAAATGCCCGTGGGTTCGACCCCGGCAGATGTGGCCGCGGCAATCGGCCCGGGCTTGGCCAAAGCGGCACTGGCGGCGCGGGTGAATGGCGAGCTGGTCGATCTTTCGCGGCCGTTCGCGGGCGATGCGCAGTTGGCCCTGGTCACCGCGCGCGACGAAGCCGACGCGCTCGAGCTGGCCCGCCACGATTTCGCGCACATTCTGGCCGAGGCGGTGCAGACGCTGTTTCCGGGCACGCAGATCACCTTCGGGCCTTCGACCGACGACGGGTTCTATTACGATTTCGCGCCAAAAGACCGCCAGTTCACCGAAGACGATCTGCCTGCGATCGAGGCGGAGATGCGGCGGATCATCGCGGCCGACAAGCCCTTGCGCCGCGAAGTGTGGAGCCGCGAGCAACTGCTCAGCCGGTGGCAGCAGCAAGGTGAAAGCTTCAAGGCCGAATGGGCCGCCGAGCTCGCCGGCGATGAAGATCTGACGGTCTACTGGTCGGGTGACGACTGGCTTGATATGTGCCGCGGGCCGCATTTGCCCTCGACCGGCAAACTCGATCCAGCCGCCTTTAAGCTGACGCGGGTTTCAGGCGCATACTGGCGCGGCGATCAGAACAATGCAGTGCTCAGCCGGATCTACGGCACCGGCTGGCTCAACAAAAAGCAGCTGGCCGAGCATCTCACGCGGCTGGAAGAAGCTGCCAAGCGCGATCACCGCAAGCTGGGCGCCGAGCTGGACCTGTTCCATCTGCAGAGCGAAGCGCATGGCAGCGTGTTCTGGCACCCCAAGGGGTATCTGATCTGGCGCGAGCTTGAGGCCTATATGCGCCGCGCGATCGACGGCGCGGGCTACCGCGAGGTCAAGACCCCGCAAGTGATGGACGCGCGTCAGTGGGAGCAGTCGGGCCACTGGGGCAAGTACCGCGAGAACATGTTTGTCATCCCCGATGAAGTGCCCAACACCGAGGATGAAGGGCCGGTCATCTCGGGCGAGGCCGACTGGATGGCGCTCAAGCCGATGAACTGCCCGGCGCATGTCCTGATTTTCCGGCAGGGTATCAAAAGCTACCGCGACCTGCCGCTCAGGCTCTACGAAAACGGCTGCTGCCACCGCAACGAGCCGCACGGCGCGCTCCACGGACTAATGCGGGTGCGCCAGTTCACGCAGGACGACGCGCACATCTTTTGCCGCGAGGACCAGATCGTCGAGGAAGTGCGGGCGTTCTGCGCGCTGGCTGACCGGGTTTACCGCGATCTGGGGTTCGAAGGCTATGCGATCAAGCTCGCGCTGCGCCCCGAACAGCGGTTCGGCACCGAGGAAATGTGGGACCTGGCCGAAACCGAGCTGCGCGCCGCAGTGACGGCGGCCGGTCTCGATACCGCCGAATTCGGCTGGGAAGAGCTGCCCGGCGAGGGCGCGTTCTATGCCCCCAAGCTCGAATGGCACCTGACCGATGCGATCGGACGGACCTGGCAGGTCGGCACCATCCAGTCGGACCGGGTGCTGCCCGAACGGCTTGATGCAAGCTACATTGCCGAGGACGGCGAAAAGCACCGCCCGGTGATGCTCCACCGCGCGATCTTTGGCTCGTACGAACGCTTTATCGGCATCCTGATCGAGCATTTTGCCGGCAAACTGCCGGTCTGGCTCGCCCCGGTGCAGGCGGTGGTGGCGACGATCGTATCGGACGCCGATCCCTATGCGGCTGAGGTTGTGGCACAGCTTGCCGCGGCCGGGATCCGGGTCGAGGCCGACCTGCGCAACGAGAAGATCAACTACAAGGTGCGCGAACACTCGCTCAAAAAGGTCCCGCACCTGCTGGTGCTGGGCAAGCGCGAGGCCGAGGAGGGGACCGTGGCGCTGCGCTCGATGGACGTGGAACACCAGCGGGTGATGCCGCTGGCCGAAGCGATTGCGATGCTCAAGGCCGAGGGCACGCCGCCGGATTTGCGGGGTTGAGGCGAGCGCAGCTTCACCCCAAATGATGCTCGGCCTCACCGCGCTCCAAATCGGCATTGCGCTCGCCGCCACGCTCACCGCCGCCTTCGTGCGCGGGCTGGCCGGGTTCGGCATGGCGATCCTGCTGGTGCCGGTGCTGGGGCTGGCGGTGCCTCCGCGCGAGGCGGTGGTGGTGGCCAACTGGCTGGGGCTGCTGATCGGGCTGGTCGGCCTCAGGAAAATCATCGGGGCGAGCGAGAAAAGCGCGTTCCAGATCGCGGCGGCGGCGATGCTGGCCACCCCGCTGGGGGTGTGGCTGCTGGCGCAGACCGATCCGGCGCTGGCGCGGCTGTCGATCGCGCTGATCGCCTTGGGCGCATTCCTGCTGGTTCTGCTGCCCAAGCGCCCGGCGCATCACCGGCCCGGCATGGCGGAAACCGGCGCTACAGGAATCGTCTCGGGAATTCTCACCGGCTTTGCGGGGATGCCGGGGCCGCCGGTGGTGCCCTATTACCTGCGCCGCGAAATTCCCGCGCAGCTGGCCCGCGCCTCGATGATGACGATATTCCTCGCGACTTCGTTGGCCGGGGTCGTCTCGGCCATGCTGCTGGGGGTGGCGACGACGCGCGAACCGTTGCTGGCGGCGCTGCTGTTTCCTGCGGTGCTGCTGGGCAACTGGCTGGGCAGCCGGACGTTCGGCAAGGTCAGCGACCGGGCCTGGCGGCTGTTTACCGGCGTGGTGCTCGGGGTATCGGCGCTGGCGGCGCTGTGGAAGCTGTTACAGACCTAAGCTGGGCAGCGGCTGACCGGCGGCAATCAACGTCAGCGCGCAGCCGACGACAATCGCGCCGCGCAGCAGTGCAACCGGATCGGGCAGCGGGCGCGCCAAAGCGAGAGCTAGGGTTCGGGTCATGGCGCATTGTCGCGCGCCGGGCTTACCAAACGGTAAACGCTCAGCCCGGCTCGAACAGCGCGCGCAGATCCTTCTTCAAAATCTTGCCGTTGGCGTTGCGCGGCAGGGTCTCAGCCAGAAACAGGATCCGCACCGGCACCTTGAACGCCGCGATCCGGGTCCGCACGAACGCTTGCAGTTCAGCCTCGCTGGCGCTGCTGCCGGGGGCGAGGTGGACCACTGCGGCGGGCTCCTCGCCCAGCGTGCGGTGCGGCACGCCGACCACAGCGGCGTCGGTCACCGCGGGGTGTTCGTAAAGCGCGTTCTCGACCTCGCTCGAATAGATGTTCTCGCCGCCGCGAATCAGCATGTCCTTGGCGCGGTCGGCGATGAAGCAGAAGCCTTCCTCGTCGAGCCAGGCCAGATCGCCGGTGCGGACCCAGCCATCGACAAAGGTCGCCGCGCTGGCTTCGGGGTTGTTCCAGTAGCCCGCCACGATCATCGGTCCGCGCGCCCACAGCTCGCCCACTTCGCCGCTGGGCAGCAGGGTGACGCCGTCGTCGGCGCGGATTTCCAGATCGGCGGCGGCCACCGGCGGACCGCAGCTGGTCGGGCGGTTGAGGTAGTCTTCGGCCGAGTGCGACGTCACCGTGGCCGAAGTTTCGGTCATGCCCCAGCCGTTGCCGGGCAGCGCGCCGAACACCTCGTGGATTTTCCGCACCAGTTCGGGCGCGGAGGGCGCGCCGCCATAACCGATCGCCTCGATGCTCGAGAGGTCGTAGTTACCGCGCTCGGGATGTTCGAGCAGTTGCCAGGCGATGGTCGGCACCCCGCCGGTCATATTGACCTTTTCGCGCTCGATGATCCCGAATGCCAAAACCGGGTCCCATTTGTACATCAGCACAATCGTGTGCCCGGCCGCGACCGCACCCATCAGCGTGGCCGAGCAGGCGGTGGCGTGAAACAGCGGGATCACCGTCAGGATCACCTTGCGCGCCGGCGCCGGCAGGGCGTCCTCGCGCCGCAGCACGCTGCGCGCGCCCGAATAGCCGCCGGACAGGATATTGGTGACAAGGTTGCGGTGCGTGCCCAGCGCACCCTTGGGATGGCCGGTGGTGCCCGAGGTGTAGAGGATCGTGGCGGGATCGTCGGGCGCCAGCTCGGCCTGGGGCAAGTCGGCGTCGGGCAGGCTGGGCCACTGGGCCGAAGTCCCGATCAGCTGCTCCAGCCGCAGCACCCCGGCGGGGGCTTCGGCCAGCCGCGATACGATCACGTGTTCGAGCGCGGGCAGTTCAGCGCGGTGCGGTTCGATCCGCGCCAGCCGTTCGGCGTCGCAGATCAGCACCTTGCTGCCCGAATTGGTGAGCCCGTAAACCAGCTCGGCCCCGGTCCACCACGCGTTGAGCGGAACGCAGATCGCCCCCAGCACGGTCACCGCAAAGAACACCACCGGCCATTCGGGCAAATTGCGCGAGGCCAGCGCGACCCGGTCGCCCTTGGTCACCCCCAGCGCGCGCAGCTCGGCCGCGAGTGCCGCCACCGCGCGGTGCCAGGCGGCAAAGCTGACCCGCTCGTCCTCGTATACCAAAAACGTGGCATCGCCGTGGCTGCGGCCCACTGCGGCGAGCGCCGCGAGGCTGACGGGGGCGTTTTTCCACACCCGGGTCGGCACGCCGCGCACCGGCACCGTGTCCATTTCAAAGGGTGCGCCGGGCGCGCACAGCAGCGCCTCGATCTCGCGCAGCGAGCGCGCCGGCCAGTGCGCCGGCACTTCCATTCCTGTGGTCATTCCTGTGCTCCGTTGGCCCCATTTGGGCCTTGCGGACCAGCCTAGCGCAAACCCTGCGCTGCTCAAGCCCCGTTGCGCGCAAGGCTTGTGTCCGTCGGTGTCATATCCTGCTTTCCTTATGGCGCCGCCGCTATATGTTGACCGTGATGGCGCCGCGCGGCGCTGCACCAAGGGGAGACTGCAATGGACCAGCCCGCGACCGATCCTGCTGTTACGCCGCGCGACGACCCGGGTACGACCCGGGCCATGCGGCTGCTGATCGCGCTATTGTTTTTTGGCACGATCATCAACTATGTCGACCGTCAGGTGCTGTCGCTGCTCAAGCCGACGATTGAAAAAGCCTATGGCTGGGGCGATGCCGAATTTGCGCACTTCGCCTCGGTCTCGCAGCTGTCGGCGGCCTTCGCGCTGATTTTTGTCGGATGGCTGGTCGATCGGTTCGGGGTCAAGTGGGCTTACGGCGTGGCGGTGGCGGTGTGGAGTCTGGCGGGCATGGCGCACGCTTTTGCCGCCAATGTCACCCAGTTCGTCACCGCGCGCGCGGTGCTGGTCGCGGCCGAATCGGTCAATACGCCGGTGGCGGTCAAATCGGCGGCGCAGTTCCTGCCGATCAGGCTGCGCTCGATGGCGATGGGGATCGTCAACACCGCGCCCAACATCGGCAATATCCTCGCCCCGCTGACCGTGGTGCCGTTTGCGCTGGCCTTTGGCTGGCAGGCAGCATTCGTGGTCACGGGCGCGCTCGGGTTTGTGTGGCTGGTGTTCTGGGTCGTCGGCACCCGCAACCTCCACCCGATCGCGCGCGCCGCCGGGACCGAACAGGCCCGCCCGGCGATTGGCGAGGCCTTGAAAGACCGCAAGACCTGGGCGATTGCCGGGGCCAAGGCGATCACCGACATGTTCTGGTGGTTCTTCACCTTCTGGCTGCCCGACCTGTTTCACAAGGTCTTCAATCTCAGCCAGCAGGAGCTGGTCGGGCCAACCGCATTGGCCTTTACGCTGGCGGCGATCGGCGCCTTGTCAGGCGGGTCGCTGTTCCCCTTTCTGCTGTCGCGCGGGATGAGCGTCAACGCCGCGCGCAAAACCGCGATGCTGGTGTTCGCGCTGGCCATCGTGCCGATCCCGCTGGCGCTCAGCGCGGCCAGTCCGTGGACGGCGGCGGCGATCATCGGGCTGGGGCTGTTTGCGCATCAGGGCTTCTCGACCAATATCTTCGGCTTTGCGGCCGATGCCGTGCCGGCGACGCGGGTGGCGACGGTGATGGCGATTGGTGCAATTGCCGGGAACCTGGCCGGGGTCGGTATCCAGGAAACCACCGGGCAGCTGCTCACGCGCGGCTATGGCTACCAGCCGCTGTTCTACGGTGCCGCGGTGGCCTATCTATTGGCGCTGGGCTGGGTCCAGCTGCTGGTGCCCAGGATCGTGGCCGAGGACGAGCTTTAGTCCGCCACACAAAAGCCCCGGCAGGTTGCGCTGCCGGGGCTCCGTGCGACCCGTCCCGTTAAGGGATCAGACTCAGAAATTGATCCGCGCGGTCACCCCCCAATAGCGATCGGCATCGCGCGGGATCTGGTAGCGATAGCTGCCCGATACGCCACCGTTGATGATCGCCGCCGCATAGGCATGATCGGTCACGTTGCGGACCTGGAAGGTCAGCTTCCAGGCGTTGTCCGGATCGACCAGCCCCAGCTGCAGGTTAAGCAGTGCATAGGCCGGGATCGTCCCGAGCCGCCGCTGGACTTCGTTCGGGCTGAACACCGACAGCTGCTTGCTCTGTACGTTCATCGTCGCGCCGAAGGTCACGTCGGCGAAGTTGCCGGTCACGAACCGGTGATCGAAGGCCAGCGAACCCTTCCACGTCGGCGCGAAGCCAAGCGGAGTGCCCGACGGGATGATCGTGGTGACCGCGGCGCCCGGTGCAGCCTTGAACTGATCGACTTGCGCGTCGGTCAGCGCGACGCCGCCGTTTAGCGTGGTATTCTTGCCCAGCCGCCAGGTCATGTCGACTTCGAGCCCGGTGGTCGAAATCTCGCCGGCATTGGTGAAGCGCGTGACCACCACACCCGCCACCAGATCGGGGTTGTTGGCCTGGAAGTTGTGGTACTTGGCATAGAACCCGGCGATGTTGACGATCAGCCGGCCATCGAGGAACCGGTTCTTCATGCCCACTTCGAACGCATCCGAGGTTTCTGCTTCGATCACATTGGTGCCGGTCGCGGTCAGGTTGAAGAACACATTGTAGGCCGGACCCTTGTAGCCGCGGGCAAAGCTGCCGTAGATCATCACGTCGTCGCTGAGGTCGAACTGGATCACACCCTTGCCCGACAGGTTGTCGTTGCTGGTTTGTGCGGTGAACGGCGCGGCCGGTGCGCCGGTGCCGGTGGTGGTCACCGGGAAGCTGGGCTGGATGCCCGGACCTGCCCGCGTGGTGTTGCGGCTGTGGAACACCTCCAGATTGTCATGCGTGTACCGCAGCCCGCCAACCAGCCGGAGATTGTCGGCAAGCTTGAAGGTGAGCTGCCCGAACAGTGCGATATTGTCGAAGGTCGAGCCAAACGTCGCGCTGCCCGAAGGGAACGTCGATGGGTTGGCGTTGACGCTGCCGCAGGGGATCAGGGTGTTCGCCGGGGCGGTGGCCGCGGCGGTGCACTGGATCACGTTGCGGGTGAAGGTCCGCTGCGAATAGGCGTGCGAATAGTAGGCCCCCAGCACATAGCTGATGGTCTGGTCGCCGGGTGAGGTAAGCCGCAATTCCTGCGTAAAGGTGTTGCTGGTCTGCGGGCCGTTATCGTGCAGCTGCGCAAACCCGACATAGGCCATTGGCAGCCAGTCACCGTCGCGGATTTCGGTGTTGTCCCACTTGCGATAGGCGGTGATGCTGGTCAGCGTGTGGCTACCGACGCCAACATCCGCCTGCGCTGAAACGCCCCAGCCTTCTTCCTTGGTGGCGGTGACCAGGTTCTGCGCAACCGCGCGGGTTTCGGCGCCGGTCTGCGACGGCAGCACGGCGAAGGCCAGGCTGGTGGTGGGCACCCCAAGCGGGGTCAGCGGCGCAGTGGCAATGATGTCGGCGCAGCAATTGTCGTCGTTCTTGTGATAGTCGGCGGCGAGGTAGACTTTGAAATTGTTGGCCGGCTCGTACAGGAACTGCGCGCGTGCGCCCCAGTGCTTGTAACCGTTGACCCACTGGCCCGTGGTGATGTTGCTGATATTGCCATCGTACTCACCGTAGAACCCGGTGAACCGCGCGGCCAGATCCTGGCCCATCGGCAGGTTGACCGAAGCCTTGGCGCGGTATTCGTTGCGATCGAAATAGCTCGCCTCGAAGCTGGCACCAAGCTGATGCTTGGGCATGATCGAGGTAATGTTGATCACCCCGGCGGAGGCATTCTTGCCGAACAGCGTGCCTTGCGGGCCGCGCAGCACTTCGATCTGGGCGATATCGACCAGATCGTTGAACGCTTCGCCCGATCGGGCATAGACCACCCCGTCAACCACGGTCGATACCGACGGTTCGCCGGCGATCGAGAAGGTGGCGGTGCCGACCCCGCGCAGGAAAATCGTCTGGTTGAGCGTCGTGCCCGATTTGAGGAAGTTGAGCGAGGGCACCATCTGGGCCGCGCTCTCGATGCTGGGGCGCGCCGCCTGCGCCAGGCTCTCGCCGCTCAGCACCGTCACTGCCACGGGCACGTCGTGCAGGTTTTCCGAACGCTTCTGCGCGGTCACCACGATTTCGCCGGGGGCGGTATCGGCAGCGGCCGCGGGATCGCTGCCCGGTGCAGTCTGGGCAAAAGCTGGTGTGCTGAACGCGGCCAGAGCGATCAGCGCAAGCGGCAAGGCGGACGTCGCCCGAAGCAAAGTCTTCATCTGTATGTTCCTCCCATATACCGGCCTGCAGCTGCGCGGGGTCCGGCAAAAAAATTCTGCGGCGCGCCATCCAGCACGCTTCGTCAGAGTGCTTGAATTGCGTCTGGAACGCCGATATGTCAAGCGGTGTCATATTTACGGTCGGGCCTGTGACAAAAAGTCAACAGGCCGATCGGGCGAGGATAAAAGCAGCGTGGAAGTGCGCTTTAGCGAGGATGGTCACGGCTTCGAACTGCATTTTGCGGGCCGTCTGCTGCTGACCCACGCCCGCGCCCGCCCGGCCCTGGCGATGGCGTGCGGGGCCAGCCAGGTAACGATGCTGCGCGGCAACTTCCGGATCGATGATGCCCCGGCGGACCGGCTGGAACCCGCCGACTGGCGGATTGAAGGCGGCGCCGTGGTCCTGCTCGATCACGGCGAACCCGCCGCCCGGCTGGACCTGGGCGAGGCCGAATTGTCAGTCACCCTGCTGCGCCCGGGCTACGACCGGATCTGGCTGCGCTTTCACGCCGCGCCGGGTGAAGCGGTGTGGGGCGGCGGCGAGCAAATGAGTTACCTCGCGCTAGGCGGGCGCAGCTTCCCGGTCTGGACCAGCGAGCCGGGGGTTGGGCGCGATAAATCGACCGAGCTCACCCGTCAGATGGATGCGGCGGGCATGGCCGGGGGCGATTACTGGAACACCAATTATCCGCAACCGACCTTCCTGACCTCGCGCTGGCTGGCGGTGCACCTCGATGCCAGTTGCTATTCGGTGCTCGATTTTACTGACCCTGCCGCGCACCAGATCGAAGTGTGGAGCAGCGCGGCGCGGGTCGAACTGTTTGCAGCCGATGACCCGTGCGAACTGGTCGGCGCGTTGTCGGCGCGGTTTGGCCGCCAGCCGCCTTTGCCCGACTGGGTGATCGGCGGGGCGATCATCGGATTGAAGGACGGCGCGCGCAGTTTTGACCGGCTCGAGACGTTCATCGAGGCCGGCACGGCGGTGGCGGGCTTGTGGTGCGAGGACTGGGCCGGGGTGCGCCAGACCAGCTTTGGCCGGCGCTTGTTCTGGGATTGGCGGCGCGACAATCAGCGGTTCCCCGATCTGCCCGAGCGGATTGCAGCACTGGCCGCGCGCGGCATCCGCTTCCTCGCTTACGCCAACCCTTATCTGGCCAATGACGGCATCCTGTATGAAGAAGCCTTGGCGGGTGGACACTTTGCGCTGCGCCAGGACAGCGACGCGGTCTACCTCGTCGATTTCGGCGAGTTTGATTGCGGCGTGATTGATTTCACCCGCGCCGAAACCCGCGACTGGTTCGCCGAAAAGGTGCTGGGGCGCGAACTGCTCGATATCGGAATTGCCGGGTGGATGGCCGATTTTGGCGAATACCTGCCCACCGATGTGCGGCTGGCCGATGGCTCGGATCCGATGGAGGCGCACAACCGGTGGCCGGTGCTGTGGGCGCAAGTCAACGCTCAGGCTTTGGCCAGCCGGGGCCGGACCGGCGACGCCGTGTTCTTTATGCGCGCCGGGTTTTCAGGCGTGCAAGCGCACTGTCCCTTGCTGTGGGCGGGCGATCAGTCGGTCGATTTCACCCGGCATGACGGCATCGGCACGGTGATCACCGCCGCGCTGTCATCGGGCCTGGTTGGCAATGCCTACAGCCATTCGGACTGCGGGGGCTATACCTCGCTGCTCGGCAATGTCCGCACTGAAGAATTGATGCAGCGCTGGTGCGAACTGGCCGCATTTGCCCCCGTCATGCGCAGCCATGAAGGCAACCGCCCGGACGAGAACCTACAATACGACAGCGCGCCCGGCTTGCTCGCCTGTTTTGCCCGCTGGAGCCGGGTGCATCTAGCGCTTGCCCCGTTTGTGCGGCACTTGTGCAACGAAGCCGCGGAGCTCGGTTTACCCGCGCAGCGCCCGCTATTCCTGCACTATCCCGATGATCCGGCGCTGTGGACGGTGCAGGACCAGTTTCTCTACGGTGCCGATATGGTGGTGGCCCCGGTGATCGAACAAGGCGCAGATTCGCGCGCGGTAATCCTCCCCGGCGACCAACCGTGGCGGCATCTCTGGTCGGGCAAGATGTACGATGCAGGCACTCACACAGTGCCCGCCCCGCTCGGTCAGCCGCCCGTATTCGTGCGCCCGGACAGCACGTTCGCGGACCTGTTCGCGACCCTGCCCGGAGCATTGGCGGGATGACCGAGCGCGCCAACATCCGCGATGTTGCGGCCCGCGCCGGGGTGGCGGTCAAAACCGTCAGCCGGGTGCTCAACGGGCATCCCTACGTCAGCGCCGAGACCAAGGCGCGGGTCGACGACGCGATGCGCGAGCTTGATTTCACGCCCAGCATCGCCGCGCGGATCCTGTCGGGCGCGAAGAGCAATCAGGTCGCGCTGATCTATGACAATCATAGCCCCTATTACATGTTCCAGATCCAGACCGGGTGCTGGGAAGTGTGCAAGCAGAAGGGCATCCGCCTGCTCGCCCAGCCGGTCGATGTGGCCGATCCCAACGTGGGCGAACAGGTGCGCGGACTGGTCTCTGCCACCCATGTCGACGGGGTCATCCTGTCCTCGCCGGTGACCGATTGCGACGCGGTGCTGCGCGCGCTGGAGGCGATGGATGTGCCGTTCGTGCGGATTTCGCCAGGGACCAACCATGCGCTGACCAGCTCGGTCTATATGGACGATGCCCAGGCCGCCGATGACATGACCACGCATATCATCAATCTGGGGCACCGGCGGATCGGGTTCATCAAGGGCCACCCCAACCATATGGGCTCGCTGGATCGGCTGAACGGGTATTGCCGCGCGCTTGACCGGGTCGGAATCGCGCTCGACCCGGCGCTGGTCTGCGACGGCGAGTTCGATTTCGAAAGCGGGGTGCGCGCCGCCAATTACCTGCTCGATCTGCCCGGCCGGCCGAGCGCGATCTTCGCCTCGAACGATGACATGGCGGCGGGCGTGCTGGCAGTAGCGCATGACCGCAATATCGATCTGCCGGGCGCGCTGTCGGTTGCCGGGTTCGACGATACCACGCTCGCCCGCACGGTCTGGCCGCCGCTGACGACGGTGCACCAGCCGATGGCCGAACTGGCGCGCACCGCGACCGAAATTCTGATCGCCGGGGGCGTGATCAATCACCGCCGCCTTCCCCATACCTTGATCGAGCGCGCATCGGTCGCGCCGCCAGCCAGGACTTTTCCATGAGCCTTTTGCCCGCCGTACCTGCCAGCCGCACCCTTGGGAGCAGCAAAATTGCCATTTCGCCGATTGCCTGGGGGATGTGGCGGCTGGCCGAGAATGGACGCTCTGCCGCCGAAGCCGCGCGGCTGGTCCACGCCGCGCTCGATGCCGGGATAACCCTGCTCGATACCGCGGATATTTACGGCTTCAACGGTGTGGGCGGGTTCGGCGATGCAGAGGCTTTGCTGGGCGAGGTACTGGCGGCCGAACCGGGGCTGCGCGGGCGCATGGTGCTGGCGACCAAAGGCGGGATCATGCCGCCGCTGCCGTACGATCAGAGCGCCGACTATCTGAACGCAGCGATCGATGCGTCACTCAAGCGGCTCAAGACCGACACGATCGATCTTTGGCAAATCCACCGCCCCGACATTCTGGCGCACCCGGCAGAGGTCGCGCGCACGCTCGACGCGGCGGTGACAGCGGGCAAGATCAGGACGCTGGGTGTCTCCAATTTCACCCAGGCCCAGACCAGCGCGCTCAATCATTTTCTCGGCCACAAATTGGTCGCTACCCAGCCAGAGATTTCACCGCTGCGGATCACCTGTTTCGAAAACGGTGAACTCGATCAGGCGATGGAATTGGGCCTGACCCCGATGGCCTGGTCACCGCTCGGCGGCGGGCAATTGCTTGAACCCAAGGGCGCGCATGATATCGCAGTGAGCGCGGCGCTTGATGTGGTCGCCGAGGCGCAAGGCGTATCGCGCAGCGTGGCGGCCTATAGCTGGCTGATGGCCCACCCCGCCGGGATCGTCCCGATCATCGGTTCGCAAAACCCGGCGCGGATTGCCGAAGGCGCAGCGGCATTGACGGTGCGCTGGACCCGCACTGATTGGTACGCGGTGCTGGTCGCCGCACGGGGGGAGCGCTTGCCATGAATTCTGCCCAGCAGTGCGAAGTCGCGTGGTTTTCGGCGCTGTGCGACGATGACTATGAATTCCTCGGCCAGCCCGACCCGATGCTGCAATCGAGTTGGGAGCATTGCCGCAATATTGCGCTGACGGCTGAACAGGGCGGGTTCGACAATATCCTGCTGCCGTCAGGCTATGCACTCGGGCTCGACACCACGGTGTTCGCCGCCGCGATTGCCCCGTTCCTGCGGCGGATGAAGCTGCTTTGGGCAACCCGCATCGGCGAGGACTGGCCGCCGCAGCTGGCCCGGCGGATCGCCACGCTCGACCGCATTCTTGGACCAAATGCGGCTGGGACGGGTGGTCGGCTCAACGTCAACATTATCTCGTCGGACATGCCCGGTGAGAAAATCGCCAGCGCCGCGCGCTATGCCCGCACGACTGAAGCGATTGCGATCATCAAAACACTGCTGTCGGGTCAGCACCTCGATCATCAAGGTGAATTCTGGCAAATGCAGCTCGACCCGCCGCGGATCACCACGATTTCGGGCCAGCCCCCGGCGCTCTACTTCGGTGGGCTCAGCCACGAGGCGCGCGAATGCGCGGCCCAGGGCTGCGATGTTTACCTGATGTGGCCCGATACGATGGACAAGGTCCGCGAAACGATCGCCGACATGACCGCGCGCGCGGCGCGGTTCGGCCGCACGCTCAAATTCGGCTACCGCGTCCACGTGATCGTGCGCGACACCGAGGATGAGGCGCGCGCCTATGCTGATCGGCTGGTCTCCAAGCTCGACGATGACATCGGCCGCGCGATTCGCGAAAAGTCGCTCGATGCGCAGAACTACGGCGTTCAGCGCCAGGCCGAATTGCGCGGTGCGGCGGGCGGCGATGGCTTTGTCGAGGACAACCTGTGGACCGGGGTGGGCCGCGCGCGTTCGGGCTGCGGCTCGGCGATCGTCGGCGATCCCGATCAGGTGCTGGGGAAATTACGCGCCTATCAGGCCGAGGGGATCGAATCGTTCATCCTCTCGGGCTATCCGCATGCGGCCGAGGCCGATCTGTTCGCCCGCCATGTGCTGCCGCAATTGCAGCACGGGCCGCTGGTGTTCGACACTGCAAAGGACGCAAAGTGACGATTCGCATCGTGGCCATTGGCGGCACCGTCAATCCCGGCAGCACCACCGAACAGGCGCTGCGCCTGGCCGCCGCAGCCGCCGGTTCCGACGGGGCCAAGGTGGAAGTGTTCGGCGGACGCTATCTGGCCGCGCTCCCGCATTACCGCGGAGCCGATCACACCTTGGCCGACGGCGCCGAGCTGGTCGAAGCGGTGCGCCGCGCCGACGGCTTGCTGATTGCCGCGCCGGGTTATCACGGCACGATTTCGGGGCTGGTCAAAAACGCGCTCGACTATCTGGAAGAACTTTCACGCGACGAACGGCCGTACCTCGATGGCCGGGCGGTCGGGTTGATCGCCACCGCCTATGGCGATCAGGCGACGATGAGCACTTTGCTGACGCTGCGCTCGATTGTCCACGCGCTGCGCGGTTGGCCAACCCCGATGGGCGCGACCATCCGCACCTATCAGGGCCTGTTCTCCCCCGATGGCGAATGCCTCGAAGATCGCGCGCGGATGCAGCTTGAACTGGTCGGTGCGCAAGTCCGGCGCGGTGCGGCAGCCTTTGCCGCGGGGCTCCAATGAGCAGCGCGCTCGAACCTGCGCTGGCGGCGCTGGCGGCCGGCCGGATCGTGGTCCTGACCGGCGACCGGCTGCGCGGCGGCGATATCGATTTCGCCATGGCCGCGCGCCATGCCGATGCCGCGGCGATCAATTTCATGGCCACCCATGGCCGCGGGCTGATCTGCCTTGCGCTCACCCCGGCGCATGCAATGCGGCTGGGGATCGGGCTGATCAATCCCGGCGTCGCGCGTCAGTCAGGCCGGCCGCATGGCCGCTCGATCGAGGCGCGCGAGGGGGTCTCGACCGGGATTTCTGCGGCTGACCGCGCGCAGACCATTGCCGTGGCCATGGCTGCAGGGGCGAGCGCCGACGATCTGGTTTCGCCCGGCCACGTGTTCCCGCTGATCGCCGCGCCGGGCGGGATTGCCGAACGCCCGGCCGCGCTCGAAGCGGCGATCGAGCTCACCCGCCGGGCCGGCATGGGCGAGGCTGCGGTGATCTGCTCGATCATGCGCGACGACGGGGAAATGGCGCGGATCGACGATATTTCCGAACTGATCGCGCAGCACGGTCTGGCGGTCGCGGAAATCGGCGAACTGGTTTAGTTGCCAGCGGGCTGGTGATCGAGTTCGAGCCCGCGCGCCCACCGCCGCTGGAACCCGCGCCAATAGCCGGGCTGGGCATCGCCCGCCACGGTGCCGCCCCATTGCGCGCGAAAGGCTGAAGGCCACTGGCCGTCATCCGACAGGCGGGTTGGTACGTCCAGATAGCGCAGTTTGGGCGCATCGTGCTTGAGCATGGCATCGAAGAAGGCGAGCATGAAGTGTTGGTCGATGGCCACGATCCGCTCCTGCCGCCAGACCGGATCGTTGAAATACTCGATGGTCGAGAACGCCTCGTCGCCGCGCCGCGCCACCGGGTTCCCGGCGATGTTATGGCCCGCACCGCGGAACGTCAGCAAATAGCGGTTGGCGCGCTCTGCCTTGGAAAATATACGCTGCACACCCTGCGCGTAATCGGCCACGTCATCGAGGCTGCCATCGATCAGCAGCAGCGGCGCGGTCAGGCCGCGCAGCCCCTGGTCGCTCCAGGCGCGCGCGCTGGGCTGCGCACCCCACGGGGCCAGGGCGACCACGGCCTTGATCCGGGCGGCCAGTTCGTCGTCGCGCCGTACCGCCCGTTGCCGCGCTTGCTCGGGCAGCTGCGCCAATGCCGGGGCCTGCGGATCAAGCACCGCGCCAGCGGTGGTCAGCGCCCCATACCCGCCCATCGAATAGCCGATCAGGCCAATGGCGCTCCGGTCGGTTTGCGCCACCACGTCGGCTGCACCCAACCGCCCGGCCAACAGCTGGCGCAGCACCGCGCGCTGGTCTTCAGCGCGATTGAGCAGCACTGCGCCGAACGCGACGAGAAAGCCCGGTACATCTGAAAACGGCGCGTCGCGGTGGTCGATCGCGGCGATCACGTAGCCGTGCGAGGCGAGCGCTTCGGCCAGCTGGCTCATGTGCGTGTCCCATCCGCCAAAGCCGTGTGACATAACGATCAACGGGTAACTCCCGCCCAGCGCCGCCGCCCTGTTCACCGCGCTGCCTTGTTCGGTGATCGGATACGGCGGTGCGCTGGCTGCGTGCGCGGTGTGTCGATAGACCTCGCGCTTCGCTGTTGGGGAGGTCCGTGCCGGATACCACAGCCGCACACCGATGGTGCGCGCGCCCACCGCCACGTCATAACGCGCGGTGCCGATCGCCATGATGCCCAGCCCGGCCAGCTCGGGCAGTTCGGCCGACCGCGCGGCCGCCGGTTGCGCGGTAGTGAGCGCACGTGCCGCGGCGGGCGCGGTCTGGCGGGCCGCGTCCGCCGCGCCGGCGGCGACGACGACCGCAAGCGCAGTCAACGCGGCAGCGGCGCGGCCGCCGAATGCGATCAGCTTCACTGGCTTGATTCCTCGTCTGATGGGTTGCAGAAACGGCTGCAACCTTCGGCTCGGTTCATACTGGAAGCCCCAATCCAGCACCATAGCCAAGGTGCCAGGTTCAATCTGGGCTGCGCTGCATCCACTGACCTGCCGCCGTCAGCCGTTGCACCCGGTGTTGCGCCCCGCGCCGGTTTAAGCCAAACTGGACGCCGGATGCGGCTCGCTGAAGGTTCCCCGGAGAGATGCGATGACCACTGCTGCCGGGCCGCCCCTGATCGGTGACACGATTGTTCACACCCAGCTTGAAAATGGCAACAAAATTTGCATTCGCGCAATTCGTCCAACCGATGAGCCGCGCATGCGGCGAGGGATCGCATTGTTGTCGGGCCGGTCCCGCTATCTGCGGTTTTTCTCGGTCGCACCCGCGCCGCCCGATCGGGTCATTGCCAAGCTTGTCGATGTCGATGGTCACAATCATCTGGCGTGGGGTGCCATCCTGACCGACGACCCGGACAAGCTCGCGATTGGTGCGGTGCATGCGGTCAGGGAGAGCGTACTCAGCAGCCACGCCGAATTCGCGGTCGGGATTGTAGACGCATACCACGGACTGGGGCTGGCCCGCATGCTCACGGCGGTTTTGCTGAGCCACTGCCGAAACGAAGGAATTGCCGCGATGGATGTGCAAATCCTCGCTGAAAACCGCGCCGCCGCCAATCTGGTCCGATCGCTCGGCGGCCAGAAAATTGGAACGACGCAAGGGGTTTCGGACTACACCCTGAACACGGACAGCGCGCTTCAGGCATTGCGGCTTGAAACTGGAGTGGTGGGCTTGCAGGACGTATTTTCGGCGCTTCGTCCGTTCCTTTGACCTGCCAGCGGGGGGGCAGCGGCACGGGCTTGCGTGAGCGGTGCCGATACAAAAACGGGCGCCCGGATTACCGGACGCCCGTTTTCAAATAGTCTGATGCCTAGAAGCGGAAGCCAGCGCGCAGACCGTAACCCTGCGTGTCGCCAACGTTGGCCCAGACACTGAGCAGCGGGCCACCGTTGGATCCGCCGCCGATGCCGCCTTCAAGCCGCACCCAGCTGCCCTTGCCATTGCCATCAAGCGTGGTCGAGCTCGAGCCGCTGCGCAGCAGATAGCTGTTGTCGCCGCGGAATTCATGGAAGCCGCGGGCCTCGATGAACGGTGCGATCGACCCGGCGAAGGTTGCCCGCACATGAACCCGGCCGCGCATGCTGGTCATTTGATCTTCGGCAAAGCTGATGTTGCCGAAGTTGAATGTGTCCATGCTCGAGTCGACGTAGGCCAGGCCCGCGCCAAGGTCGAAGTTGATGGTATTATTACCGCCAGTACGGAAGCCCACTTCGCCTTCCACCCCGGTGCTGCGCGAGTGCGGGTTGGCAAAACCATTCTGGAACGCGCCGTTGGTGAGCAAAGTGCGGTAATCGTCCCGCTTGATCAGCGCCCCGGCATAAAGTCCGGTGGTCATGCCAAGCTGGACATAGGCACCATAGTTATAGCCTTCGGTAGAGATTAGGCTGGCCGCGTCGCTGGTGCCCCGCGCCCGTTCATAACCACCGGTCACACCGACCACGAAGTTGGCTGAGCCAAAGTCGAGCCCGACTTGCGCTCCGCGGTAATCGGTGCGGATCCGGTCCGCCGCGGTGAACGACGTGCCAAAAGCGGTCGCGGTGCGGGTGCGCTCACCGGTCGTCTGACGTTCGCCGTAAAGCTGCGCCCAGATGCCCAGCGGATGGCTGCGTTCCTGCCCGAAACTGACCCGGCGCGCCGCAGCATACGCGTTGTAGGCATCGGCCGAACTGTACCACAGATCGCGCATCTGGCGGCCGACGAAGACCGTGTCGAAGACGCGGGCATCGGGGGTCGAGACCACGAACGCATCACCGCCGCGAACCTGAAGCCCGTAGTTGATCAGGCCGAAGCTGGTCGTCCCGCTCAGGACAAATTGCCCGGCGGTGAGATTGTTGAGCGACGAATCGACGAGCAGCGCGCCGGTGGGGTCGATTACCGGGTTGATGAAGTTCGCCAGTACGGCGGTGGTTCCGGTGGTGGTGCCGCCGATGACCAGACGATCCGTCGTGTTAAGACCGCCGGTTCCCACCACATCGATGCCGAGGCGCGCATTGCCCGAGGCGACGTAGTTGGAATTGGCGAGGTTGACGATGTCGTTGGCCGCGCCATCGCGCATATCGATCAGGCCGCCGGCATTGTTGAACGTCTCAAGATTGCTGACGAGCGAGGTGCCAGTGAAGGCCGTAAGCGTGCCGGTGTTGTTTAAGACATCGTTCCCCGCGAGGAAATCGAGCGACGCGGGCAGAGCAAAGGTGCCCTGGTTGTTGAAGGTGTCATTACCGATGGTGAACGCCAGCGGTCCGACAATGCTGCCGGTTGAGCCCAGTGTCAGCGTGAACGGGCCGCCCGCAAGCACCGAGTAGGGCGTGGTGCCGCCGGTGTTGCGCAACGTGCCGTTGACGATCAGCGTATTGCCAGCGGTGCCCTGCAGATTGACGCCCTGGACGCCGGTGGTGGTGGTGCCCGCGCCGATCGTGACCAGCGTTGTACCGCCAGTGGTCGCGGTGATGCCGGTGCCAGTTGCCGAAGTGACGTTACCCGTGGCGTTGACGATCAGGTTGGCGCCGCCGGTCGAAGTTGCCACGACAGCGTTGCCGTTGGCAGTCACCGTGCCGGTGTTGACCGTAACCAGCCCAGTCGCAGCCGGAGCCGATGAGCTGACCACAATGCCGCGCGAATCCGCGCCGGTAGCCAGCGTCGTGCCGCCGGTGACGGTGGTCGTGCCGGCAGTGTTGCTGACGAGGATGGCATCGCTGGCTGCGCCGGTGGTGCTGATGGTGCCGCACGTCACGTTGGTGGTGCCGTTAGCCGCGATGACAACCGCGGGACTGTTTGCCCCGGTGGTCGAAACGTTGCCGCAATTTACCGTCGCAGTGGTGACACCCGAGATGTTGATCCCGCTCGAAGTTGGTCCGGTGGTGGTGATCGACCCGGTGTTGGCAAAAGTCAGCGGACCGGTACCGGTGATTGCCACCGCCGTGCCGACACCCGTGGTTGCGGCGCCAGCGACGGTAGCGTTAATCGCCCCCGCACCGCCATTGATGAGCAGAGCGTTCGCGCCATTGGCGGTTTGCTTGCCGCCGGTGAAGGTAACCGCACCGGTCGAGTTGATGACCGTACCGGTTGCCCCCGCTTCCGTCGCGGTGACCGTGCCGGTGGCGAGCGTGACAGCATTGGCCCCGGCATTGACGGTAAGGCCATTGCCGGTTGTCGCGACGTTGCCGACAGTCAGATTAACCGGCGCGGTCGAGGTGATGATCGCGCCTTGCGCGCCCAGGCCGGTGGTGGTGACGTTGCCGAGGTTGCCGGTCACGCCCGCACCGCTGATCAGTGCCGCAGTTACCCCGGCGCCATTGGTGCGCAGCGTGGCACCCGCGCCGCGCAGGTTGATCGTTCCGGTGGACGCAAGATCAAGTGCACTGGCGCTGTTGCCGACATTGGCCACGCCCGAGGTGGTGATGTTGCCATAGCCCGCGTCGATCGCGCCGGTGCCGGCCCGGCTGTACAAACCTGTTGAACCAACCCCGGTGGTGGTGATGACCCCCGCATTGGTGGTCACAGTGCCGGTCCCGCTGGTGTTGGCAGTCAAGCCGTAGGCACCGACCCCTGCGGTTGTCGCCGAGGTGATGTTAACCAGGATATTTCCGCCGCCCGCAAGCGCCAGTACGCCGTTGCTACCGTCACCAGTGGTGGTGAGCACGCCGCAATTGACCGTGACTGGTCCGCCATTGGAGACCGCGATGACCGCGGTCGAAAAGTTGCCGGTGGTCGAAACGGTTGGGCAACCGCTGACATCGACAGCGCCGGTGGGGCTGGTGGCCCGGGCAAAGATGCCTGCGCCATTGACCGTGGTGACGGCGCCGGTCCTGACCGTGGCGTTTCCGGTGGCGGCCTGCGCCAAGACGCCAATGCCGCCTGGGGTGGTGCCGCCATTGGTCGAGGTGGTGACGGTGCCTGCAGTGACCGAAACCGTTCCGCCGCTGGCGGAGATCGCGCGGTCACCGGCGGCGACATTGCCCGCGACAATCGTGTTGGTTCCAGTGCTCGAGCCAAAAGCGCGAATCCCACTGCCGGTTGCGGTGATGTTGCCTGCAGTGATCGCGATGTTGCCGGTCTGTGCGGCCGCGTCGATGGCGGTGCTGGTTGTGCCGGTGGTGGTGATGTTGCCGGTTCTCAGCGTGAGGCCGGTCCCGCCGGTGGCCAGCACACCAAACGAGTTCGTACCGCTGGTGGCAATATTGCCGGCGGTGACGGTGGCCGCCTGCCCGGCGGCGTTGATGGTCAGGCCGTTGGCACCAATACCGCCAATGGTGGTGATGTTCACCGGCGCGCCGGTGCCCGACGGGGTGAAGCTGAGTGCACCGCCGGTCGAGGTCAGGTTTACCGCGCCAACCCCGGTCGTCGCGATCGGTCCGGTGGCGACATATGTCGTGGTTGAGGCGCCCGTAGTATCGGTCGTAACCAGACCAGCGCCCGCGACCGTCGTGGTCGTCGGGCTGGTGGTGGCGGTCAGGACCGTGGCGGCCCCGTCAACGCAGGTGATCGTGGTGCCTACTTGCGAACACGTCGTCACCTGCGCCTGGGCACTGACGGGCAGAAGGAAAATTGCCGCTGCGGTTGAAACGCTGCTGAGCAGCGCAAGCCGCGCCGATGAATTCTTCATGGGTAAACTCCTGTTGCAGCCGCAGGCCCCAAAAGCAGACCTGCGACCAAATACTATGCCCCCCTGATAGACAGGTTCGGGGCGGCTGGTCAATGAGGTATCTATCTGTTTTAATGAATAAAAAAGGTGAATTTGTCGTTGGAAACTGCTCAACGAGCGGGATGACGATTTGGTTCCCGGAAATTTTCAGCAGACCCGTTTATTATGGCGCGGCCATGTCGCCGGCATGACGGATTAGGCGGCTTCCTTATCCTGCTTGCTCGAAACGCAGCGCGCCGCGATCTCGATTCACCCGGCCGAGCCTGCGCACCGGTCGATGCCGGCGCCATTCCTGACAGCCGGGTTCTCGATGAGCTTGATGCCTTGATCCGGCCCGCTCGCTATTGGCTTTCGTGCTGCAGGCCTAAAACCAGGAGCGGATACCCAACACGAAGCTGACCGCGCTGACGCGCTCGCCATCGGTCCGCGCAAACTGTGCCGATTTGCCAACCTTGCTGTCATAGGAGACGCCGAGATAGGGCGCAAATTCGCGTTTGATCTCATAGCGCAGCCGCAAGCCCAGCTCGATATCGCTGAGGCCCGCGCCGATGCCGGTGGCGGGCATATCCTGCGCGGCAAAGTTCAGCTCGGCGCGGGGCTGCAAGATCAGCCGCTGGGTGATGCGCTGGTCGTAATGGCCCTCCACCCGCGCCAGCACGTCACCCCGGTCAGACAGAAACAGCGCGCCGCCGACCTCGAAAAAGTAGGGCGCAAGCCCTTCGATGCCGATGGTGGCATAGCCGCGCGACGGGGTGGGACGGATGTCATAGCGCACCCCGCCTTGCAGGTTGAAATACGGCCCGATCGCGCGCGAATAGAGCGCCTGAACCTCGGCGTCGTCGGTTGTCCCGCGAAAATCGCCGCGCCCTTCGGATTTGACGACAAAGCGGTTGATATCGCCCCCAAACCAAGCCTCGGCGTCCCAGCGATAGCTGTTCGCACCGCTGTGGGCCTGGACTTCGGCCAGATCGAACATGACGTTATAATAGGTCGCGCCGCCCATTTCCTTGGCCATCAGCTTGCGGCTCAGCGCCAGCTCAGCCGGATCGAAAAAGGCCTCGGCCGCGTGATCGCCCGGCGGCGCCGGTGCAGGCTCGTTGCCGGGTTCATCCCCGGTTGCGGCGGCGGCGGGCATGGCCGCCATATCGTGGCCAGCATGGGGATCGGTCGCCGGCGCTTCGGGCGCGCTCTCCAGCTGCGGCATCGCCGCCATATCGTGACCGGCATGAGGGTCGCTCGGTTCGGCCTCCGGCGCGGGTTTGGCTGCAGGCGCAGGTTTGGCCGGCATTTCCATCCCCGGCATACTGGCCATCTGGGCATTTGCGGGCGATGCAAGCCCCAGTGCGGCGATCGCGGGCAGGAGCAGCTTCATGCCGCAGCCTCCTCGCGCCGCACAGTGACGGTGCGGAACATCCCGGCGTGCATGTGCAGCAGCATATGACAGTGGAATGCCCAATCCCCGTAAGCATCGGCGGTGAGGTCAAACGCGACCTTGCCGCCGGGCAGCACGTTGACCGTGTGCTTGAGCGGATGATGACCCGGATTGCCCGTTACCACTTCAAAAAAGTGCCCGTGCAAATGGATCGGATGCGGCATCATCGTATCGTTGATCAGGTTGACGCGGACCCGCTCGCCCAGCCGGAACGGGATCGGCTCGGTGGCCTCGCTGAACGCCTCGCCATCGAACGACCACATGTAGCGTTCCATATTCGCGGTCAGGTGAACGTCGATTTCGCGCGAGGGTTTACGCGGATCGGGATTGGGCACGAGCGATTTGAGATCGCGATAGGTCAGCACGCGGTGATCGACTTGCTCCAGCCCGGTCGGCTTGTCGCCGGTCCGGTCGGCCGGCGCGGGCGAGAGCATCTGCACCCCCGGACCCAGCTTGACCTGCGGGGCAACCGCGGGATCGCGCATGTTCATCGCGCCCATATCGTGGCCGCCCGTGTCCATCTTGCTAGGATCCATCGCGCTGTGGTCCATTCCGGCCATATCGCCGCTCATATCGCCCATGCCCATATCGCGCATGGTCAGCAGCGGGCGCTCGCGCAGCAGCGGGATCGCCGCGACCATCCCCAGCCGCGGCGCGAGCGTGCCGCGCACCTGCCCCGAACGGTCGATCGATTCGGCGATCAGGCCATAGGCCGCGTCCCCGGTGGGCCGCACGATCACATCATAGGTTTCGGCGACACCGATCTGAAACTCGTCGATTTCAATGGGCTGCACCGGCTGACCATCGGCCTGGATCACCGTCATCGGCAGGCCCGGTATGCGGACATTGAAATTGGTCATGGCCGAGGCGTTGATGATCCGCAGCCGCACCCGCTCGCCGCTCGCAAACAGCCCGGTCCAGTTCTCCTGCGGGCCGTGGCCGTTGATCAGATAGGTGTAGGTCGATCCGGTCACGTCCGAAATATCGGTCGGGTCCATCCGCATCCTGCCCCACGCGGCGCGCTCCTTGGCGCTCTGGCCTTTGCCCGCCAGTTGATCGGCCAGCGTCTGCTTTTGCATATTGAAATAGCCCGGCATCGCCTTGAGCTTCTGCATGATCTGATGCGGATGCAGAAAGCTCCAGTCGGACAGCACGATCACATGCTCGCGGTCATACGGCGCAGGTTCCGCGCGCCCGGAAACGAAATTGGCCGGATCAATCACGATCGGGCCATACAGCCCGATCGCTTCCTGCATATTGGAATGGCTGTGATACCAATAGGTCCCCGCCTGCTTGACCGGGAATTCATAGCGGAACGTCTGCCCCGGCTTGATCCCGGGGAAACTGAGCCCCGGCACCCCGTCCATCTGGAACGGCAGCAGGATCCCGTGCCAGTGGATCGAGCTGTCTTCGGACAGCGTATTGGTGACCGACAGCCGCACGCTCTGGCCCTCGCGCAGCCGGATCAGCGGCGCGGGCAGACTGCCGTTGACCGTCACCGCATGGCCGCTGCGCCCACCCACCGTGAACGCCGAATGCCCGATGGTCAGCGCGATGTCTTCGCCCGAGAGCGTGCCCGGCGCGGTGCTGGCCGCAGCCATGCCCGCCATGCCGCCATGCCCGGAGGCCGCCCAGGCAGGCAACGCCCCGCCCAGCGCCAACCCGCCGCCGGTAAATGCAGCGGCGCGAAAAAACTGACGGCGGTCGATGTGGTCGCGCATGATTGTCCTTGGAACTGGTGCCGGGGGAATGCCCTTGGTTCCTATACGCAGCGGCGGGGGGATGCCCTCATGGGTTTGTGTGGGGGGTTCCTGCCACAGTGATGAACAAACATCGACATCGCGCCCAAAACCGCCGCAGGACAAATCTGACCAATTGATCGCCAGATTTTCCTACACCGGCCAAGTTTGTTAGGGACCGAGCGCAGCTTTCCGATGCGGCTCTGCAGCACAGTGAATTGCTCAGCAGCTGGCGATTAGCACGGAAAATCCGATATAACCCATTGAAATATAACATATTTCACTGAAATCTCTGCCAGTTATATCCGCCTTGCTACACCCCCTCGTCCCCTCTGTACCCGGCCTAGACACCTTTGAACCACGGCTAGACCGCTTGGTGCATCAACCGTGCCGATCACCGCGCAACCGCCTTGGCCAGCGCTGCCCGCGCCCGGTACAGCCGCGTCTCGACCGCCTTGTTGCTGATCCCCAAAGCCTGCGCGGTTTCGGTTTCGGACAGGCCTTCGATCGTGCGCAGGATCAGCGGTTCCTTGAGCGCTGGGGGGAGCGCGGCGATCGCCAGCCGGACGGCCGCCAGTTCCTGCGCCGCGGCCAGCGCCTGATCGGCCGGGACCAGAGCGGCGGCGGTGTGATCGGCCGCCTCGAGCGGGGCGGCGAAGGTGAAGAACCGCCGCACCGCCCGCCGCCGCGCCCAATCGCGGCATTTGTTGATCGCGATGCGCGAGAGCCAGACGCGCAGCGGGCGCGCCTGATCGTAGCTGCGCAGTGCGGAAAACGCCGCGAAAAACGCCTCCTGCGTCACATCCAGCGCCTCGCTCGCATCGCCGATATGGCTTTGCACCAGCCGGTAAATCGGCGCGCGGTGGCGGTGCATGATCGCGCGCGCGGCGGCTTCGCTGCCGTTCAGGTGCAGCGCCGCCAGTTCACCGTCCGATGCTTGCGACAGGTCAAGGCTCATGCCTGACGGCTCAATCGGGGTCTTGCGTCAGCGCCTTGACGACCACCCGGTCAAACTGCGCTGCCTGAGCGGGCTGCAAGACCGAGCGCATGGCGAACACATGCTCGAGCGTTTCCTTTTGCAGCTGCCCCATCACCATGTGCGAATGATCAATGGTGGCGCTGACCTGCGGGCCAAAGCCATGCTCGGCCTCGATCGCCCCCGCCAGCCTGGCATTGTCGGCGCGCAGTTCAAGCTCCAGCGCCTGCTTGCGCACGGCAAAACGTTTTTCGATTGCCTCGATCTGGGCGTGCTGCGCGGCTGACAAATTGAGCTGATCGTGCAGCAGGCGGTGCATTGCAGTCTCAGCCTGCGGGGGCTGGCCCACCACTGCGCGCCCGACCACCACGCCCCCGACGGCGGCGGCAAACGCGATAGCGGCGATGAGCAAGCTGCGCTGCAGGTTGTTCATTCACTGCTCGCCAGCAGCGAGGACGGGGCGAGCGCTGACGGCAGGCCAAACGGCGCGCTGGTCGCCGCCTCGGCGCGGGTGCTGGGCAAGGCTGCTCCTGCCACCCCGGCCAACAATGATGCAACCGCAGCAAGCCCGAGCGCGCTGGCCGGGATCTGGACACCGCGAAGGGTCAGGCGCGTCAAAACAGCGTCGTCGATCGCGGCCAGGCCGTAGGGCACGGGCGCTGCGGCAAGTCGGCTCAGCGTATCGTCAAGATCGGTCATGGTGCAGCGCCTCCAAACGTTCTGTCTTCCAATACGCAGCCGAGCGCCAGACCCCTTGATAGCACATTGCGCCAAATTGGTTGAGGGGCTGATGGCGCGCCCGCGTATTATCGGTACACCCCACCAGACCCCCGGAGACCGAAATGTTTCGCACCCGCTATTTGCTGACCGCCCCGATCCTTGCTGCCTTGGCCTTTGCCGGGGCCGCACAGGCGCATCCCAAACTGCTCTCCTCAACGCCTTCGGCCAACGCCAGCGTCGCCAAGCCCGGCAAAATCGAGCTGAAATTCAGCGAGGCCCTGATCGGCCCGATGACCGGCGCCGAGCTGGTGATGACCGGAATGCCCGGCATGGCCAACCATGCGCCGATGAAAATAACCGGCTTTACGGCGGCCATCGGCAAGGACCGCAAGACGCTGACCCTGCTGATGCGCCGCGCGCTGACGGCTGGAACCTACCGGGTGACCTGGCACGCCGTGGCAGCCGATACCCACCGCATCCAGGGCAACTTCACCTTCACGGTGAAATAGCCCGATGGCCGACTGGCTCTCCGTCACCGTCAGGGCTGCGCTGTATGTCGACCTGATGCTGTTGTTCGGATTGCCCTTGTTCGGGCTTTACAGTCTGAGGCGCGCGGAGCGGCAATCGGTGTTGCCGTTCCGCGCGCTGATCGCGGGCCTGGCCGTGCTGGGTCTGGCACTTTCCGCACTGGGCATTGCCGCGCTGACCGCGGCGATGGCGGGCGTTTCCTTGTCCGGGATTGACCGCGAAACGCTCAGCATGGTGATCACCCAGACCAGCATCGGCACCGCCTGGCAGGTGCGGACCGCTGCGTTGCTGATGACGCTGGGTTTCGCATGGGCCGCCGGCCAGCGTACAGGCGCAGCCCCGTTTGCGGTGATGACCGGGGCTGCAGGCATTGCGCTCGCCTCGCTTGCCTGGACCGGTCACGGCGCGGCGAGCGAAGGCCGGGGGGGCCTGGTGCATCTGTGGGCCGACATCTTCCACCTGCTCGCGGCCGGGGCATGGATTGGCGGGATTGCAGCGTTTGGCTGGCTCTTGCTGCGCCCGGTCGCGGCAATGACCGAAGACCATCTGCGCCTGTCGCACCGCGCGCTCGATCGGTTTTCAGTGATCGGCAGCATCGTGGTCGGCGTGATCGTGGCCAGCGGGCTGGTCAACAGTTACATGCTGGTTGGTCCGATGCACGTACTGGAACTGCCGTTCACGCGCTACGGGCAATTGCTCCTGATCAAACTCGCGCTGTTTGCGGCGATGGTGGCGCTGGCCGCCGCCAACCGCTTTCGGCTCACGCCGGCACTTGAAACGGCGCTGGCACATGGCGACGCGGTGAGCGCGGTTGCGGCATTGCGCCGCAGCATGGCGTGGGAAGCGGGCGCGGCACTGGCGATCCTGGGACTAGTGGCCTGGATGGGGATGCTTGCGCCGCCGATGTCTGCGACTTGAGAAAATCCGAACCATTGCGCCGGTTAAGTTTTTACGGCAACTGCGCCGCCGCCACGGGAGCGACAATGCGGATCGCGCCGGTCGCCGCGCAGGCGCCAGCGAGGAACCCGCCCAAGGACCATCAAACAGCGTCAACCGCAGGTGATATGGCCCAGTTAAAATCTCCCGGCGCGTAAAAACCGTTCAAGACGCTGCGGGGATCGAACTGCAAGCCTCAGACGGTGACTTCAAGCACCATATTGGTTGGCGTCTCTGCCGCACGACGGATTTGCGTGAAGCCCGCCTCCCGGCAGACTTCGGCCAGCCGATTCTCGCCGGCCTGGGCGCCCAGCCCGAGCCCGACTTCCTGCGACAGCGAGTTGGGCGTGCAGATGGTGCACGAGGCGGCGTAGAAGATCTGCCCGAGCGGGTGCATATTCTCGGCCATCGTATCCCCTGCCATCGGCTCGACCAGCATGAATGTACCGCCGGGCGCGAGCGTCTCGCGGATGTGGCGCGCGGCGCCGACGGGATCGCCCATGTCGTGGAGCGCATCGAACATGCAGGCGAAATCGAATCCCTCTCCGGCAAAATCCTGGGCCTTGGCCACTTGGAACTCGACATTCGTGACACCGGCGGAAGCGGCTTTGAGCCTTGCTTCCTCGATCGAAGGGGCGTGTAGATCAATTCCGTGGATCGTCGAGTTCGGATAGGCCTGAGCCATCAGCACAGTCGAGGAGCCGTGGCCGCAGCCGATGTCGGCGACTTTGGCGCCGGCCCGCAGCTTGGCTTCCACGCCCGCCAGCGCGGGAATCCAGTTTTCGACCAGATTGGCCTGGTAACCGGGTCGAAAGAACCGGTCGGTCCCGCAGAACAGGCACTGGGGGTGATCGCCCCACGGTCGCCCCTTGCCGGTCTTGAAAACCTCGGTCGCTTTTTCATGCCCGGCGAATTGCGAAACGATCAGCTGGAAAAACCCCTGCATGCAGGCGGGCTGACCCTCACGCGTGAAGACCAGCGTCTGCTCGGGCGTGATTGAGAAAGTCTCGTCGTCGGCGTGATGTTGGACGTAGCCTGCTGCGCAGACCGAGCCGAGCCATTCGTGGAGGTACTTCGGGTTGAGACCGATCTTCGCGGCTAGCTCGTCAACCGTCAACCGACCGGCGCCGTCTAGCGCGCTGAATACTCCGGCTTGGTCGCCGAGATAGGCCATAAAGAGGCTCATCGCACCGGCGACATCGCCGATGACCTTGCCGATGAGGTCGTTGAGGACGGTTTCGTTGACTGGCTCGGTCATGCGAACTACTCCGATCAAACAAGATGAGGCGCCTTAACCTGGGTTTTTAGCATATCCGTAGAGACTCGCGGAGTAATTTCTGGCCGCAGGTCCAGGTGCGGTACGACCGCTCTTTGACCGAAAACATAGTCAGCTGCCATTCCCGGCTCGCTGATGAATAAGGCGCCGGTCGAGGCAAGAGCGTGACCGCCATGCCACGGACATTGCTCCGGTCAATGAGCGGAATTCGCATCGGGCAGCGCATCGACCGGTCCCTCGAAGGCGATAAACAGCGTACACCGCTGCTTCCCTAAGCACACGGCGCTGTGCGCAAGTCCCGCCGGCCCGTAGGCATAGTCACCGGGCGCCAACGTCGCCGGCGCCGCTCCTCGATAATGGACGCGGAGCTTTCCGCTCACCAAAATCATGCGCTCCGCGGATGTATGCCGGTGCATCGGCAGCGCGGTGCCGGCACCTATGCGCAGGAACACATCGGCGTTCGGTTTGGCCGGGTCGCCATGCAGCACCGCAATCGCGCAATCGCCGGAGAAAATCGGCGGGCAGGAACCCCATTTGAGGTTGGAGTCGGATGCCCGGACGGCAAGCGGCGCTTCGGCCGCGGTCTGAGCCACCGCGACCGAGGCTGACACTGTTCCTATCCCAAGGCAGACGGTGCGAAAAAACATGCTCATGATCTCCATCTCCTTGACTAAGATGCCAGCGCGTGGACATCGGCGGCGGCGAGCCGCTTTCCGCCGATCGCCCAATCGCCCTCCTCGAACTCTCGAATACGCACCCAGGTCACCGGCCGCATCGCTTCGCCTTCAACCGAGACCATCGCTTCGGTCACGCGCTCGATGAGTGCGCCCTTTTGTTCAGGTGTGAACACCCCTTTGATCACTTCGATGTTTACCAGCGGCATGAGAACCTCCTTGATGTTGTGTTCCGAGCTTTTAGCGATACCGCTTCGGCCAGTCTTGCAGAAGGCTTGGAGTCTTTGTGGATATTTGACCGATGTGTTAAACTCTCGAAGCAATGATTTACCGCTTCGGCCCATTCGAACTCGACGCCATCCGTTTCGAGCTACGCGAGAACGAAGTCGCGGTCGCCGTCGAGCCGCAGGTACTGTCGCTCCTGCTGTTCCTGGTTGCTAACCGAAACAGGCTGGTCACCAAGGACGAGATTGTCAGCGCCGTTTGGCACGGGCGGATCGTCTCCGATTCTGCCATTTCAAGCCGCGTGAAATCCGCGCGCCGCGCCGTCCGCGACGATGGGGGCGCGCAAAGCGTCGTTCGCACAATCCACGGCCGCGGCTTTCGGTTTGTTGGCGACGTCGATGAAGCCAAAGCACTAGCGGTTGCCGCCGCTGGTGAAGACGAGCCACTTATCGAACCGGCTCGTCCTTCGATCGCTGTCCTGCCGCTGTCAACGATCGGCGATCCTGGTCCGCTGGCCATTGTCGCCGAGGCATTACCCCATGAAATCATCCGGGCGCTTTCCCGCCTGCGGTGGTTGTTCGTCATCGCGCGCGCCTCCTCGTTCCGCTTTACCGGCCCCACGCATGACCTGCGCCGCATCGGCGAAATGCTCGGAGTCCGTTACATCCTGTCGGGAACGCTCGAGGCCTTCGACGATCGCGTCGCCGTAGCGGTTGAACTTGTCAAAGCCAGCGACGGGGGCATTGTCTGGGCCGAGCGGTTCAAAGTCAGCGTCGGCGCAGTCCATGATCTTCGCGCTGAAATCGTGGCGCGCGTCGTTGCCGCGTTGGAGGTGCAAATCCCTCTGCACGAGGCCAGCCGCGTGCGGCTTGGTTCGCCCGAACTCATGGATGCCTGGTCCGCCTATCACCTCGGGTTGCAGCGCATGTTCCGCTTCACCGCAGCCGACAACGCCGCCGCTGCCGGCCTCTTTGGGCACGCCCTCGCCAAGGATCAGGGGTTTGCGCGCGCCCATGCCGGACTATCCTTTACGCGCTTTCAAGATGCGTTTCTCGACTATGCGGATCGCGCGACCGCGACCGCCGCTGCGTGCCAGGCGGCCGAGCTGGCTGTGACACTGGACCCGCTCGACCCGTTTGCCAACCTCGCCATGGGCCGCGCTCACTGGCTCTCGGGTGATCTTGAAGGCAGCCTCGCCTGGCTCGATCGATCGACCGACCTCAGCCCCAATTACGCGCAAGGTATATACGCTCAGGCTTGGGCACAGGCGTTGCTTTCGCGCGGCGATGGCGGTCAGTGCAGCACCGACCGGGCGATGGCATTGAGCCCCCTCGACCCGCTGCGTTACGCCATGCTAGCCACCCGGGCCTTGTCGCATTTGGTGCGTAACGAAGCCGCTTCGGCCGTCTCCTGGGCGGAACGCGCAGCACGCGAGCCGGGTGCACATGCGTTAATCGACGTCATCGCTGCGGTCTGCAATGCGGCGGCCGGCGATCTCGCCCATGCTCGTGAGAGGATCGAAATAGCGCGGAAGCGACAGCCTTCTCTTACCCGCGAAAAGTTCTTCCGGTCGTTCCCTTTTTCTGAGGTCGAAGTCCGGGATCGGATCGGGGCACTGCTCGGCCAATCAGGACTTTGATCGGTGCATCTATCCCAGCCGCCGCTCAGCGGAGAGTGAGTTTCGAGAAGATACGTGGACGCCTCTAACGACTGAAATGAGGGAGCAAAACGAACGTTTTTGGAATGGTGGCCGGTTTGGCGGATTTGGCCGCCGCGCTGGGCGCTGAGCAGACACCGCCTTTATCCTCATTCAACCTTGTGTTAAAAATATGGTGGGAGAAATAGGTCATGCGCAATCAGTTTTTAGCCGCTCTGATACTCGTCGCGACACCCGCGCACGCGCAACTGGAGCACGCCCAGCATAAGCTCGGCACCGTGGACTTCCCGATCTCGTGCAATGTAGAGGCCCAGCGACAGTTCAACGTGGCGACGGCGTGGTTGCATTCGTTCGAGTACGAAGAAGCGGAGAACGCTTATCTCGCCGCCGCGACCGCAGACGAGCGGTGCGCGATGACTTATTGGGGCGTTGCCATGAGCAACCTGCATCCGCTGTGGGGCCCGCCATCCCCGTCGGAGTTGCAGAAAGGCGCAAGTGCACTCAATCGAGCCAGGCTAATCGGCGCGACCAGCAACCGCGAACGTGCCTTCATCGAAGCGCTATCGACCTTTTATCGCAACGCCGACAAGCTCGATCACGGCACGCGGATGCTGGCTTATACCGCCGCGATGAAGCAGTTCCATCTCGGTGAACCCAATGACGATGAAGCGGCGATATTTTACGCGCTTGCGCTCATCGCCGCCGGCACGATCGATGTCGACCCGACGTACGCCCGCGAGACCGAAGCCGCCGGAATTTTGAATCGTATGCTTGAACGAAATCCCAATCATCCGGGCGTCACGCACTACCTAATCCATGGCTATGATTATCCGGCCCTGGCGCACCTCGCCTTACCAGCTGCCCGGGCCTACGCAGATATCGCGCCGGCTTCCGCGCACGCGCAGCACATGCCGTCGCATATCTTTACGAGACTGGGGTTGTGGGACGAAGCAGTCCGCTCGAATCAGGCAGCGGAGTCCGCAGCGGTGGCCTATGCCAAGGCGCATGGCATGACCGGAGCGTGGGACGAGCAACTGCATGCGCTCGACTATCTGGCTTACGGCTACCTGCAACTGGGTCAGGAGCGCAACGCACGAGCCGTACTCGAACGCTTGAACGCGATCGAGCGGGTCGATCCCCCCAATTTCAAGGTAGCGTACGCATTCAGCGCTGTTCCAGCGCGGTTCGCGCTCGAGCGTCGGCAGTGGGATGAAGCTGCGGCGTTGGTGCTGCCATCAGCCGCGCGCAAGGCGGTCCCGTGGGATCGCTATCCCTGGGCCGAGGCCAACATACACTTTGCTCGCGCGATCGGTGCCGCGCGCAAGGGCGACCTTGCCGCCGCGCGCCGGGAGACCAATCGCCTGCAGGCGATCCGTGAGCAGTTGCCCGCGCGAACAGGCGAGTATGACTGGGGCAAGCAGGTCGAGATACAGCGCCAGATCGCGGCTGCCTGGCTTGCCTGGGCCGAAGGCCGGGCGGATCAGGCCGTCACGCTGATGCGAGACGCTGCGCATCTCGACGAAGCCACGGAAAAGCATCCCGTTACGCCCGGCGCTATCCTTCCGGCACGGGAACAAGTGGGCGAAGTGCTGCTCGCCTCAGGCAAACCGGCCGAAGCGCTCGTGGAGTTCGAGGAGTCGTTCCGCCGCACTCCCGGGCGTTTCAATTCGATTCTCGGCGCGGCCCGAGCCGCTAAGCTGAGTGGCGACACCGCCAAGGCCCGCCGATATCGCTCGTCGCTCAAGATGCTCAAGTCGGCGCGCAGCCAAGATTGACATGAGCCCGGCCAGGCGGCTCGCCTTTTACGCGAGCAAAGCTCAATGATCGGCGCCGCTGCTGGGAGGGGGACGTTGCACAAATCATCGAATGCCAAGTGGCAGCAGTCGCGCATCTGAGCGAACGGCGGCTTGCTGGCTGCTCAAGGTTCGCGACCAACGGCAAGGTTGGGGGCACGTTCCTGCCGTTCAGACTTTTCGGTGACCGGGCAGAGGCTGGGGCAATTTTGGCGGTTTGACTGAGCCAGTGCGCTTTCAATCGGAAACCGCTGGATACCGAACTCGGCCGCGTTTGGGCCTTGCTTGGGGCGCTCAGGGCAGAGCACCAAACACGCCCGACGCTGTACCCCTCCAGCTCAGCCCTTAAGGCCAATTTTGCTGAAGGCCCGTTCGGCCGGTAGCGGCTGGCCGGCATGGGCCCGGAGCGACTGGCAGCTTTGTAGCGACAGCGTTGGCGTATCGATCCTTTGTTATCTTTGTCACGCGAGCGTTTAGTTGCCTCGTTAACGGCATTCGCTTAGAATCATGGGCAGGGAAATAACGCGGGAGGGGTGCGATTGCCGGTCACAGCTAAAGACATGGCTCACGCCAGCGCCGCTAAACCTCGTTGGTGGCTGATCTTGGCTGGATTGGCCATCGTCCTGGCAGGGGCATTCCTGGCGCACCGCGTCCGGACGACCGACGGCACAACTGTTCGGGACATACGGTTTACCGGCACGAACGGCACGGTCATGAGCGCTTTGCTGTATGTTCCGAAAAACGCCACCCCCACCACCCCGGCGCCCGGTATTCTTGCCGTTCACGGCTATATAAACTCGCGCGAGACGCAGGACGGTTTCGCCATCGAATTTGCCCGCCGCGGCTACGTTGTCCTGTCACTTGATCAGACCGGCCACGGCTATAGCCAGGGCGCCGCATTCTCAAACGGGTTTGGTGGCCCGGATGGTCTGCGATATTTGCGATCCTTGCCGGTGGTCGATATCCATCAGATTGGTCTTGAAGGGCACAGCATGGGCGGCTGGACGGTGCTGGCGGCGGCGGCGGCCATGCCCGCCGCCTATTCATCGATGGTCCTGGAAGGATCCTCGACGGGCGCTCCTTATGCTCAGGAAGGCTCTCCTGCCTGGCCGCGCAATCTCGCGATCGTCTTCAGCCGCTATGACGAGTTCTCGAAACTCATGTGGGGCGTGGCCCGCGCGCAAGATGTGGCGACCAGCAGCAAGCTTCAATCCGTATTCGGGACCCATGCTCCAGTTGCAGAAAAACGCCTGTATGGCGCGATCGCAGATGGGACCGCGCGAAAGCTGTATCAGCCGTCCACGACCCATCCTGGCGATCATGTGTCAACCGCCGCCATTGGACATGCGACCGAATGGTTTGCCGCCACGCTTATAGGCGGCGCGCCCAGACCGGCGAGCGATCAGATCTGGTACTGGAAGGAGGTCGGCACGGGGATCGGCCTTGTCGGCTTCGTCATGATTATGCTCGGCGCGTTTGATGCGCTGCTCAGATTGCCGGTATTCGCCTCGCTGAGCGGAGCAGCGATCCCGGCGGCAGCATATCGCGATCGCGCCTGGTGGAGGGGATTTGCGTTAAGCACCGGGCTTCCGGCCTTGCTGTTCTTTCCAGCATTCATGGCGGCCTTGCTGCTGCTGCCGGCGTCGCAATGGCTCCCGCAGGCGGTTACGACGCAAATTACACTCTGGGCTTTGGTCAGCGCTGGTCTGAGCCTGTTGCTAGGCCGCCTAATCAAAGGCACCACTATTACGCATCAATCTGACTGGCTCAGATCAGCCCTTCTGGCCGCCGCGACAGTTGCGGCTGGATACGCCGCACTTTGGCTCGTCGATCGGCTGTTCCAGACAGATTTTCGGCTGTGGGTGGTTGCGGTAAAACTTCCCAGCGTCCGCCAATGGGCGATAGCGGCGATCTACGTCGTGCCGCTGACGCTCGCTTTTCTGGTGACGACCAGATCGCTGGCCAGCGCGACGGTCCGCAGCGACACAGCCGGGCTGCGCTACATCGCCGCGATTTTGACACTCACGACCGGTTTCGTCGTGATGCTCGGGGTGATCTACGGGGTGTTGTTCATGACCGGTTCGCTCGTCACCGCATTCGATCCGCTCAGCACCGTAATCGCCATGCAGTTCGTGCCAGTGTTAATTGCAGTGGCGATCATCGCGATTTTCACATGGCAGCGCACGGGCAGCTATCGCACGGGCGGGCTTATAACCGGAATGTTGGTGACCCTTTACGCCGTTGCGGGGACCGCCACACAGATCTGAGCGGTCCGGCTTACCGGTCAGGCGGGCGCTGACAGTCCGATGCGAACTCGGCTCTCCAAGCTGAAGCTCGGACTTGATAAGCAATATCCGCGCTCGAACAGGAGGTTCTCCACGTTCCGCAACGACAGCGGATATTGGACGTAAAGCAGCTCGGCTTCGCGGATCACTGCGGGCTTCGACGGAAAGTACCGAAAGAGGCTAGGCGGTTTCGGCGGCAGGTGGACCAATGCGCAGTCCATGATCATGGCGATGACGTATCTTGCAAGACCATGAGGGCAATTTGCGCCATAAAAACCAGTTTTCGGCGAACGTCAGCTTGCATCGTGGTCCGCGCCCACGGCCTTTGACAGTGGCCCGCGCACAGCGAAGAGTAGGATAGCACCCGCCAGCGCAATGCCCGCATCCATCAACCAGAAGGTGGCGGGGGTCATCTGATCGTAATAACTACCGATCCAGCCCATCAGGGTATGGCCGATGAACGGCGACAGAAAGGCCGCGCCCATCAAGGTGGAAGTGACAGCGGGCGGGGCAGCCCGGCTGATCAGGGCGAGGGTGGTCGGCCAATAGTACATCCAGGCGAGGCCCATCAGGAGGTAGCCAGTCAGCGCCCAGCCCACAGAAACGGATCCCGGCCCTGCGGCGGTCAGGTTGCTGGCCGCTAACACAAGTGCCGAAACGCCGACCAGGCCAGTGCCAATCGCGATCTTGGTTACGCTGTTGGGTTCGCGCCGTTTTTTGGCTTGCCAAGCCCACAGCGCGATTAATGCCGGCGCGGCGATGATTGAACCGATCGAATCGACGGACGCGAACCAGGTCGGCGGGATCGTCCCGAACTGCGTGCCCAGGCTGACCTGTTGATCGACCCAGACGATACCGATGCTCCAAATCATCGGGTAGGCAATTTCGGCTGGGATCGTCAGCACAATTAGTCCCAGCAGTGCCCAGACCCGGCGGCGCTCCTCGGCAGTCAGTTTTACGGCAACCGCGCGCTGCTTCTTCGAAGGACGGGTATCGGGTAAGTGGCGCTGGCCTGCGAGGTAGATCGCCAAGGCCAGTAGCATCAAGGCCGCGGCAAGCGCGAACCCGGCGTGCCAGCCATAGGCTGCGGCTACGCCTCCGGCGATCAGTGGTCCGCTGGCTGCGCCGATGTTGATGCCGGTCGAAAAGATTGCGAAGCCGCGGTCGCGTAAAGAGCTGGCCTCGCGCGGGTACAGTGCGCCGACCTGCGCCGAGATGTTGCCTTTGAGACAGCCCGAACCAAGGATCAGCAAGAGCAGTGCGATCAGGAAGCTCTGGTCAAACGACATCGCCAAATGGCCGGCGCTCATCAACACCGCGCCAAGTATGACCGTTCGTTTGGCGCCGAGCAGCCGGTCGGCAATCCAGCCGCCGAGGATTGGAGTGAAGTAGACCAGCCCTGCATACCAACCGTAAATCAGCGAAGCGAACGCCAGGTTTGACATAGGTCCGCGAAATTCGAACAAGTTCCGCAGCGCGCTCAGCCCAAATACGTGCTCGAAATGGCCGGGTAACAGCAGCTGCTTGACCATGTAGAGTGCCAGCAGTGCCGACATGCCATAAAACGAAAATCGTTCCCACATTTCGGTGAACGACAGATAGGCAAGTCCTTTGGGATGGCCGCCGATGGTGCTTGGTTGGTCCACACTTACAGTTGCCATCTCGTCCCCCTTGCCTGAAAAAGTAGCTCAATCAGCCTTGGTGGCAAGGACTATCGCTCGCAGCGCGTTGGTCCGGTGGAGGGCGTGCTATCACAACCTGTAACTTTGCGCCGCGGCGAGGCGCTTCAAACCGCAAGTTCAGGCGGGGAAAAACTTTGCCGACTGACAAGGTGATCGAGGTTCGTCTTGTCGTATCAAGCTTATCTTCGGGTCCTGTTGTCAGTTGGACTGAACTTGTCTCATCCGGACGTGCCAAGGCTGCAAACGGCGATTTTCAGCTGGCAAGCGACCGTGCCACTGGCCAAGACGTACGGAGTCGAGCAGTCGTTCGTGGCCGGCTAAATAGCGTTATTTCTGGTCGAGCGCTCGGCACTTACACGCCAAAAAGCCGTCACTGCAGGGTAACGCGGGGACCTCGCAGCGACTGCATACTCCAGTCCCGCGCGAGTTCTGCGCTTCGCGCATGATCCAGCAGGTGCCCGCCTCAGCCTGCGCGACCATCCGCTCGGTCCGGGTCCGAAACCGTTTGAGGAATTCATCGCGGATGCTGCGGTGGACGAACACGCGGGTGCCATCAGATCATGCCCGCCCCGCCGAATATAAGTTGGCGAGGAGCGTGCCGCCAACAGCATTGTCAGGACTTGCATCCTCGAAGATGATCAGAGGCGATTGCCCGCCCAGCTCCAGCATAACAGGAGCGTGTCGGTTGCGTCGGCCATCACCTTGCGGCCGGTCGCAACAGCGCCGGTCAGCGAGATTTTGGCGATCCGCAGTGGCGACGCAGCAGGCTGCCGGTTTCGGCCCGGCGATCGGCAGGCGCGCCAATTCCTCTCCGGTTGCGGGGCAAAAACGGCTCAAGTTCAAAATTCGGCGGAAATCCAGCGGGATTGACAATTTGTAACAATAGCGGTTTAGTTTTCGCAGTCTAATGCACCAAGGGGGGTTCCATGCGCAGCTTTTTGATCGTCCTACTTTCATCCACCTGCCTTCCGGCACAGGCCGTGTTCGCGGCCGAGGTCAGCCCGATTGCTGCAGCCGCCGCCACCGCGGCGGCCACAGACGATAACGACGATGCCGATGATAACGCGGCAATTGTCGTCTTTGGCAAGGGCCAGACGCGTCAGGTGCAAGAGATCAAGACCGAGGATATTCGGATCCTGACCCCGGGGTCGAGCCCGTTGCTGGCCATCGCAAAACTGCCCAGCGTCAATGTCCAATCAGCCGACGCCTTCGGTGCCTATGAATGGTCGACCCGGATTACGATCCGCGGTTTCAACCAGAACCAGCTTGGCTTCAATCTCGATGGTATTCCGCTGGGTGATATGTCCTATGGTAACACCAACGGCTTGCATATCAGCCGGGCGATCACGCCTGAAAACATCGGCTCGACGCTGGTTTCGCAAGGTTCAGGCTCGCTCAATACGCAGTCGACCAACAATTTGGGCGGGACGTTGCAGTTCTACTCGATCGACCCGCGCGATGCCTTGGGCGTCGCTGCCAGCGCGACCTATGGCTCGGAAAATACCTATCGCGGTTTCGCCCGCATCGGGGTCGGCACAGCCGACGGCCCGCGCGCCTTGGCTTCGGTGCACTATCTGAACGCCGGCAAATGGAAGGGCGAGGGCGTACAACGCAGTTTCATGGCCAATGCCAAGGCGGTGATCCCGCTCGGCGGCGCTACACTTGACGGCTATATCAGCTATTCCGACCGTGCCGAACAGGACTATCAGGATCTCTCGCTCGAGATGATCAACCGGCTCGGCTACAATTGGGACAATTTCGGCCCGTCGAATTATGCACTCGCCGTGCGGGTGGCCGACATTGGTTCCAATCGCGGCGATACCGGTACCACGCCGCTCAACCCGGCCGCTGGCACGGTCTATCCCGCCCCGATCAGGTTCGTCGATGACGCCTATTACGACGCCTCGGGCCTGCGCCGCGATACCCTTGGTGCGGTCGGCCTGACCGCGCCGATGGGCGAGCGCGTGACTTTTCGCGTTAAGGGCTATTACCATCGCAACGAAGGTCAGGGCACCTGGGGTACACCTTATGTCAACAGCCCAACGGGTGTGCCGATGGCTGTCCGCACCACTGAATACAACATTAACCGCAAGGGTGTGTTTGCCAGCCTCAATGCCGATCTGGGGATGAATGAGTTCACCGTCGGGGCCTGGTACGAAAATAATGACTTCGAGCAAGCCCGCCGCTTTTACGCTTATACCAGCCGGACCGTGGCGGGCCGTGATCATCTCAAATTCATGCGCGGGCCGTTCTTTACCC
Organism: Novosphingobium sp.; assembly: GCA_031416535.1. GTDB lineage: Bacteria > Pseudomonadota > Alphaproteobacteria > Sphingomonadales > Sphingomonadaceae > Novosphingobium. The sequence continues at coordinate 17,229 of JANOTT010000007.1, read as the reverse complement.
AGTGGGACTTCAACTTCAATACCAAGACTTTTCAGTATCATGTCGAAGACGAAATTACTTTTGGCGACACCAAGATCAATCTCGGCTGGAAAGGGTTCAAGGTCGATAACCACGCTGCGGCGGTCGTCCAGGGCGGACGCACCATCGGTGATCTGAGCGTCAAGGACTGGTTCCAGCCGCATGTCGGGATCAACCAGAAGCTTGGCGGCGATCTGGAAGCCTTTGCCGGCTTTACCCAGGTAACCCGCGCTTTCACGTCCGCGACCACCACGGGCCCGTTCTCGTCGACCCAAGTCGGGTTCAATGCGATCAAGCCGTTCCTCAAGCCCGAGCAGTCAGACACCTATGAGGCCGGCCTGCGCGTTAGCTCGGGTCGATTCCGCGGCGTGCTGGCAGGCTATCTGGTTAATTTCCGCAATCGCCTGCTGACCATTCCGACTTCGGTCGGGATCGTCGGTTCCGCCAATGCGTTGCAGAACGTCGGCGCAGTCCGCTCGGTCGGCTTGGAAGCGACCGGCGAGCTTAAGCTGGGTCAGGGTTGGTCGCTGTTCGGTTCCTACAGCTACAACGACAATACCTACCGCGACAACGTTGTGATTACGAGAACTGTCTCGGGAGTTACCACCGTCACCACGATCCCGACGCAAGGCAAAACCGTGGTCGATTCGCCTAAGCATCTGCTCCACGGCGAGATTGCCTATGACAATGACCAGGTGTTTGGCCGCGTTAGTGTCGGTTATATGTCGGAGCGGTTTTTCACCTATACCAACGACCAGTCGGTCCCGGGCCGGGCGCTGCTCGATGCGACTTTGGGCTATCGCTTCGATGTCGGTATGCGCAAGCCGGTCGAGATCCAGCTGAACGGTTCCAACCTGCTTAACAAAGACTACGTCGCGACGATTGGCTCTAACGGCTTCGGCAATAGCGGTGACAACCAGACGCTGCTGGCCGGCGCACCGCGGCAAGTGTTCGTAACGCTGAAAATCGGATACTGACGGCTACGGTCTGCGGTTCTCGCTTCGGTTCCACTGGTGGCGGCCATGCCGCTACCAGTGGATGCCGAGCCGGTGAGGTGATCTAAGTGGAACCGCGCGGTCTGCGCGTTTGCAACTTGTGTTGGCTCCTTAACGAGGGCAGCCTTGCCTCAGGCAGGATCGCCGCGCTTCCAGCTGTTGCTTACCTCGGCCACACCAGGCTGCTCACCGAAGGTAGACCGGCCCGCACTAGCCTGAGCGCAGTTTTGTAATGGATAGTGGATGACCCAGTTCGCGACATCGCAGACGCAGGGCTACGCTGAGGTCGTTCAGGTCGTGGCGCCGCATGGCTTGTCGCCAATATTGCTGGTTTGTGATCATGCTTCAAACGCTGTGCCTGAAGCACTGTCCGGCCTTGGACTGACCGCGGCGCAAATGGACGATCATATCGCTTGGGATATTGGTGCCGCCGCGCTGACGCGTGCGATTGCCGCACACCTTAACGCGACAGCCGTTTTAGCGGGCTATTCGCGCCTGTTGATTGACTGCAACCGGGCACCTGACGCGCTCGATCTTGTTCCTGCCATAAGCGATGGCATTGCCGTTCCCGCCAATAGTGGCTTGACCCTGGCCGAGCGCACGTCGCGGCTTGATCATTACCATGCGCCTTATCACCGGCGAATCGAAGACCTGCTCAGCGATGCGGGTCGCGCCGTGCCGGTTTCCGCAATCGTTTCAATCCACAGCTTCACCCCGCATATGAATGGGCACAGCCGGCCGTGGCAGCTTGGCATTTTATTTGATGAAGACGATCGGCTGGCCCAGCAAATTTATGCGCAGTGCCGCAGCCAGGACGGATTTGTCGTCGGCCTCAACCAGCCTTATGCGCCATCGGACGGCGTTTATTACACGCTCACCCGCCATGCGGCGTCACGCAATTTGGCAGCCGTCATGCTGGAAGTTCGCAATGATCTGCTCCGTTCACCGGCAGCGATTGAGAACCAAGCGGAACGGCTCGCCGGGTGGCTGACACAGGCTTTGTTGGCGCTGAGCGATGGCCCAGCGCGGGCGGCGCAATGCCGGGAAAATGTCGAACCGTAATATCTGGCGCAAAGAGGATCCAAGAAATTGTCACAGAATGATCCAACTTTGGCGGACGATGTCACCACGCTTCACCGCATGGGTTACGCACAGGAATTGTCCCGCAATATGGGCAGATTCTCCAATTTTGCGATTTCATTTTCGATCATCTGTATCTTGTCGGGCGGCATCAATTCGCTGGCGCAGGGCACCAGCGGCGCGGGCGGCGGTGCGCTCGGGATCGGCTGGCTGGTGGGCGGAGCGGTGGCCTTGCTGTTCGCGTTTGGGATGGCGCAGATCTCATCGGCGTTTCCCACAGCGGGCGGGCTCTATCATTGGAGCTCAATTTTGGGCGGCCGGTTCTGGGGCTGGCTCACCGCCTGGATGAACCTCCTGGGCCTGATCACGGTGCTCGCCGCAATCAACGTCGGCACCTACGCGTTTATGATTGGAGCGTTTGGGCCAACGCTGGGGATTTCGGATACTTTTTCCAACAAGCTCATCTTCATGGTGGTGGTGACTGGCCTTCATGCGATGATCAACCATATCGGCATCAAGGCAACGACCCGGCTAACCGACTTTTCCGGCTACCTGATTTTGATCGGCACCAGCGGGCTGATCGTGGTTTTGCTGGTTTTTGCCCCAAGCCATGATTTTAGCCGCTTGTGGACTTTCACCAATTATGCCGGCGATGCCGGAGGCGGGGTGTGGCCAACGACGCCGTCGTTGGGGATGCTGTTCCTGCTGGGATTGTTGCTGCCAATCTACACCCTGACGGGCTATGATGCCTCAGCTCATACGTCGGAAGAAACGATCGACGCTGCGCGCAGTGTGCCCAAAGGCATCATCCATTCGGTGTTTTGGGCCGTGTTGTTCGCATGGCTGTTCTCATGCGCCTTCGTACTCGCCATTCCGGACATGGCGCAGGCCGCCAAGCAGGGCTGGAATGTGTTCTTCTGGACCCTCGATCAGATCATGCCGGCCGGGTTCAAAATCACAATCTACATCGTTATTTTCGTTGCCCAGTTCATCTGCGGGTTGGCCACCGTCACGTCGATCAGCCGGATGATCTTCGCCTTTGCCCGCGATAATGGCCTGCCTTTTTCGGCGGTGCTCAAGCAGGTCAGCCCAAAATGGCGCACGCCAGTGGCGGCGATCTGGACCGGATCGGCGCTCGCGGTGTGCTTTGTCGCTTATGCCGACGCCTATTCGGTGGTGGTTTCGGTCACCTCAATCGCGCTATATCTCTCTTACGCCATGCCGATCGCGGCAGGCTTTTATGCTTATGGGCGGACATGGACGGAGATGGGGCCTTGGAATATGGGACCTGGCTTTCGGATCGTCGCGATCTTGTGCGTAATGGCTTCGCTCGCAATTTTCTATATCGGGGTTCAACCACCCAATGAACTGGCGCTCAAAGTGCTCGGCTGGATTGCGCTGATTACCGCCGCCGCTTGGTTCGGCTTCGAACGACGCCGCTTCAAGGGGCCGCCGACCGGTGCTGAAATTGCCCGCCGTCAGGCTGAAATCGCTGCGGCCGAAGTCGCTGTCGGCCAAGCGTCGGCATAGTTGCGCATTATCAAAGGTGAGAATTAGCCATGCTGTCATCCAATTTGACCGTGCCGGACATCAAGGCTCTGGTGGAAGAACGCGCGCCCGCCTGTGCCAAGGTTGGCGTCTTTGACATCGACGGCATTTTTCGCGGTAAATATATGGGCGCGGAAAAACTCGCTTCCTCGCTCGATAACGGCTTCAGCTTTTGCGACGTTGTGCTGGGCTGGGATAGCAACGATCAGCTGTACGACAATTCCTCTTTTACGGGCTGGCATACCGCCTATCCCGACGTTGGTGTCAGACTGCTTCCTGAAACGCTGCGGCGGATTCCGTTTGAGGATGATATGCCACTGATCCTGGGCGAGTTTACCGGCGCGGCCGAGGCCATCTGTCCACGCGGCCTGCTTCGCCGCATACTCGCCCGGGCCGACGCAATGGGCTATGCGCTCAAAGCTGCCGCCGAATTTGAATTTTTCGTATTTGAAGAAACGCCGCATTCTGTACGAGAAAAAAATTATCGTAATTTGAACAATCTATCGCCCGGCTATTTCGGCTATTCGATGCTGCGTTCGGGCGTGCATGCTGAAATATATCAGGAGTTGCTGCTGCTGTGTGAGCAGATGGATATGGAGATCGAAGGCCTGCACACCGAGACCGGGCCCGGGGTGCTGGAAGCCGCGATCAAAGTCGACGATGCGCTGAAGGCCGCAGACAAGGCCGCCTTGTTCAAAACATTCGCCAAGATATTCTTCCAGCGCCGCGGGTTGATGGCGACCTTTATGGCAAAATGGTCACCCGATTGGCCGGGCCAGTCGGGGCATTTGCACATGTCTCTGTTTGACAAAATATCTGGCCAGGGGATATTTTTCGACAAGCAAAAACCGCTCAACATGGCCGATGAAATGCGGTGGTTTGTTGGCGGCCAGCAGGCGCTCCTGCCCGAACTTCTGGCAATGGTGGCCGGTACGGTCAACAGCTATACCAGGCTGGTTCCGGGCTTCTGGGCACCCACCGATGCGACCTGGGGTTATGAAAACCGCACCTGCGCCTTGCGGGTAATCGGCGGATCAGAGCGATCGCAACGCGTGGAATATCGCATCGCCGCGGCTGACATCAATCCTTATATTGCGCTCTCAGCCGCAATTGGCTCAGGACTTTGGGGCATCGAAAATCGGATCGAACCGACCGCGCCGATCACGGGCAATGCCTATGCCAAAACCCTACCCAAGCGGCTGGCCCTGCCCCGCACGCTCGAAGCGGCGGCGGAGCGGTTACACCGATCAAAACCCGCGCGCACACTGTTTGGCGACGCGTTCGTCGAGCATTATGCCGCCAGCCGCGATTGGGAAGTTCGTCAGTCGCGCAAGGCGATTACCGATTGGCAGTTGGCCCGCTATTTCGAAAACATCTGAGATCAGGCATTACAGCAAGGACCAAGCTCAATGGCAGAATTGATCTGCGTTTCTCCGATCGATGGGCGCGAAGTGGCGCGCCGCCAAACCGCAAGCGCTGGTGCCATCGCCGCCGCGCTTGCCCAACTGCGCCTTGCCCAATCGGCATGGGCGCACGTGCCACTCGGCGAACGCGCCGCGATTCTTGACCGCTTCCTTGAGATCATGCGTGCGCAAAATGAGGAGGTAACGGTCGAACTGGCGTGGCAGATCGGCCGCCCGGTGCGTTACGGAGGCGAATTCCGATCCTTTGCGGAACGCGTCCGCTATCTGATCGATTTGGCCCCCGCCGCGCTCACGCCGATGCTTCCGGCTGACCGGCAGGCGGGCCTTACCCGCTACATCGCCCGCGTCCCGCTCGGCATTGTCTTGGTGGTCGCCCCGTGGAATTTTCCATATCTGACTGCTGTTAACAGCATCGTCCCCGCGCTGATGGCGGGCAATGCCGTGATGCTCAAACATTCCGCGCAAAGCCTGCTGGTGGGGGAACGCTTTCAAGCCGCGCTGGATGCGGCTGGCCTGCCCCCTGGTTTATTCTGCAACATGGCGCTCAGCCACGATGATACGGCGCGCATCCTATCGACCGGGTCGGTCAATCATATCACCTTCACCGGTTCGGTGGAGGGCGGCCGCGCCATCGAACGCGCGGCCGCGGGCAGCTTCACATCCTGTACGCTGGAACTGGGCGGCAAGGATCCGGCCTATGTCCGGGCCGACGCCGATCTGGACTTCGCGGCCGAGAATATCGTTGATGGCGCTTACTTCAACAGCGGACAAAGTTGCTGCGGGATAGAGCGCATCTATGTTCATGAAAGCCTGTTTGACGGATTTGTCGATCGCTTCGCCGCGCTCACCAGCCAATATCTGCTTGGCAACCCGCTCGATCCGAAGACCACCATGGGGCCGATGGCGGCCACCCGCTTTGCCGCTGTCGTTCGCGCCCAAACCGCCGATGCGGTGGCCAAAGGCGGCACCGCGCTGATCGATCCGGCAGGGTTTGCGGCCAATCGGGAAGGCAGCCCCTACCTTATGCCGCAGGCGGTAATCGGGGTCGATCACAGCATGGCGATCATGCGCGAAGAAAACTTCGGCCCTTTGGTCGGAATCATGAAGGTGCGCGACGATAGTGAAGCGGTGCGGCTGATGAATGATAGCGATTTTGGTTTAACCGCCTCGCTGTGGACCGCCGATATGGCCGCCGCCGCCGCCATTGGCGCGCAGCTGGAATGCGGCACGGTCTTTGCCAATCGCTGCGATTATGTCGATCCCGGCCTTGCTTGGACCGGGGTCAAGCATACTGGCCGCGGAGCGTCGGTCGGCCAACTGGGCTATGATGGTCTGACTCGCCCCCAATCCCTGCATCTGCGTGAGGTTTGAAACCATATGCCACTGCCCAGCACCAATTGGAATTATCCCACCGCCGTTCGGTTTGGCAACGGGCGGATTGCCGATCTTCCTGCCGCCTGCAAGGAGCTTGGCCTCATCCGGCCCTTGCTGGTAACCGATCCTGGCATCGCCCGGTTACCGATGATTGCAGAGGCGCTCGCTCGCCTTGAGGCGGCGGGTCTTTCGCCTTCGCTTTTCACTGACGTCAAAGCAAATCCCGTGGGGGCCAATGTCGATGCAGGCGTTATCGCCTATCGTGCGGGCCAGCATGACGGTGTGATCGCGTGGGGCGGCGGCAGCGCGCTCGATGCCGCCAAGGCAATTGCGTTCATGTCCGGCCAGACCCGGCCGTTGTGGGATTTTGAAGATGTCGGCGATTGGTTCACCCGCGCCGACGCTGCGGGAATTGCACCAATCATTGCCGTGCCCACTACCGCCGGCACGGGCTCCGAAGTCGGCCGCGCCTCGGTGATCGTTGATGAAGCGAGCCACAGCAAGAAAATCATCTTCCATCCCAAGATGATGCCATCCATCGTCATCCTTGATCCCGAGCTTACCATTGGCCTGCCTTCGTTCATCACGGCGGCCACGGGAATTGACGCTCTCTCTCACTGTCTTGAGGCTTATTGCGCGCCCGGATTCCATCCGATGGCGGATGGGATTGCGGTTGAGGGCATCCGGTTGATCAAGGAGTGGCTCCCCCGCGCGGTAACGCATGGCGATGATCTGGACGCGCGCGGCCACATGCAGGTCGCGGCCTCAATGGGGGCCACCGCCTTTCAAAAGGGCTTGGGCGCGATGCACGCGCTCGCCCATCCGATCGGGGCACTTTATGATACCCATCATGGCGCGACCAATGGCGTCTTCATGCCGTATGTGCTGGCCTTCAACCGGCCGGCAATAGAGGAAAAAATTGGCCGCCTGGCCGCTTGGCTGGCATTGCCCCACCCGTCATTCGCCAGCTTTTTTGACTGGATTTTGGAATTGCGCGCAACGATCGAAATTCCTCACGGGCTTTCGGCTTTGAACGTCGATGGCCAGCGCTTTGCCGAAATCGCCACGATGGCAGAACGTGATCCGTCAGCCAGCGGCAACCCGATCCGCTTCGATGCGGCGGCGGCACGGCAGGTGCTGGAAAAGGCCTTGGCCGAAGATGTTTCGTAAAGCCGCCGCCAACGCCAGATAGGGCATGAGACCAGACCGCTTCCGATCGGGCGGCGCTTCGCCCGGATCCTTCGCGCCGCCCGAATGCAGCGGGAAGCGCCCTCGATCTTGAACTTAGTGCCGAAATAGGAACACCGGAACAATAAGCGCGGCGGCCAGCAGACCGTTGCGCAGCGTTCCTGCCGGCGCTGTCAGCCTAATCGCAACGCGTCTCTTCGCGATGGAGCCTTGGCTTTGAGTGCGAGGGCTCAGGCCATTAGGCGCTGCCACTCGGCCAGAGCGGCCGCGCGGCGATTCTTGTAGGTCGTTCGACCGAGGAGATGGCGTTCCTGGTTAATGTGGTTGTGGACGTTGGCGTGGACCGCGGAGAACTTCTGCAGGGTCTTCAGCGGCCTGAACCGCAGCATGGCTCGCGCTTGTCGTTGGAACGGGAGGTGAACATTCTCGACCCGGTTATTGGCCCAGCTCATTCATAGCCGCTCGCTAGGAGCGTAGCCCATCGCTGGTGATCTTCGCTGGCGAGCCGGGGCGCTTCCGTGCCTTCTTCATGAAGCGCAGCGCTGCGTCCTTGTCGCGGGTCTTCGTCACGAAGCTCTCGAGGATTTCGCCCTCTTGAGCGACCGCCCGCCACAGATAGACCATCTCGCTACCCAGCTTCACGGACATCTCATCAAGGTGCCAGCGCCACTGGCAGAAGCCTCGCATCCTGCTCACCCGCTGCCTCCTGATATCGCTTGCGAACAGCGGGCCGAACCGGTTCCACCACATGCGCACCGGCTCGTGGCAGAGGTGGGTGCCGCGCTCGAACAGCAGTCCCTTCGACATTCCGCAGGCTGAGGGGATATTTGACATACATCATCACCTCGAGCCGGATCACCCCGGGTGACGCGTTGAAGCAGCGGAACGGAGATGGTGACTTAGCTCGAGATTTGCGCGTTATCGGTGCCTGCTAGCAGCGCCCTGACGCACCTGCCAGATTGGTCTGTCAGAGCCTCGGCCACCTCTAGATCAGGTCGCCACCGGCCGCCGAGGCGGTCGTGCCGTGTTTCTGAAACGCCTTTATGACGTTTCGCCCGACAGTCCAGCGATGGACCTCATCCGGCCCGTCCACCAGCCGCTGCGAGCGGATGTGTGTGTACCACGAAGCAAGCGGCGTATCCTGGCTGTAGCCGAGCGCGCCGTGAAGCTGGATCGCGGTGTCGACCACCTTGTGGACCATGTGAGCGAGAAACACCTTGGCGATCGAGTTCTCCTGCCGAAGGTCCATACCGCGCTCGGCCTTGTAGGCGATGTGGAGGAGCATGAGACGGGCCATGTAGAGCTCGCTGGCGCACTCGGCGAGCATGAACTGGACTCCCTGGCGCTCGGACAGCAGTTTGCCAAAGGTCGATCGCTTAGTCACGTGCGCAGCCGCCATATCGAGTGCCCGCTGCGCCATTGCGATGTTGTGCATGCCATGGCGGAGACGCCCATAGGCAAGGCGGTGCTGGCCCATGTTGAAGCCGTTACCTTCGCCGCCAAGAACGTTTTCGGCGGGCACGTGCAAGTCACGGATTTCGATTTCGCTATGCCCCCCGCCCATCACCTTGGAGAGCGGCCCCTCGATCGCCATCGTCTTGATGTCCCGCTTGATGATGTATCCGGGATTGGGAAGCTCGACGATGAAGGTTGAGTAGCGCTGGTGGCGCGGAGCATCAGGATCGGTCATCGCCATGACCAGCGCCATGTCCGCGGCCGATGCGGCGGAGGAAAACCATTTCTCGCCATTGAGGACGTAATTCTCGTTACCGTCCTTGACCGCACGTGTTTGCATGCCGGTCGCGTCGGAGCCCGCCGCCTTTTCGGTCATCGAATAGCAGACGCGCTTCTCCCCGTTTAGCAGCGGTTTAAGGAACTTCTCCTTCTGCTGATCGGTGCCGTGCGCGAGCAGTGTCAACATCGTCGCGTCATCGGGCCCTTGGCTGTTCATCGACAGCGCGCCAAGATGACTGACGCCGAGCTCCATTTGCACGAGGGCATTGGCCAGCGGACCCAGACCCATTCCGCCGTACTCGGTCGGGATGAACGGCAACCACAGGCCCTGTGCCCGTGCTTTGGCGCGAAGTTCTGCGAGCAGCTCCTGAAAGTCGCGGCCATCGTGAAGCGCCTTCTCCGCCGGGATGCACTCATCTTGGACCCATTGCCGAACCCTCTCGCGAACGGCCTGCGCTTCAACCGGAATCTCGAAATCGATCGCCATTGTTGTCTCCAATCGTGGAATGAGCATCCCTAGCGGACGCTTCGGTTCTAGGCCAGCCAAGCGCGTCTTCATGACCACCGCGTTTCTCAAGCCAGAAGCTCCAGTCCTGCGGCAGGAGCGAAAAAGGTGCAGGATGACCTAATTCCCGGGCAGCCCAGACGGGCCAGTGCGGGTTGGCAAGTGCAGGTCGGCCGAGAAACACCAAGTCCGCCGACCCATCCTCAACGACGCGATTGGCAAGCTGCGGCTCCCCAAGATTCCAGCTGACCCCGACTGGTATCTCGACCTCCCGGCGCAGCCGGGCTCCGCGTTTGACCATAAAGCCCAAGGTGTCGAATGGTCGCTCGTTCATGTCATCGGTGTTGAAGCCCAGGCTCAGGTCCGCGAGGTCGACGCCGTGGTCTTTCATTCGAGCGACTGCGACGATCGACTCATCGAAAGTCACGCCTTCGGGATGAAGATCGTCCGAGCCGAGACGTATCGTCAGCGGCAGTCGTTCAGGCCAAACCTCACGTACTGCATCGATGGTTTCAAGATGGAATCTCAGACGGTTTTCCAGCGAGCCGCCGTATTCGTCCTCACGCCGGTTTGCGAGCGGTGAGAAGAAGCTGGCGCCAAGGTAGCCATGAGCGAAGTGTAGCTCCAACCACTCAAACCCAGCCTCAAGCGCGCGCTTGGCGGCGGCAGCATAGTCTTTATACAGCTGCTTTATATCATCGCGTGACAGCGGATGAACTGGATGAGTGAACTTGCCGCCGTACGCCAGCGGTGATGGACCCACCACTTGCCAGCCATCCGGGTGCTCGGGAGCAAGCTGGGCGCCACCTTCCCAAGGCTTGAGAAGGCTCCCTTTTCGTCCTGTATGCCCCAACTGGATGGCGGGAACCGCTCCCATCGCCTTCACGATTGCAGTAACGCGCGCCAGCCCTTCAAGCTGCGCATCGTCGTAAATCCCTGCGCACGCAACGCCCGTGCGCCCATCGGCGGCGATCGCGAGTTGCTCAGGAAAGACAAGGCCAAACCCGCCTGCGGCTCGCGCGCCGAGCAGCATGACGTGATAGTCGTTAACCTCCCCATCGCGCGAGCGGTACATGGTCATCGGCGACATCGCGATGCGGTTGCGCAGGGTCACGTCTTTGAGGGTGAACGGACTGAAGAGATTGGGCAACTCGCGCCTCCAACGGTTACGACGTGCCGCCGCAGATCATTTACCGAGTTGTATGCCGCGGCTTCAAAAAATACAAACGGACGTAGGGCATATGCACCCGCACCAACGCGCCCAAGGTCGTCGGCTTCGGCTTCGGCTTTGGCAGCGGGGCGTTCTCGGGCTTCTTCGGAATTGGGGGCGGCTTCCTGATCGTGCCGGGACTGGTGGCTTCGACCGGCATGCCGATGCTCAACGCAATCGGTTCCTCGCTCGTCGCGGTAACGGCGTTCGGGCTGACGACCGCTGCGAGTTACGCCATCTCGGGGCTGATCGACTGGCCGTTGGCGGCGGTTTTCGTCGGCGGGGGCATAGTCGGCAGCTTCGTCGGCGGCGCAGTCTCGAGGTTGCTGGCGCAAAAGACCGCCGCGCTCAAGACGGTGTTCGCCGTCCTGATCTTTTTTGTGGCCGCATATATGCTCTGGCAAGGCGGCGAGGCTTTCTGGGAGGTATCATGAAGGAACTAAAGCAGATCGACGCATGGCTGGCGCCCGGTGAACAGCTTGGCTCGTGGTTCGACCCGATCTTCCGGGTCACTACCAGCCTTATATTTATCATTGGCGGGATCGGCCATTTTGCCGCCCACGATCATATGCTCCAGCGGATGGAAGAATCGCCTTGGCGCGACGTTGTCGGCACGATCGGAGACCCCTCGTGGCTCCTCTGGCTGAGCGGCGTTGTTTTCGTGATCTTCGGTATCACTCTTGCACTGGGGGTTCTGACCCGCATTTCGGCGCTACTTATTTTGGTGACCCTGATCCCAATAACGATCGCCGTCCACGTCGCCCCCGGGCACGCCGGGCCTTTGTTCAAAAACATCGCGATCATGGGGGCGTTGCTCTACTTCTACGCGAACGGGCCGGGGCGCTTCGCGATTGATAATCGCGGAGGTTCGGACTTGTCCAAACCCTGAGGCCAATCGTGACTGAGGGGCGACGGCCGATTTTGGCCGCCGGTCATGTCGGCTTTGCCAGAGCCTCATTCTCGTCGATCAAGTCCTGCTCGTCTCTGCGGCGGTGGACCAGCCGATACAGCGCGGGAAGAACGATCAGAGTCAGGATCGTCGAGGAGATGATCCCGCCAATAACGACAGTCGCCAGCGGCCGCTGGACTTCGGAACCGGCACCAACGTTGAGTGCCATCGGCACGAAGCCTAGCGAGGCGACCAGCGCCGTCATCATCACCGGGCGCAAGCGCGTCAATGCGCCTTCGCGAATGGCGGCATCCAATTGCATTCCGCGTTCCCGCAAGTCCTTGATGAAGGACAGCATGACCACGCCGTTGAGCACCGCAACACCCGATAGCGCAATGAACCCGACTCCGGCGGATATGGACATCGGGATGCCTCTCAGTGCCAGAGCGGCGATCCCCCCTGTGAGCGCCAATGGCACACCCGAGAACACTACAGCGGCGTCCTTGACCGACCCGAACAACGCAAACAGTAGTGCGAAAATCAGGACAAGCGCCAGCGGAACCACCAGCTTCAACCGCGCGGAAGCCGACTGGAGCTGCTCGAATGTTCCGCCATAGACGATATAATAGCCCTCGGGCACGGTCACTTCGGCACCGACCTTGGCTTGCAATTCGGCAATGAACGAGCCGAGATCGCGGCCTCGGACGTTGGCGGTCACCACAGCCCGGCGTTTGCCGTTCTCACGGCTGATCTGGTTGGGCCCGACCGACAGTTCGATATTCGCCAGTTCCGCCAAGGGCACGAAGCCCGCACCCTCCCCGGGCAGCGGGATTGGCAACCGACCCAGCGCATCGAGATCGGTCCGCAAGGTTTCAGGCAAACGCACCACAATGTCGAAGCGACGGTCCCCCTCGAACACCTCACCAGCCTTGCGGCCACCGGTGGCGGTTGACACTGCTTCCTGAACGTCGGCCACGTTCACTCCGTAGCGCGCGAGCATATCGCGCTTCGGCGTGACTGCTAGAACCGGCAGACCGGTAACCTGTTCCAGCTTTACATCTTGCGCCCCGGGAATGCCCTTGGCGACGTTCTCGATGGCTTTGCCGTTTTTGAGCAAGACGTCCAGGTCATCACCGAAAAGCTTGATCGCGACATCGGCGCGAACCCCGGCGATCAGCTCGTTCATCCGCATCTGCACAGGTTGGGTGAACTCGTAGTTGTTGCCGGGGATCTGGCGCACTGCGGCATCGAGCTCTTCAACCAGCTGCTCGCGCGGCTTGCGCGGATCGGGCCATTCGCTGCGGTCCTTGAGGATCAGGAAGTTGTCCGCAACCGAAGGCGGCATCGGGTCGGTTGCTACGTCCGCCGTGCCCAGCTTGGCGAAGACGCGCTCCACCTCGGGAAACTTGCGGATGCGATCTTCCAATCCCTCCTGCATCGTGATCGCCTGGCTCAGGCTCGTTCCGGGAATGCGCAGTGCGTGCAGCGCGATGTCCCCTTCGTCAAGATTGGGAATGAATTCCGAACCAAGCCGCGTTGCGCCTATCGCACTGAGCGCGATCAATGCGAGTGCGCCGCCGATCAGCAGTTTGCCGTGCGCCATCGTCTTGTCGAGCAGCGGCGCGTAGCGCGCGTTGAGCCAGGCCATGACCCGGCTCTCCTTCTCCTCGACCTTGCCGGTGACGAACAGCGCGACGGCGGCGGGGACGAAGGTGAGCGAGAGCAGCATGGCCGCCGTCAGCGCCAGAACCACGGTAATCGCCATCGGGTGGAAGGTCTTGCCCTCGATCCCGGTGAGCGCAAAGATCGGCAGGTAAACCACCGTGATAATCACGATCCCGAACAGGCTGGGGCGCATCACTTCCGCGCTGGCCTTGGCGACCAGCCCGAACCGCTCCTCGCGGTCGAGCAGCCGCCCCATCCGGTGCTGCGCTTCGCCCAGCCGTCGCAGACAGTTCTCGACGATGATAACCGCACCATCGACGATCAGACCGAAATCGAGCGCGCCGAGACTCATCAGATTGGCCGACACCCGTCCCTGCACCATGCCGGTCAGCGTCATCAGCATCGCGAACGGAATGACTGCGGCGGTAATCAGCGCCGCGCGGATATTGCCGAGCAACAGGAACAGCACGACGATTACCAGCACCGCACCCTCAACCAGGTTCTTTTCGACTGTGCCGATGGTCCGGTCGACAAGTTCGGTCCGATCATAAAGCGGCTGGGCAATCACGCCCGCAGGCAGAGACGCTTGGACCTGCCGCAGCCGCTCCGCCGATGCCTGCGCCACCACGCGCGGATTTTCCCCGGTGAGCATGAATATCGTGCCGAGCACGATTTCCTTGCCGTTCTGGGTGGCTGCGCCGGTGCGCAATTCAGACCCGATCACAACCTCGGCCACATCGCCTATGCGGATCGGCACACCGCCGCGAGTTGCGACGATAATTTGGGCTAGGTCCGCTTCGTTCTCGGCCCGGCCCGGCAGCCGGATCAGGATTTGCTCCCCTGCGCGCTCGACGTAGCCCGCGCCCCGATTGCCGTTGTTGCGTTCGAGCGCCTCGACCACGTCGGACAAGGACAGGTCGATCGCGGCTAACTGCGCGGTATTGGGCGTGACGTGATACTGGCGGGCATAGCCGCCAATCGAATTGACCTCGGCCACCCCGGGGACCGTCCGCATCTGCGGACGCACCACCCAGTCGTTCAAGGTCCGCAGGTCGGTCGGCGTCCATGCCGTGCCGTCGGGCTTCTTCGCACCCGCCTTGGGCTCGACCGAATACATGAAGATTTCGCCGAGCCCGGTCGCGATCGGGCCCATCTGCGGCTCGATGCCGGGGGGAAGCTGCGACTTGACCGCCTGAAGGCGTTCGTTGACCAGCTGCCGCGCGAAATAGGTGTCGGTGCCGTCCTTGAACACAACGGTCACCTGGCTAAGGCCGTAGCGGGAGACCGAGCGGGTGTAGTCCAGCCCCGGTATCCCGGCGATGGTGGTCTCTATGGGGAAAGTGACACGCTGTTCGGCCTCGAGCGGCGAATTGCCTTCGGCCTCGGTGTTGATCTGCACCTGAACATTGGTGATGTCGGGCACTGCGTCGATCGGCAGGCGCGTTGCGCTCCACACGCCCAGAGCGGCAAAGGCAGCAACGACAGCGAGCACCATCCAGCGCTGGCGGATCGAAAATCCGATGATACGGGCAAGCATGTGTCAGTCCTTCCCGATCAATGGTCGTGGCTCGCGCCGGACTTTTCGACGTCGGCGCGAATGAGGAAGGCTCCCTTGGCGGCGTAGCGCGTTCCGGGTTTGAGGCCGCCCAGCACCTCGGTCCACTCGGGCGACTTGCGTCCAAGTTCGAGCATGCGGACCTCGTAGGCATCGCCGAAATTGGCGAAGACCACGGTGAAGTCGCGGAACCGTTGCAGCGCCTCGGTTCGCACCGCGAGCGGCACAGATACCGCGTTCACCGTGACTCGCCCACGCAGCGCCATCCCCGGACGCAGGCGCCCGCCGATGTTGGGCAGGTTCGCCCGGAGCAGCGCGGTCCCCGCCGCAGCGTTACCGTCTGCCAGGTAATCGCCGAGCGTGGTCCCCGCGATCACCTGTCCGTCCATAGTTTCCACCTCGACCCGCAGGCCGGGTCGCACAAGTGCAAGGTCTTTGGGGAAAACGTTGAACACCACCTGGGTCTGGGCCGGGTCGGTGATCACGTAGAGCGCGCGGTCACCGGTGACGTCGCCGGGATTGCCGTTGCGCTCCGCAACAACCCCCGAAGCGGTCGCGTAAACCGGATAGATTTGCAGGCTCTCGCTCGATTCAATCCGAGCCAGCAATTGCCCCCGCCGGACATAGTCGCCCACCGCCTTGGTGACGCTGACCACTCGCCCCGGGAATTGGCCGCGAATTTCGGAGCGGCCGGTCGAGGCGAGCTGGACCGTGCCGAACAGCTCGCGGGTTTCACCGATGGTGGCGGGGCCTGCGGTTTCGATGATCACGCCATTGGCCTTGGCAACGTCGACTGGAATGCGGGTCTGCCCTTCAGGGTTGGCGTATTTCCAGACGTGGCGTTTGCCTTCCACGAGCGCGACGACTTCGAAATCGAAGCTGTGCGGCTCGACCACGGTTCCCTGGCCATCGAGCCGATCTGCGACCGGCTTGAACTTGAACACGTTCACCTCGCCATCGAGGCGGTGGAGGGTCACGGTCAGATCGACCAGTTTGGGATCGAGCGGCTTGCCGCCGCGCGTTGGGAACACGCGGAACAGCGGCGGCACGCCATCCTCGAAGACGGTCATTTCCAGAGCAAAATCGCCGTTGCGCAGCATCCGCCCATTATGCGGTCCCTTTTCAGGCTGAGCTGCTGCGCCATGTTCTCCCTCAGCGGGCTTCTCGGCTGCGCCGCCGCAAGCAGCGAGGGGCAGCGCCGCCAGCAGGGCCGCAAGGATCTGGATTTTCGCGGAACGGGTCATTGCTCGGTCTCCCCGCCGGCGGAGACGTCGAAGCGTCCCGAGAGCCGGTCGATTTCGGTTTGCAGGTCGCGCCACTGGTTGGCGGCGGCAATCCATAGTTTCTGCGCTTCGATGATGGCGTCGGCAGCGTCCTGAACATCGCGGAAGGTGAAGCCGCCGCGCCGGTAACCCGCGCGCACCTGCTCAAGCGTGCGGACGGTGCGCGGCATTACTTCGGTGCGAATCGAATCGGCGCGCAGCCGGGCTGCATCGGCCTCAGCCCGCAAGCCCGCGAGCCGCCGCAAGCGCTCCAGCCGGTCCGCTTCGGCAGCAAATTCAAGGCGGCGGCGTTCCGCCTGTGCGGCTTCGATGTTGCCCTGATTGCGATCGAACCGGCCCAAGGGAATGGTGATCCCGGTGACGAGCGCGACATCACCGGTTCCGCGCAGATAGCGCACGCCACCGGACAGTGTGTAGTCCTGCACCCGCCGGGATTCTTCGAGCTGAACTCCGGCCCGCGCCCGCGCTAAAGTCGCTTCTTCGAGCGCTAGGTCTGCGGGGGCCATCGCGATAGGGCTGCTGACTGGTGTGAGGACGCCACCACTCACCTCGATCCCTGCGCCCGTGCCTCCCCAGAACGACGCGAGCACCATTCGCGACGCCGATTGCCGCCGGTTGGCCTCATCGAGATCGATCTGCGCCTGCGCAAACCGCGCTGCGGCGCGGGTTTCGACGAACAGCGGGTCCTTATATCCGCGCACGCGGCGCAGCGCTTCGGCCTGCATCTCGCGTTCCACCTTGAGCCGGTAAGCGGCTGCCCA
>JANOTT010000006.1:0-16012 GCA_031416535.1 Novosphingobium sp. | reverse complement strand
GGTGTCGCCGCCGCCCCTCATCCCATCCCCGTCCGCTTGGTGCTGCCCGCCTCCCCCCGCTGTCGTGGGCGGCTGTTCCCCCGCGCCCCCCGCACCACTCACGGATCTTGGGGTTGATCTCGAAAAGATCACGTCTTGAGCGGGAGCCCACACATGAGGAGGGCCGCTTCGGCCAGGCCAGCAGCGACCCCAAACCTTCGCCACAAATGAGGAGGGCCGCTTCGGCTAAGCCAGAAGCGACCCTCGACATGGTCAGCGGCCGGAAGCGCCGCTCACGGAAAACCTCTATCGCTGGATGTCAGCGATAATGCTTCCCTGTGCGGATTACCGACCCCTCTGCTGAACCATGAGACATCGGTCACCTCCTTTCACGTTAGCCATTCGCCGACCGCAAGGTGGATCGACCGGACTGGATGGCGGGGATCGCCGTCAGCCCTCGGTGCACAGATGTGAGTCATTCCGGGCTGGAACACAAGTCTTGCAAAGAATTATTTTGGTGTCAGAATTGATCCTTCGGGCCTGCGCCACGCGGGCCCTTTTTGTTGGCCGCGCAGCCTCGCTCAGCCACGCGCAGCCACGCGCAGCCACGCTCAGGCGCTAGCGGCAATCCTCGATCACCCGGCTCACTTCGGGCCAACTGGGCAGGTACAGCGGCGCCAGGCCGGCGACTTCGACCGTAAAACGTCCGCGCGAAAAGGCGATTCCATCGAGCAGCGGATCGCGCGCCGCCAGCCGCGCGGTGATCCAGCCGGGGCGGCCGGCGGCGGGATCGCTGGACAGCAGGCGCAGGCTGAAGGTGGTGCGCACCGTCATCGGCACCGCGCTCAGCGCCGCACCGGCGCGCGCGAGCAGCACGCTGCGGCTGGCCATATCGCAGGTCAGCGTCGCCAGCGGCGGGGCACCAGCGGGGCCATAGCTGGCCTGCGAACTGCCGCTCGCCGCCGACCAGCGCCAGTCGCCCGGGGTCGGCGGCGCATCGCGCCAGTCGGCCGGCGGCGGCGGCGGCGGCGCGGGGCGCGGGGCGGGGACCGGCACCGGCACGGACGCGGGGACCGGCATTGGCGTTTGCGGGGTCGCGCAGGCCGCGGTCAGCGCGGCCAGGGCAGCAACGAGCGCAAGCTTTGCGCTGCGCACCTGAATTATCGGGTGAATTGCCATATCGGCGCTTGTATGGAAGGAGGCGCGGCGATGAGCAAGCTGCCTAAAGAACGCGCCGATCAGCTGCTGGTGGTGCGCGGCCTCGCCGAAAGCCGCACCCGGGCGCAGGCGCTGATCCTGGCGGGCGTCGTCTTTTCAGGCGAAACCAAGCTCGCCAAGTCGGGCCAGCTGCTGGCCGCCGACGCCCCGCTCGAGGTGCGCGGCCGCGATCACCCGTGGGTATCGCGCGGCGGGATCAAGCTGGCCCACGCGCTGGGTCAGTTCGGGCTCGATCCCGCCGGCGTCACCGCGATGGACATCGGCAGTTCCACGGGCGGGTTCACCGATGTGCTGCTGAGCCGCGGCGCGGTCCACGTGTTCGCGGTCGATTCGGGGACCAACCAGCTGGCGTGGAAGCTGCGGCAGGATCCGCGCGTCACCGTGCTCGAGCAGACCAGCGCGCGCATCCTCACCCCGGCCCAGATCGATCGGCCATGCGGCTGGGTGGTGTGCGATGCCAGCTTCATTGGGCTGGCCAAAGTGCTCGAGATGCCGCTGCGGCTGGCTGCGCCGCAGTGCCAGCTGATCGCGCTGATCAAACCGCAGTTCGAGGTCGGGCGCGGCGAGGTCGGCAAGGGCGGGGTGGTGCGTGATCCGGTGTTGCACGAACGGGTCTGCGCTGCGGTGTCGGCGTGGCTCGAAGCAGCCGGCTGGCAGGTCAAGGGCTTGACCGAAAGTCCGATCAAGGGCCCCGAAGGCAATGCCGAATTCCTGATTTGGGCCAGCCGGGGCTAGCGCGGCCAGTGCGCGGCCATTGCGCGCAGGCGGCTGCCCCGCCACAGTCGGCGCCACGCCCCGCACTTCGATTCGAGGATGGTTGATGACTGAACTGGCGTCCCCCGGCCAATTGCGCGCCTCGTTCCTGCGCTGGGCGCTGTTCGTGGTCCCCGGCATCCTGTTTCTCGGGTTCTTTTCCGGCCAGCTGGCGGGCAGCGGGTCGGACAATGTCTGGTTCGTCGATCTGGTCAAACCGTCGCTCTATCCGCCGCCGCAAGTGTTCGGGATCGTGTGGTCGGTGCTCTATGTGGTGATCGGGATTGCGCTGACGCTGGTCATCACCGCGCGCGGGGCGCCGGGGCGCGGGCTGGCGATTGGCGCGTTCATGGTGCAACTGCTGCTCAACCTGGCGTGGTCGCCGCTGTTTTTCGGCGCGCACCAGATGGTCGCCGCGCTGGCGCTGCTGGTGGTGCTCGATCTGGCGATCGTGGTGACGGTCGTGCTGTTCCGCCGGGTTCGCCCGCTCGCGGCGTGGCTGTTGCTGCCGTATCTGGCGTGGTGCCTGTTTGCGACGTTGCTCAACTGGCAGTTCCTTGCGGCCAACCCCGGCGGGCAGCCGCCGGTGGTGGATGTCGCGCTGCTCTCTTGAACACTGGCTGACAAAGGTCCATCTAGCCGTCATGCAAAGCGAAAACCCCCTGATTGCCGACATTGCCAAGCTGTTCAACAGCGCCGCCGGGACCGTGGCCGGGATGGGCCGCGAAGCGCGCGACGCCGCGCGCGAGCGGGTCAAGGAAGCGGTCGGCGGGCTCGAATTCGTCAGCCGCGACGAATTCGACGCGGTCAAGGACATGGCCGCCAAGGCGCGCGATGAAAACGAGACGTTGAAGGCGCGGGTTGGCGCGCTTGAGGCGGCGCTTGCGGCCAAGGCCAAGAAATAGGGCTGCGCCCGAGGTTCGACGCCCTCACGCAACTCGTGGCAGGGCTGTCGCGCGTTAATTCAGGCACAGTCGCGACCACCGTCATGCTGAACTTGTTTCAGCATCCATCAAGTGCTTCGCGCGGAGCAGGTGGCAGAAACGCCGCCGGTGAGGCAGCTCGATGATCGGCAAGGGCTGAACGTGAACCACGCTGGCCCCTGAAACAAGGTCAGGGTGACCAATTGGATGCGGCTGTTGCTGAGTGCGATCACCCTTCATGACGGGAGGATTGCCAGCAGCGCAGTTGGTCGCCACACCCCACCCATGCAACTGCGCGCCCCTGCGATTGTCTGCGGCTCACGCATGAGCGGTGAGACCGGCGCGGTGGCGCGGCTGCTGACCCGCGATCACGGATTGCTCGCGGGCTATGTTGCGGGCGCCCGCGGGCGGGTGCTGCGCCCGGTGCTGATTCCCGGCAATCTGGTCGAATTCGAAGCGCGCTGGCGCAGCGAGGCACAGCTGCCGGCGCTGCGGATCGAACTGCTGGCGAGCCGCGGCCCGTGGCTGGGCGAACCGCTGCCGGCGGCCGCGATCGGCTGGGTCACCGCGCTGTGTGCCAGCGCCTTGGCCGAGCGCCAGCCGTTTCCGATGCTCTACGATGCGCTTGGCGGGCTGCTCGATGCGGTGTGCCATGCGCCGTCGGCGCGCGGCTGGCTGCCGGGGCTGATCGGGTTCGAGGCGTTGCTGCTGCGCGAGCTGGGCTATGGGGCTGAAGCGCCCGCTCTGGGCGCTCATCGGTCGGGGGCGGAGCTGGCCGGATTGCTTGCTGGCTTCGATGCGCAAGGGCTCCGGCTGGCGCGCTATCCGCTTGCCGATCGGCGCACAGATGTTATGGGCGCGCGCGCCATGTTGCGTGCGCGCCTGGCGAAACTCTAATGGCAGCGGGACACCCATGAAGATTGCGGTTCTGGCCGGCGACGGCATCGGCCCCGAAGTAACCCGCGAGGCGGTGCGCGTGCTTAAGGCGCTCGGCCTGCCGGGGCTGGAGCTGGCCGATGCCGATGTCGGCGGCGCGGCCTACCATCGCCACGGCCACCCGCTGCCCGCCGCAACGCTCGAAATTGCGCGAAGTGCGGGCGCGATCCTGTTCGGCGCGGTCGGCGATCCGACTTGCGATAACCTGCCGCGGCACTTGCGCCCCGAGCAGGCGATCCTGGGGCTGCGCAAGGAACTGGGGCTGTTCGCCAACCTGCGTCCGGCCAAGGTGTTCAAAGGGTTGGAAGACGTTTCTGCGCTGCGACCTGAAGTGGCCGGCGCAATCGATCTGCTGATCGTGCGCGAGCTCAACGGCGATGTGTACTTCGGCGAGAAGGGGATCCGGACCCTGCCCGATGGTCGCCGTCAGGGCTGGGACATGATGTCCTACGCCGAGGACGAAGTGCGCCGGATTGCGCACGTGGGGTTCAAGGCAGCGCAAGGCAGAAGCGGCCGGCTGTGCTCGGTCGACAAGGCCAATGTGCTCGAAACCTCGCAGCTGTGGCGCGATGTCGTGATCGAGGTAGCGGCCGACTATCCCGCGGTCGAGCTCAGCCATATGTATGTCGATAATGCCGCGATGCAGCTGGTCCGCGCGCCCGGCCAGTTCGATGTGATCGTCACCGGCAATCTGTTCGGCGATATCCTGTCCGATCAGGCCAGCATGTGCGTCGGCTCGATCGGGCTGCTGGCTTCGGCCTCGCTCAGCGAAGGCACGCTTGGGCTGTACGAACCGATCCACGGCTCGGCCCCCGATATCGCCGGGCAGGGCGTGGCCAACCCGATGGCCACCGTGCTTTCGGCTGCAATGCTGCTGCGCCATTCGTTCGGGCTGGAGGCACAGGCCGCGCGGGTCGAGCACGCGGTCGCGCAGGCGCTCGCAGACGGGGTGCGCGGCGGCGATCTTGGTGGTAGTCATGGCACCGAAGCCATCGGCAGCGCCATCGTGGAAAGACTGTAACATGACCATCCGCCTCGGCGTTGTCCTGCCCACGTATAACGAGCGCAAGAACCTGCGCAGCATGATCGCGCGGCTCGATACAGCGTTGCAGGGGATCGCCTGGGAAGCGATTGTGGTCGATGACAACAGCCCCGACGGCACCTCGGACGAAGCCCGTGCCATCGCGCAGGAAGACGGCCGCGTCCACGTGATCCAGCGGATCGGGCGGCGCGGGCTGTCCTCGGCCGCGATCGAGGGGATGTGCGCCACCTCGGCCCCGGTGGTGGCGGTGATGGACGCCGATCATCAGCACGATCCCGAACTGCTGGCGGGGATGCTGGCGGCGATCGAAGACGGGAGCCACGACTTGTCCTACGCCAGCCGCTTTGCCGAAGGCGCGAGCACCGAGGCGTGGGGTCGGCCCGACCGGGTCAGGGCCTCAAGCTTTGCCAACCGCCTCGCCAACAAGGTCACCGGCATCGAACTCAGCGATCCGATGAGCGGTTATTTCATGCTCCGCACCGAAGTGCTGCGCGCCGATGCGCACCGCTTGTCGGGGGTCGGCTTCAAGATCCTGCTCGATATCCTCGCCACGGTCGATACGCCGCTGCGGATCAAGGAATTTCCGATGCACTTCGCCGCGCGCGCCGAGGGTGAGAGCAAACTTGACCGCACGGTGGTGTTCGAATTTCTGGTCGGACTGTATGACAAGTGGCTGGGGCGGATCATCCCGACCCGCTTTGCGCTGTTTGCCACCGTTGGCGCGATGGGCGTGGTGGTGCAGTTCGCGGTGCTGTGGCTGGTGCTGAGCGCGGTGCTGGGCGAGGCCTTCGCGTATGGCCACTGGACCAGCGATCGCACCACCTTCAACACCGCCAACGCGCTGGCCTCGCTGACCGCGATGACCTTTAACTTCACGCTTAACAACGAGCTGACCTATGCCGATGCGCGGCTGCGCGGGCTGCTGCCGTGGCTGCGCGGCTGGGCCAAATTCGGGCTGACCTGCGCGGTCGGGGTGCTTGCCAGCGTGGCCACCACCGATGCGCTCAAGCGGATGGAAATAAACGACGTGGTCGCAGTTTTAACTGGGATTGTCGTGGCTTCGGTGTGGAACTTCGCGCTGTCCAGCAAGTTTGTCTGGGGCAAGTACTAGGAGCGCAGACGGCGGGATCAGGGCGCGATCCTGCCGAGCCATTGCTTGATCCTGGCCCACAATCGGCTGCGGCGGCTGCGGCGGCTGCGGTGGCTGCGGTGGCCGGGCGCCAGCGGCGGTTCAATCGCTGCGGCTGGCGGGGCGTCCGGCGCGGGGATTTCGGCAACCGGCACGGCGTTTCCGGCCAGCAGATTATCCAGCCGCTGCTGCAAAGCGGGGTCGCGCGGGCCCAGCATATCGCGGAAGTCAGCGCTGAGCTTGGCCGGTTTCTTGGCGAGCAACAGCCCGCCATCGGCCGCGGGTGCTGCGGGCGGGACCGCATCGGGTTCCTCGGGCGCAGCAGCAGCACGTACCGCCTGATGCCCGATCGCGGCATCTTCGCGGTCGGTGTGATGGAGCCCGCGCAGCCCCGCGAGGCGTCTGGCCAGTTCGTCTGCGGTCTCTTCAAGCACCAGCACGGCGCGTTTTTTGGCGCGGGGAATCCCCGTTAGCAGCAAGCTGCTATAGCGCGGGACGGGGACTTCGTGGGCGGCCAGGACCACCTGATCGAGCGCCGCAGCCGCGTTGAGCGCCTCTTCCGACATACCCGCCAGCGGGGCATCGAAGTAGGGATAGACGCCGCTGCTGCCCGCCGTCACGCACAGCGAGCGCGGCAATCCATCGCGTTCGATCCGATCGGTTACCGCCTTGACCAGCAATGCGGAGAGCAGGCATGCCCCCAGCGAGCCGGCCCGCAGGCCAGCCTCATCGGGCTCGTCGCTCGCCAGCAACCGCGCTTCGAGCCCGGCCAGCGCCCCGTTGAGATCGTCGATGCCGTCAAGCGCGATGGCGGTGTCGGTCGCTTCAGGGTCGCCGCTCCAGGTGCAGCCATCGAACGAGTACCCGTCGAGCAAGTCATCGCGCCGGCTGAGCGAGAAGGGAAAGGCATCGTCGTTGAAATAGCTGGTTTCGATACAGGGCCGCAGGCACCCTTGCGGGTTGGGTTCAGGCATGTCCTCGCCCGGCCATCCGAACGCGATCGACACGGCATTGACGGGGCGGCCGGGCCGATCATGGCGGCCGATGGCCTCGCCCAGCGCATCCCAGCCAGTGAGGACAAGGTCGGCGGCTTCGACCGTCAGGAAGCGTTCGGGCAAGATGCCGCCCGCTCCGGCGTAAGGCGCAAGCAGCGCGCGCAACCGGGCGATGGCCAAGCCGGCCTTGCCTTCGCGCAATCTGTTTTGGATCGATCGGCGAAAGTCTTCTTCGCTCAATCCATCGATGACGATACTGCTCACATGCGGTTCCCAAGGCCTTGGCTGGCGGGGAATGTGCGCTTCAATGGTTGATTTGTGGTTACGCGCCCGCGCGCTTTCTGGCGCCAGCCCGGCGCGCGGCTAGCGCCAGCCGGCCAGCCACATCCATTCGTTGAAGGCCATCTTGCCGCGCCACAAGGGTGCAGCCGAGATAATCGGATAGAACCACGCGAACATCGCGCAGCTCAGCGCCAGCGCCGCCGGGGCCAGCCAGCGCCAGCGGTCGGCCCGCCGCCACAGCGCCTCGAGCGCCAGCGCCAGGCAGCCGATCAGGAAGGTGCTGGGCAGCAGATAGTGATAGATGAACTGGATCGGTTTGCCCGACAGCGGCCACATCACCATCACCGCGGCATAGGCCACCGCAAAGCCCAGCGCGTCATGGCGGCGGCGGCGCAGTCCGGCCCACAGCGCCCAGCCCAGCGCGGCAAGCCCGGCATACATGGTGAACGGGTTGCCGATCAGCACCACCCCGCGCTGCGCTCCGTCGACCTCTTTGTAGAGATACCAGATCGCGCGCCAGTTCCCCATCCATTCGTACCACTGCGAGCGGTAGGGGTGCGGGCGCACGACGCTGTCTTGCAGCCGGATCATGAATTCGTGCCAGGCGACCGGCCGCCACGGGTCGATCGGGTTCTGCACCCAGTGGAAGGCCGGCCAGAAGCTCAACCAGTAAACCGCCAGCGGCACCGCGCCGAGCCACACCGCGGCCTCGGCCAGCGTAATCCCCGCGATCGGCCCGCCGCTGCGCGCGAACAGCAGGCGGCGGCCATGCGCGCGCGCCTTGAGCACCAGGAACAGCAGTCCCGGCAGCACCAGCAGCGGCGCCACGCTCCACTTGGTGCCGAGCGCCAGCCCCAGCAGCACCCCGCACAGCGCCAGCCGCCAGCGCGCCTGCTGCGGCAAGCGGCAGGCGGCGGCGAACTGCCACAGCCCGGTCACCGCCAGCGCCGCCATGGTCATGTCGAGCATTGCGATCCGGCTTTGAATGAACCAGAAGAAATCGGTCGCCAGCAGCAGCCCGGCCAGGATCGCTGCCAGCCGCCGCCCGCTGGCAAACCACACCAGCCGGGTAAAGGCGAACAGCCCGAACGCGCCGAGCAGCGCGCTCGGCAAGCGCCAATACAGCGGCTGATCCCCCAGCCAGCGGATCGCTGCCGCCAACACCGCCTTGCCGAACATCGGATGCTCGGCGTTGGCGCGCAGACCTTCAATGAGTTTGCGCGCGGCGTTGACGTAGTGAACCTCGTCGAAATAGATTTCGTGCGGGATCCCCAGCCGCCACCAGCACAGCGTCAGGAACAGCACCGCCAGCACGGCGCACCAGTCGGCAGGATCCCGTTCAGAGGTAAAGCGCGGCGCCATCGTGGGTGCGATAACCGGGCTTGGCCGGATCATGCAATCGAAAGCGCAGGAGGCACCACCCCCCAACCCCCTCCTTTGAAGAGGAGGGGGAGTGAGCGACGCAACCTGAAGCCCACTCCTCTTTAGAGGAGGGGGTTTGGGGGTGCTGGGCGCAGCGCATGGTGGTTTAGGCGCGCTGACCACGCGGGTCTTGCCCGCCGCCGTCCACGCCCGTACAGCCCCCCACCATGAAGCGCACCACCGGCACCGATCGTTCGATCACCCGCACCTGGCGAGCCGCCACGCAAGCCGTGCGCGGCGGGACCTGGCGCAGCGAGCAAGGCGAGACCAGCGAGGCGCTGTTCCTGACCTCGGGCTATGCCTACGACGATGCCGAAACCGCCGCCGCGCGGTTCCGCGGCGAAGACCCGGGGATGACCTATTCGCGGCTCCAGAACCCGACCGTGGCGATGCTCGAGGAACGGATTGCCTTGATGGACAAGGCCGAGGCGTGCCGGGTCCAGGCCTCGGGCATGGCGGCGATGACCGCGGCGCTGCTGTGCCAGCTCAGCCAGGGCGATCACGTGGTGGCGGGGCGCGCCGCGTTCGGTTCGTGCCGCTGGCTGGTCGATCAGTTGCTGCCGCGCTTCGGGATCGAGACCACGACCATTGACGCGCGTGACAATGCCGCGTGGGAAGCTGCGATCCGGCCCAACACCAAAGTGTTCTTCTTCGAGACCCCGGCCAACCCGACGATGGATATTGTCGACCTCAAAGCCGTCTGCGCGCTCGCCACGGCGCACGGAATTACTTCGGTGGTCGATAATGCCTTTGCCACCCCCGCCTTGCAGCGCCCGATCGAATGGGGCGCCGATGTGGTGGCCTATTCGGCGACCAAGATGATGGACGGGCAGGGCCGCGTGCTGGCCGGCGCAGTGGCCGGCTCGGCCGGGTTCATCAATGACAAGCTGCTGCCGTTCCAGCGCAACACCGGGCCTAACCTGTCGCCGTTCAACGCCTGGGTGGTGCTCAAGGGGCTCGAGACGCTCGATCTGCGGATCCGGCGGCAAAGCGAAAATGCGCTGAAGGTCGGCACGTTCCTCGAAGCGCGGGTGCCCAAAATCAGTCATCCCGGGCTGGCCAGCCACCCGCAGCACAAACTGGCGATGGCGCAGATGGATGCCTGCGGCGGGATTTTCAGTTTCGAGGTGGCAGACCGGGCGCAGGCGCACGCGCTGCTTAACGCGCTCGAGCTGATCGACATCTCGAACAACATCGGCGATTCGCGCAGCCTGATGTGCCACAACGCTTCGACCACGCATTATTCGGTCAGCGCCGAAGCCCGCGCCGAAATGGGGGTGACCGAGGGCATGCTGCGGCTCAACGTCGGGCTCGAAGATCCGCAAGACCTGATCGATGATCTTGATCAGGCGTTGCTCAGCGCCGGCTTGTGATCGTAAACTGCGGGGACTAGGGACTTGCGAAGCCGCGACGAACCGGTCAATTGTCGTGGGGGGCAATAAAGCGGAGCATAGACCTTCGATGGAGTCGGACGACCTTTTTGCCGCTATTGTCGAATCAACCGATGCCGCCGTGATCTCGAAAAATCTCGATGGCAAAGTGCTGAGCTGGAACCGGGCGGCCGAAACGATCTTCGGGTGGACCGCCGCAGAAATGATCGGGCAGTCGCTGCGCCGCATCATCCCCCCCGGTCGTCAGGACGAAGCGGATCGCATCCTGGCCTTGGTCAGGCGCGGCGAAAGCGTTGCGCGGATCGAGACTGTCCGGTTGCGCAAGGATGGCAGCGAGATCGCAGTTTCAGTGCTGATTTCGCCGCTGCGCGATCGTACCGGCGCGATTATCGGGGCCAGCAAGATCGCGCGTGACATTACGGGCGAGTTGCAGACGCGCGGCGCGCTGCAGGACATCGAAACGCGCTTCGGCCGGCTGGCTGACAACATTTCGCAACTGGCCTGGATTGCCAATCCCGCGGGCGCGATCTTATGGTTCAACCGGCGCTGGTTCGAATACACCGGCATGACGCTGGAACAGTTGCAGGGCTACGGCTGGCAAAAGCTGCTGCATCCCGAGCATATCGAGCGGGTTAACGAGCGGATTGCGCGAAATCTGGCGTCGGGTGACGATTGGGAGGACACCTTTCCGATCCTGGGCAAGGACGGGCAGTACTGCTGGTTCCTGTCGCGCGCGTCGGCGCAGCGCGATGCGGCGGGCACGATTGGCAATTGGTTCGGCACCGCCACCGACATCACCAAGCAGCGCGATGCCGAACGGCGGATCGATTTGCTGCTGATGGAGGTCAACCACCGCTCGAAAAACCTGCTGTCGGTGGTCCAGTCGATGGCCCGCCGGACCGCATCGACCGGCGAGGACTTCATTCCGCGGCTGGAACGCCGGATTGCTGCGCTCGCTGCCAATCAGGATGTGCTGGTGCAGCGCAACTGGACCGCGGTGCCGCTGGGCGAACTGATCGCGGCGCAGCTGCGGTTTCTTGAGCAGGCCGAGACGCAAACCCAGGTGTCCGGACCCGCAGTGATGATCCAGCCGGGCACCGCCGAGGCGCTCAGCATGACGCTGCACGAACTGGCCACCAATGCCGAGAAATACGGCGCCTATTCGGTGCCGGCCGGGCTGGTGCGGATCAGCTGGGATATCAGCGGCACCGCAGCCGATGCCGAATTTGTGCTGCGCTGGACCGAAAGCGGCGGGCCCGAGGTGGTGCAAAATAACGAACCGGGGTTTGGCTCGCGGATTATCCAGGAAGTGCCGCGCGGGCGGCTGCGCGGCCAGGTGGAAACCGAATATGCGCCGCAGGGATTCCGCTTCACGCTGCGCTGCCCGGCCGCCAATGTGCTGTTCGTGCCGGAGTAACCGGCGCTAACCGGGCTTGGACTTGAGCCCGTCGAGCCGCCGAAGCGCGGGCGCCACCACCGGAATTGTCAGCATGGTCGAGCCGACCGCCGCGAGCAGCAGCGCGGTGAAGGCGGCGCTGGTGATCACCTGCTTGTCGAACAGCACGTTGACGAAGATGATCATGATCAGCGCCTTGGTCTGGAGCAGCCAGCCGATCACCCAGGCCTCGCCCTTGCCCCATTTGAGCAATCGCCCGGCCAGTCCCAGCCCCAGCAGCTTGCCCGCGATCATCGCTGCCAGCAGCAGCGCGGCGGCGGCAAAGGCGGTCAGCCCGCCCATGTCCCAGCTGGTGCGCAGCCCGGTCGAGAGGAAGAACACCGGCATGATCGTGAGCAGCACGGTGTTGCGGAAGGCGTCGATCTGCGCGATCCCGAACCAGCGCGCATCAAGCGCCGCACCCGCCAGAAACGCGCCGACCATAAAGTGCAGCCCCGACCAGTCGGCCAGATAACCGCAGGCCGCCAGCCAGACCAGCGCGACGTACCAGCGGTCACGCTCGGGGATCGCCGCGATCAGTTTGCGCATCAAAACCACCGCCACGGCAAAGCCCGCCACGAACCCAAGCTGGCGGGTCACTCGCTCCCAATCGAGCAGGATCAGCGCGAGCACGCCCCAGATCAGCACATCGTCAAGGCTGGCATAGCGCAGGATCCGCTGGCCCAGCGCGGTGCGCAGGATTTCCAGCTTTTCCATCAGCAAGACCAGGATCGGCAGCGCGGTAACCGCGCAGGCCATCCCCACGCCCAGCACGAATTGCCAGGTGGTGCCCCTGGCGCCGATCCAGCCGGCCGGTCCGCTGACTTCGAGCAGCACCAGCGCCGCGCCCGCACCCAGCAGCAGCGGCGCCCCCAGCGCCAGGCCCGCGGTCAGCCCGGTCTCGCCGCGCCATTTCCACGCCTCTTCCAGATCGAGCTCGAGCCCGGCGACGAACACGAACAGCATCACCGCCCACCACGCGACGCCGTTCAGCGCGCCGATCACCGGCGGGGTGAAGATCGCGGTATAATAGGCTGGAAAGATCGAACCCAGCACGCCTGGACCAAGCAGGATCCCGGCGACGATCTGGACCACCACCAGCGGGGCCCAATAATCGGTCCGGCCCAGCCGCCAAACCAGATAGGGCGCGGCAAAGATGATGATCAGCGCGAGCAGGAACAGTTCGCTGACGGGCGGGGCGTGGGGCATTGGCGGTGGCTAACAGCGCGGCGCAAAAACGCCAATAAGGCTGCAATCGTATTCCCCCGCCGCGCACCCCATTGTCGCAGCCGCCGCCAGTCGCTATTTCGCTGGACGATGAAAGAGCTTTTCCAGCACACCGCGATCACCGAGGGCGTCACCGTCCGGGTTGCGGTCAGTTTTCTGCCCGATCAATCGCAGATCGCGGCGGGAAAGTGGTTCTGGGTCTATCACATCCGGATCGAGAACGGCTCGGACGAGACCGTCCAGCTGCTCACCCGCCACTGGCGGATCACCGACGGACGCGGCAAGATCGATTTCATCGAGGGCGAAGGCGTGGTCGGCGAACAGCCGCTGCTGCTGCCGGGGCAAAGCCACGACTATGTTTCGGGCTGCCCGCTGGGCACCCCGCACGGCAGCATGGCCGGGCATTACACCTTTCTGCGCACCGACGATTCGCTGCTCGAGGTGGCGATCCCGTTCTTCCCGCTGGCCGCGCCCGCGACGGCGGGCTAAGCGCGGCGAGCAATGAAGCGCACGCATCTGCCCCTCAACGCCCTGCGCGTGTTCGACGCGGCGGCGCGGCACCTCTCGTTCACCCGGGCAGCGGACGAACTGGCGGTGACCCCGGCTGCGGTCGGCCAGCAGATCCGCGCGCTGGAAGATGTGCTGGGCGTGGTGCTGTTCCGCCGCACCCCCAAGGGGCTCGAGCTGACTGACGAGGCATCGGCCGGGCTGGAGCCACTGCGCACCGGGTTCCTCCATCTTGAAGATGCCGTGCGCGCGATGCAGGCCGGGCAATCGAGCCACGTCTATACCATCGCCGCCCCGCGTGAATTCTTCGCTGCCTGGCTTGCGCCGCGGCTGGCGGCGTTCCGCCAATCGAACGCCGAAGTGCGCTATAATCTGGTCAGCGACGAAGACGCCGATTTCACCGAGGCCAACCTCGATCTGGCGGTACGCTGGGCCGAAGGGCCGGGCGAACTCGAAGGCGCCGCCTTGGGCGAAGCGAGCCGCATTTCCGTGGGTGAAGGCTGCTGGATCGCCTGGCCGGGCGACCCCGCGCCCGCGGGCGATGATTGCGGCGCGCCGCTGCTCAGCGTCGGCGATGCCGGCCAAGCGCTCGCCGCCGCCGCCGCCGGCATGGGCCGCGCCCGCGTCCCCGCGCTGCTTGCGCACAGCTGGCACGAAAGCGGACGGATCAAGGTGCTGGGAGAAGCCGAACCGTGCCGCCAGAGCTACTGGCTGGTCGCCCCCGCGCCGCAATGGCGGCAAAAAAAGGTGAAGGCGCTGGTGGCATACTTGTCGGCATAACCGCGCATTGTGATCGGCCAAATTTGCCGTCCAATAGAGCACTGCCGTGGCGACCGGTTGAATCAGCCGCCACGGCAATCGCTTCCAAACTAGAGCTTGTCGCCAAGCGCACCTTTGATCGCGCCTGTGACTTTCTGAACCTTGCCCTTGGTCTCCTGCGCGGAGCCGTCGGCGCGTGTCTGCGGATTGTCGCTGTGCTGCTTGGCTTTCCCGGCCGCCTGGTTGACGGCGCCCTTGGCCTTGTCGATCAATTCACCCATGGCTCAATCCTTTTCGTCTTGTGCAAGCCCCGCAAGATCACAACCCACCAGCCGACAAATCGTTTCATTACAGATGTGTAAGTTGCCAAAGCGCGACCAACTGTTCGCGCATGGCGCGGCTGGCGAGGCCGCAATGCAGCCCGCTGCGAGCCTCGCGCACCGGCGCCAAGCCCACGATATCCAATGCAAAGATCGAATTGCGTAACGCGGCGCTTGCGTACTTGCCTTTCAGGTCAGCTTACGCTTGATACCGCGCATGAAAGCCAAGCATCATCCGTTCGAAACCGCGCGCCTCGCAGCGCTTCGAGCCTATGATATTCTCGATACACCGCGCGAATCGGATTTCGACGACATCGTGATGCTGGCCGCGCGGATTTGCGGAACCCCGATCTCGGTCATCAACCTGATCGACGAGACGCGGCAATGGTTCAAGGCCGAAACCGGGCTTGGCGTTAGAGAAACGCCGCTCGACACGTCGCTTTGCGCGCACGTTATTCTGGAAGATGATTTCGTCGAAATCCCCGATACGCTGGCCGATCTCCGGATGGCGGATAATTCCTTGTGCCTGGCCGATCCAGGGCTGCGGTTTTATGCCGGGGCGTTGCTCAAATCGAAGGGCGGCTATCCGATCGGCACCTTGTGCGTGCTCGACAATCAGCCGCGCGTGCTCGATCCGATGCAGCGCGATGCCCTTCGCGTCCTCGCCGATCAGGTAATGACCCAGCTCGATCTGCGCGCGGTGATCGCCAACGAGGCGGTGCTGCGCAGCGAGATTGACCACCGGGTCAAGAATTCGTTACAGGTCGTCAGCGCGTTCGTCTCGCTCGAACGCGGGGCGTTGGACGGCGACGCAGCCCGCGGCTCGCTCGAGCGGGTGGCGCAGCAAATCAAGATCGTCGCCGCGCTCCACGAGCATCTGGGGATGACCGCTACCAACGCGACGATCCGGCTGGGGCCGTACCTCGATCAGGTGGTAAGCCTGATCAATTCGGCGCTCACAGCCGATGTCGTGGTCCAGGGCAATTTCGAGGATGTGGCGGTCGGCTCGAAACAGGCATCGATTGTCGGGACCATCGTCAACGAACTTGCGGCCAATGCATCGAAGCATTCGTTCGACCAGTCGGCTGGCAAACAGGCGGATGGCACGATCTTCTTGCGCGGTGAACGCGTGGGTGAGACCGGCTACCGGCTGGTGTGCAGCGACGATGCCAAACCCGGCACGGACGAAGCGGCCGAACCAGCCGCGCCGGGCGGACGCGTTGGGCTGGGGCTGAAAATCCTCAAGGCGTCGGTTCGTCAGCTTGGCGGGACGATGATCGCGGCCAAGGACGAACACGGCTATTCGACGCGGCTCGACTTCGACCTCCCGGCGGCGTGACCGGTCCGGCGATGTCCGCCTGCCCGGCAGGTTGCGCTGCGCGCCGGGTGGGCGATCGGCTGAGCGGGCGCTGGCGCGGCAACACTTGCCCCCGGCATCGGCGCTAATGCAGCTACCACGGCCTTGATCCGCGAAAACATTATCGTTTGTTCGCCGCAATACTGAAATACCCGAACAATAGTCCTGATAATATTGGGAAAAGTGCAACAGTATTTGTTGCCAGCCATACACCTGCGCACCAGTTTAACCGGCCGATTAAATTTATCATTGACCCGTGCGCAGCGCCCCGGCATGTCTCTGCGCGATGCAGCCTGAAACCATCCGCATACCCATCGCCGGCGGGCTGAGCTTGACC
>JANOTT010000005.1:0-1567 GCA_031416535.1 Novosphingobium sp. | reverse complement strand
CGGCCGCTGTCGGGCATTGTCGCGCTGCTGGGCGATGATCTGGTCGCCTGCGAAATTGGCGGGATCAGCGCGGGCTATGCCACGCACGGGCACCGCTTTCACCACAGCGGCGACATCACCATCGGCAATGCCGCCGATTATCAGACCAAGCTGCGCGCCGCGCATGTGATTGTCGATCATGCCGAGCGGCAGGACCTGATCCGTGGCCAATCGCGCGCCGCGGCAGCGGCCGCCGGGCTGGTGCTGGTCGAGGACGAAGGGCTGGTGATCGAGAACGCCGGGCTGACCGAATGGCCGGTGCCGCTGCTCGGGCGGTTCGACGCGGAATATCTTGAGGTTCCGCCTGAAGTGATCCAGCTAACCGCACGGACCAATCAGAAGTATTTCGTGTGCGAAGCGGACGGAAAGCTCGCCAATGCGTTCATCTGCACCGCGAATATCGCGGCGTCTGACGGCGGCGCGGCGATCATCGACGGCAATCGTAAGGTTCTGGCCGCGCGGCTGAGCGATGCGCAGTTTTTCTGGGAACAGGACCGGAAAAAGACGCTGGTGCAGCACGCCGAGGGCCTCGCGCGGATTACCTTTCATGAGAAACTGGGGACGGTTGCCGATAAGGTCGAACGCGTGGCCAAGCTGGCCGAATGGCTCGCCAGCGAGGGCATTGTTCCGAACTGCGACCCGGCGCTAGCGCGCGACGCCGCGCGGCTGTGCAAGGCCGACCTCGTTACCGCCATGGTCGGCGAATTCCCCGAACTGCAAGGCGTGATGGGCGGCTACTACGCCCGCGCCGAAGGTCTCGATCCGCAAGTCGCCGACGCGATCCGCGATCATTACAAGCCGGTCGGGCAGGGCGATGATGTCCCCACCGCGCCGGTCACGGTGGCGGTGAGTTTGGCGGATAAGCTGGATACTCTAACGGCTTTCTTCGCCGAAGACATGCGTCCTACCGGCTCGCGTGACCCATTCGCTCTACGCAGGGCTGCCCTCGGCCTAATGGAGTTGGCTATCGCAAACCAACTGCGTTTAAGCGTCTCAAGTGCGGTAAAGTGCGGTATCAAATGGCTGGCGAGCACGATGATGGCAGCGGCCGCAAGGTCGGAGCCCGAACTATTCAAGCTGGTGCAAGACACTCAAGCACATGGTAACTGGCAATCCATTCCAGATCGCATGGCATCGATAAAGGCTTACGGAAAATCTATTGGGGTCGATGTGATCTCACGCTTTGACGCCCACGCTGTTGAAGCGATGGCCCATAGTTTCGAAATTTTGGGTGTTGGGCCGAAGGTTGCTTCTGAATTACTGACATTCCTCGCCGACCGCCTCAAAGTCCAGCAACGCGAAGCAGGCGTCCGCCACGACCTGATCGACGCGGTGTTTGCGCTGGGCGGGGAGGACGATCTCGTCCGCCTGCTCGCGCGGGTCCATGCGCTGCAGGCGTTTATCGGCACCGAGGATGGCACCAACCTGCTCACCGGGTACAAGCGCGCGGCGAATATCCTGAAGAAGGAGGGCTTCACTGCCCCCCTCCCCGGTGGGGAGGGGCCGGGGGTGGGGGTTCCCACGCCAG
>JANOTT010000004.1:0-15987 GCA_031416535.1 Novosphingobium sp. | reverse complement strand
GAGGCGGTGCTGCCGCGCTTTACCGGACCGATCGAGCAAGTCCCGCCGGCCTATTCGGCGCTCAAGGTGGGCGGGCAGCGGGCTTATGATCTGGCGCGCGCGGGGGCGGTGGTTGAACTGGCGGCGCGGGCGGTGACGGTCTTTGAGATCCTCCCCCACTGGGGGAGGTGGCGCGCCGCAGGTTCGTCGGAGGGGGCACAGCTCTCGCAACAGGCCCCCACCGTCAGCCCTGACGGGCTGCCACCGCCCCCAGCGGGGGAGGATCTTTTGCAGGAAATCACCCTCATCGCCCACGTCTCGAAGGGCACTTACATCCGCTCGCTCGCGCGCGACATCGCGCTGGCGCTGGGCACGCGCGGGCATGTCACCATGCTGCGCCGCTTGGCAGCCGGGCCGTTCACCGAAACTCAGGCGATTTCGCTGGACAAATTGAACGCAGTGGGTAAGGGCGCGGCGCTTGAGAACGTACTCTTGCCGCTGGAGGCAGGGCTGGTCGACATCCCGGCTCTTGACCTCAGTCCGCAGCAGGCAGGCATGGTCCGTCAGGGCCGAGTTCTAAGCGGACTGACCCACGACGATGGGCTTTACTGGGCGCGGACGGGACCAGTTCCCCTCGCACTTATCGAGCTTTCGGGCGGAGACGCCCGGGTCGTCAGGGGTTTCAACCTTTCCGATGTCGCGGAGTAAAAGTTATGTCGGTATCTGCCGAAAAGAAAGCTGAAATCATCACCGATAATGCCCGCGGGCAGGGTGATACGGGCTCGCCCGAGGTTCAGGTGGCGATCCTGACCAGCCGCATCAACACGCTGCAGGGTCACTTCAAGGATCACCACAAGGACAACCACTCGCGCCGGGGTCTGCTGACCATGGTCAACAAGCGTCGCAGCCTGCTTGATTATCTCAAGCGCCAGGATGTCGGCCGCTACAATTCGCTGATCCAGAAGCTGGGTCTGCGCAAGTAATCACACGAAGCGGCTCCCGAGCGGGGCCGCTGTTCGTATGGGCGTACCGCGGGCAGTTCGGCGCGCGGAGCCATTGGGGCGACAAAGCGCCTCGCACCGGACCGGGACGGACCACCCGGCAGTAAAACCCGCTGCGCAATTGGGCCGGCGGGCTGAAGGAATATCTAAATGTTCGACGTAAAAACTGTCTCCATGGAATGGGGCGGCAAGACGCTCACCCTGGAAACCGGCCGCATTGCCCGCCAAGCCGATGGCGCGGTGCTGGCCACCTATGGCGAAACCGTGGTGCTGTGCGCCGTGACCGCCGCCAAATCGGTCAAGGAAGGCCAGGACTTCTTTCCGCTGACCGTCCACTATCAGGAAAAATTCTTCGCCGCCGGGCGCATCCCGGGCGGCTTCTTCAAGCGTGAACGCGGCGCGACCGAAAAGGAAACGCTGGTTTCGCGGCTGATCGATCGGCCGGTTCGGCCGCTGTTTCCCGAAGGATTTTATAACGAAATCAACGTAATTTGCCATGTCCTGTCGTATGACGGCGAGATCGAGCCGGACGTGCTGGCGATGATCGCCGCCTCGGCCGCGCTGACCATCTCGGGTCTGCCGTTCATGGGCCCGATCGGCGCTGCCCGCGTGGGTTATGAAGATGGCGAATATACCCTCAACCCCAAGCAGGAAGTGGCCGCCAATGGCGCGCTCGATCTGGTTGTGGCTGCCACCGGCAACGCCGTGATGATGGTCGAATCCGAAGCCAAAGAGCTGTCGGAAGAGATCATGCTCGGCGCGGTGCTGTTCGCGCATGACGAAATCAAGAAGGTCGTCAACCTGATCATCGATCTGGCTGAAAAGGCCGCCAAGGAGCCTTGGGCGATTGATCTGTCGGACAACACCTCCGACATCAAGAAGACCCTCAAGGAGCTGGTCGGCAAGGACATCGCCGCAGCATACAAGCTGACTGACAAGTCGGCCCGGTCCAACGCACTGAACACACTGCGCGCGACTGCCAAGGCGGCATTTGCCGATCAGGGCGGACAGACGCAGATGGCGGCCGGCAAGGTCGTCAAGAAGCTCGAAGCCGAAATCGTCCGCGGGGCCATTCTCAAGGACGGCAAGCGCATCGACGGCCGGACGACTACCGAAGTTCGCACGATCGAAGCGATGGTTGGCTTCCTGCCGCGTACGCACGGTTCGGCGCTGTTCACCCGCGGTGAAACGCAGTCGATCTGCACCACCACCCTGGGCACGCGTGAGAGCGAGCAGATGATCGATGGGCTGGAAGGTCTGACCTATTCGAACTTCATGCTGCACTATAACTTCCCGCCGTATTCGGTTGGTGAAGTCGGGCGCTTCGGCGCTCCGTCGCGCCGCGACACCGGGCACGGCAAGCTCGCCTGGCGGGCACTGCGCGCGGTGCTGCCGACCAAGGAAGATTTCCCTTACACGATCCGCGTGGTTTCGGACATTACCGAGTCCAACGGTTCGTCCTCGATGGCCACCGTCTGCGGCGGTTCGCTGTCGATGATGGACGCCGGCGTGCCGATCACGCGCCCGGTTTCGGGGATCGCGATGGGGCTGATCCTCGAAGGCGACAAATTCTCGGTCCTGTCTGACATTCTGGGCGATGAAGATCACCTGGGTGACATGGACTTCAAGGTGGCCGGGACCAGCCAAGGCATCACCACGATGCAGATGGACATCAAGATTGCGGGCATCACGCGCGAAATCTTCGAAGCCGCGCTGCATCAGGCCAAGGACGGCCGCGCGCACATCCTGGGCGAAATGACCAAGGCGCTGGGCACGGCCCGGACCGAGCTGTCTGACTATGCCCCGCGGATCGAGACCATGCAGATCGACAAGTCGAAGATCCGTGAAGTCATCGGCACCGGCGGCAAGGTTATCCGCGAAATCGTCGCCGAAACCGGCGCCAAGGTCGACATCGACGACGAAGGCTTGATCAAGCTGTCGTCTTCGGACCCGGCGCAGATCGAAGCCGCGCGCGCCTGGATCCTGGGCATCACCGAAGAAGCCGAAGTCGGCAAGGTCTATGACGGCAAGGTTGTCACGATTGTCGACTTTGGCGCGTTCGTGAACTTCATGGGCGGCAAGGACGGCCTGGTTCACGTTTCGGAAATGCGCAACGAGCGGGTTGAGAAGCCGACCGACGTCGTCACCGAAGGCCAGCCGGTCAAGGTCAAGGTGCTCGAGATCGATCAGCGCGGCAAGGTCCGACTGTCGATGCGGGTGGTCGATCAGGAAACCGGCGCCGAGCTGGAAGACACCCGCCCCGCGCGCGAACCGCGCACCGATCGCCCCAGTGGCGATCGCGGCCCGCGCCGCGAAGGCGGCGGCAGCGGTGATCGTGGTCCGCGCCGTGAAGGCGGCAGCGATCGCGGCCCGCGCCGTGATGGCGGCGGTGATCGCGGTCCGCGCCGTGACGGCGGAGGCGATCGCGGCCCGCGCCGCGACGACGGCCCCGCACCCGATCACATCCCGGCGTTCCTCAAGAACGACGACTGAGGCTTAGCCTGAGAGACAATGAAAGGCCGCGGGGAGCGATCCCCGCGGCTTTTTTTCTTGGGCCAACGTGACCGCAGATTGGATTACGGCGTCTGTTGTATCAACCCCTAAACCCTTGCTTTTGCACGAGGGGTTCTTGCAACCGCCCCGTACCCCCAAACCGATAGTGCAACCGCTTTCCTCCAGCCGCCCACCTGACATACCGAAGTCACCTCCCTCACCTCGGAGGCACCCCATGACCGCTAAATTCAGCCAAGCCCGCCTCAGCCTATAATCACCGCCAGCGCTGGTCGGACTTCGCGCGGCGCTGGGATCAGGCGGTGGCGATCGGGTATGACCAGATCGAGGCTGGGCTGATCGCGGCAGCGGGGGCCTATCTGGCGGGGGAGGAGCCGCCCGAAGTGGCGCCGCTGCGCGCGCGCACGCAGGGGTAGCGCCGGGCGATGTTCGCGGGCGCGGCGATCGGCGGGGGCGCGGCTAGGGGGTGGTTGCGGTCACCTCGCCGCCACCGCGCTGGCCCGCTCGGTGTCTTGCTGCCCGGCCAGCACGATCCGGTTGCGGCCTTCCTGTTTGGCCCGGTAGAGCGCGGCATCGGCAGCTTTGAGCGCGCTGCGCTGATCGTCGTAGGAAAACACCTCGGCGACCCCGGCGGAGAAGGTCACCTGATCGAACGGGGTGTCGGTGGCGCGGTTGACCAGCCGCCGCCCGGCCAGTTCGCTGCGCACCCGGTCAAGCGTCTGCACCACCTGTGCGGGCGGTTCGCCGCGCAGCAGGATCACGAACTCCTCGCCGCCGTGGCGAGCCACGTGGCAGCGATCGTTGGAGACCTGGCCCAGGCAATCCGCGACCAGCCGCAGCACCCGGTCGCCGGCGTCGTGCCCGTGCTGGTCATTGATCCGCTTGAAGTGATCGATGTCGCAGAACGCAACGCACAGATTTTCATTGGCGGCGCGCGCTTCGCGATATTCGGTTTCGAACACCGCCTCGAACGCGCGGCGATTGGGCAGGCCGGTCAGGTGGTCCTGGTCGGCGCTGAGCCGGGCTTCGTCGAGCCGCCGTTTGAGCGCGCGGGTCTGCGCTTCGCTGCGCAGCATCTGCCGCTCAAGCTCGCGGGTGCGGCTCAGCATGACCTTGCCGATCTGCGCGATCTCGGAAATCACTACGCCGACCATCGTGACCTGCTCGAGCTTGCTGACCTGTCCGGCCAGCTCCGAGCGGTACGAGCTCGCCGCGCCTTGCGCCTCGCGGCTGGTCTTGCCGAATTCTTCGACACTGGTTTCCAGCCGCTGCATGAGGTCGCGCAGCCGCTCGGTCTCATCGGCCTGACTGCGGCGTTCGAGCACTTCGTCGAGCCATTCGAGCGTCACCGGCTGGCGCGCCAGGACCCGGCGGTCGATCGCGCGAACCACGCTGCGGTCGCTGCCGCTCAGGTACGTCCAGGCGAGCGGCAGGGTGGTCGCGTTGAGTTCGAGCGCGTGCCGATCGAGGAACCGTCCGATCGCGTCGAGCTCATGCTGGTTGGGGCTTGCCGTCAGCAATTCGGGGCTGCCTGGCGCACCATCGCAGTTGCGGCGCGCCGCGACACGGTTTAGCCAGCCAAGCCAGCTGCCTCGCTGTCGGCCAAGCGCAGGGTCATATACAGTCATAACATGCTTAACGGCGGGCCTGGCCGATTGTTAAGCCTGTTATGGCGCGTGAATTAGTGCCCTAGCGCACTCGCGGGCCGCCGAATGGCAGCGGCGGGGGCGGACGGCGATGGCCGCGCGGCAACTGCGCCTGATAGGCCCGGCCGCAATGCTCGACGCAATAAGGGAACCCCGGATTAACCTTGACCCCGCAGAAGTGGAAGTCGGCTTCGCCCGGATGGCCCATCGGCCAGCGGCAGATCCGGTCGTTCAGTTCGAGCAGACCGGTCTTCTCGGCCATCTCGGCGCTGGGCTTGGCCGGGACCAGCCGGCGCGGCGGCGCGGGCGGGATCGGCGCCTGCTGATCGCCGGGGCCTTGACGCAAGAACCCGCCGGGGCCGACCGAGACGATCCGCGGCATCGGGGTTGAGGGAATCGGGGTGGCGCCATCGCCGGTCGCGGTGACCAAAGGCGCGACCCGCGGGGCAACCGGGCGCGGGGCCGGGGCGGGCCGGGGCGGGGCGTCGGCCTTGGGCGCGCGCGGCACCGCCGCCGGAGCCGCTGACTCCTTCTCGTTGGGTTTGACCGGCGAGGGCCGGGCTTTGAGGCCAAGCCGGTGCGCCTTGCCGATCACCGCGTTGCGGCTGACCCCGCCCAGTTCCTCGGCGATCTGGCTGGCGGTTGAACCGCCTTCCCACATTTTGGTCAGCTTTTCGATCCGCTCGTCGGTCCAACTCATGCTTGTATCTCTTTCCTGCCGCGGGCCTGGGCCCGCAAAATTACAATGGGGCGGCGCTGCGCCGCAAACTTGCTATCCGGGCCGCGCGGCGATAGTCGCCGCAGCATGGCCGATCAACCTATTCCCGCACCTGTCACCACGGCGCCGCTTGGTGCAGCGCCAGTTCCCGGTTTTCCCGAACGGGGAGTGCCCGTTTTCGGCAGGTTCAACCGCCTCGGGCTGTGGACCCTCTATATGAAGGAGGTTCGGCGTTTTTTCAAGGTTCAGACGCAGACGATCTGGGCCCCGGCGATGACCACGCTGCTCTACCTGATGGTCTTCACCGTCGCGATGGGTGGAGCAAGGAACGGGGTGGGTGGGCGCGAGGTGCTGGGCGTCCCGTTCGCCACCTTCATCGCGCCGGGGCTGATCGTGATGGGCATGGTGGGCAATGCGTTTGCCAATACCAGCTTCAATTTCTTGTCCGGCAAGATCATGGGGACCATCGTTGACTACCTGACGCCCCCGCTCTCCAATACCGAACTGATCATCGGCCTGATCGGCGCAGCGGTGACCCGCGCGGTGCTGGTCGGGCTGGCGATTGCCGCGGCGATGCTGCTGTGGCCGGGGGTTTCACTCAGCGTCGCGCATCCGTGGGCGATCGTGTGGTTCGGGGTGATCGGATCGACCTTGCTGGCGATCGTCGGGCTGATCACTTCGCTGTGGGCCGAGAAATTCGATCACGCGGCGATGATCTCCAATTTCGTGATCACCCCGCTGACCATGCTGTCTGGCACGTTCTACGTGATCGACAACCTGCACCCGACGTTCCAGGCGGTCAGCCGCGTCAACCCGATTTTCTACATCATCTCGGGCTTCCGGTTCGGCTTTCTGGGGGTGAGTGACATCGGTGACAGCAACCTGGCGGTGTTGAACGGCGCGCTCTATCTGGGCGTGCTGACCGCAGTGCTGGGCTGGGTGCTTTATGCGCTGCTCAAGAGCGGGTGGAAGCTGAAGAGCTGAGCAGCGCCTAATGCGTTAGCGACGCGCGCAGGCGATAGCGCCCGGCGTCAAATTCCTCGAACAGTTCGGACACCGATGGGTGATCGACCGGACCCGATTCGCCATCTGCGAGCAGGTTCTGCTGGCTGACATAGGCGGTGTAACTGGAATCCCCGTTCTCGGCGAGCAAGTGATAAAACGGCTGTTCGCGCGGCGGGCGGACTTCCTTGGGGATCGATTCGTACCACTCCTCGCTGTTGGCGAAGACCGGATCGACATCGAAAATAACCCCGCGGAAATCGAACATCCGGTGGCGCACGATATCGCCGATCCCGAACCGCGTATGCGCGGCGCGCGGGGCGTCGATCTGCCGTCCGGCTTGCGGCGAAAAGAAGGAAGCGCGATCCATCACCGTCAATATAGGCCTTGTCCGGCTGCGAAACAACGCCGCGCATTGCCGAGTCCCCCAATTTGGCTCCAAAATTGCCCGGCGCTTGGGCTTGAGGGGGCTTGGCAAGCGCGCTGCCATCGGCTACCCGCCCGGCTCTTCGACCCCCATGGCCCCCGGACCGGTCCGGGCATATCTCGCGGAGAGGTGGCAGAGAGGTCGATCGCGCCGCACTCGAAATGCGGTTTACGGGTGACCGTAACGTGGGTTCGAATCCCACCCTCTCCGCCAGAAATTCAGTGTGCCGACGGTTTAGCCGGCAGTTGAGGCGGCAGTTTATCCGGCGGTCACTTCCAGCGCCTCGCAGGCTTCCATCCAGAGCGTTTCGGCGGCGTTGATCTCGCCTGCGATGGCGGCGCGGCGCTTCATCAGTTCGGACATGGCCAGCCTGGCCAGCGCGGGCTGAGCAGTAGCGGGATCGAACATCGCCTGATCGACCGCGCTCAGCGAGGCGGTCAGCCGCGCCAGTTCGGCCTCAGATTTTGCGGCATGATCGCGCAGCGCCTTGCTCCGCTCGCGTGCTTCGGCGGCGGCGCGGCGCTGCTCTTTCTTGTTTACGCCCGCGCCTTTGCCGTCACCGCCGCGCGCCGATGCGGGGTCCTTGGCCAGCACGAAAGCGATATAATCCTCGATCGACCCGTCGAAATCCTTCGCGGTGCCGCCATCGACCAGCACCAGCCGGTCGGCGGTCATCTCGAGCATGTGGCGATCGTGGCTGACGATCATCACCGCGCCGCCATAGTCGTTAAGCGCCTGGATCAGCGCCTCGCGTGCATCGACATCGAGGTGGTTGGTCGGCTCATCGAGGATCAGCAGGTGCGGCGCATCGCGGGTGATCAGCGCCAGGGCCAGCCGGGCGCGCTCGCCGCCCGACAGCTTGCCGACTTCGGTCGTGGCCTTCTGCCCGGAAAAGCCGAACCGGCCCAATTGCCCGCGCACCGCGCCGGGCGTTGCGCCCTTCATCAGCTTGGTCATGTGCTGCAGCGGGGTATCGCCGCGATCAAGCTCCTCGACCTGGTACTGGGTGAAGTAGCCGACCTTCATCTTGCCCGAGGCGTTCATCGTGCCGTCTTCGGGGGTCAACTGCGCCGCCAGCAGCCGCGCCAGCGTGGTCTTGCCGTTGCCATTGCGCCCCAGCAGCGCCATCCGCTCGTCGGGGTCGATCCGCAGGTTAAGCCGGCTCAGCACCGGATCGCCGCCATAACCGACGCTCGCCATGTCGAGCGTGATCAGCGGCGGGCGCAGTTCATCGGGGCTGGGAAAATCGAAACTGAGCGAGGGATCGTCGATCAGCTCGGCAATCGGCTGGAGCTTGGCGAGCGCCTTCTGGCGTGACTGCGCCTGTTTGGCGGTCGAGGCGCGCGCCGAGTTTTTGGCAATATATTCCTGCAGGTGATCGCGCTGCGCCTGCTGCTTGGCCCGGGCCGAGGCAATCTGCGACTGGCGCTCGGCGCGCTGGCGCTCAAACGCATCGTAGCCGCCGGGGTACAGCGTCAGCTTGCCGCCCGCCAGGTGGAGGATGTGATCGACCACGTTGTTGAGGAAATCGCGCTCATGACTGACCAGCAGGATCGTCGCGGGATAGCTCTTGAGAAAGTCTTCGAGCCACAGCACGGCTTCGAGATCGAGGTGGTTCGATGGTTCGTCGAGCAGCAGCAGGTCGGGCGCGGAAAACAGCAGCGCGGCGAGCGCCACGCGCATCCGCCAGCCGCCCGAAAAGCTCTCGAGCGGGCGTGTCTGCGCCTCCTCGTCGAAGCCCAGGCCGCTGAGGATCCGCGCCGCGCGCGACGGCGCCGAATGCGCGTCGATCGCGATCAGCCGCTCGTGAATATCGCCCAGCCGGTGCGGTTCGTGGCAATGCTCGCTCTCGGCCATCAGCGCGGCGCGTTCAAGATCGGCGGCAAGCACGGTTTCGAACGGGCTGGCGTCGCCG
Organism: Novosphingobium sp.; assembly: GCA_031416535.1. Classification (GTDB taxonomy): domain Bacteria; phylum Pseudomonadota; class Alphaproteobacteria; order Sphingomonadales; family Sphingomonadaceae; genus Novosphingobium. The sequence continues at coordinate 6,788 of JANOTT010000004.1, read as the reverse complement.
CCCGGGGCGTCCTGCGCGATGTAGCCGATGCGGGCCCCGCGCGGCATATCGACCGAGCCGGTGTCGGCCTCGAGCATGCCGGCGATCACCCGCACCAGCGTGGATTTGCCCGCGCCGTTGCGGCCGATCAGGCCAATGCGGCCGCGCGGCGGGAGCCGGCTGGTCGCGCCGTCAAGGATGGTGCGGCCGCCAAGCCGCACGGTGATGTCAGAGATATTGAGCATGAGAGAATCAGGGTTCCTTCGCGGGCGCGCCGATATGGGCAGTTCCGCGCCCGATGGCGAGCAGTTCCTGCCGGTGCCGCTCGCGGTAGCCGGCGCGCTGTGCCGCGCTGCGTGCGCCGTGGCAAGCCGGGCAGCTCGCGCCTTCTTCATAGAACGGCGAAGCGCGGTCTGCTGCGCTGATCGGGCGGCGGCAGCCGCGGCACAGCGCATAGCTGCCCGGGGTCAGGCCGTGGCCAACGCTGACCCGCTCATCGAACACAAAGCATTCGCCCTGCCACAGGCTTTGCTCAGGCGGCACGTGCTCAAGGTATCGCAGGATCCCGCCCTGGAGGTGGAACACTTCGTCCACCCCCTCGGCCTTGAGGAACGCGGTCGATTTCTCGCAGCGGATCCCGCCGGTGCAGAACATCGCCACTTTGGGGGCGCGGCCCTGACCCAGCAGCTGGTCGCGGTGCGCGCGGAACCACGCGGGGAAATCAGCAAACGATGTGGTCTGCGGATCGATTGCGCCCGCGAAGGTCCCGATGGCAACTTCGTAATCGTTGCGGGTATCGATCACCAACACGGCGGGATCGCTGATCAGCGCGTTCCAGTCGGCCGGGGCGACATAATGCCCGGCACCGCGCAGCGGATCGATTTCGGGCTGGCCCATGGTGACGATCTCGCGCTTCACCCGCACTTTGAGTCGCAGGAACGGCATCGCCGCCGCTGCTGACAGTTTGACATCGAGCTCGGCGCAGCCCGGTAGCGTGCGCAAGTGATCGAGCACGGCGGCGATCCCGGCCGGGCTGCCTGCAATCGTGCCGTTCAGCCCCTCGCGGGCGAGCAGCAGCGTGCCCTTGATCCGGTGTGCGGCGCACGCCTCGGCCAGCGGCGCGCGCAAGGCGGCGGGATCGGCAAACCGCGCAAATCGGTACAGCGCGGCCACCGTGATGGGGCGAATCGGTTCGGGCATCGCGGGCTCAAATAGCGCGCCGCGCGCGAATCGTGAACCGGACGGTTTGAACCCGCCTGCGCCCGTTAGCGATTGCCAAATTTAATTGATCGGTTAAACCTGATTCGCACAACTGGGCGGACGAGAGGCGAGAGCATGGCGATCAAGACACGCATCACCGAAATGCTGGGAATCGAGCATCCGGTGGTGCAAGGCGGGATGCAGTGGGTCGGGGTGGCCGAGCTGGCCAGCGCGGTCTCCAACGCGGGCGGTCTGGGCATCCTGACCGGACTGACCCAGCCCAAGGCCGGGGCGCTGGCCGCCGAGATTGAACGCTGCCGCAGCATGACCGACAAGCCGTTCGGGGTAAACCTGACCGTGTTCCCGACGATCAATGCGCCCGATTACAAGGCCTATGCGCAGGCGATCATCGATTCGGGCATCAAGATTGTCGAAACTGCGGGAACGCCAGCAGTGCGCGAACTGTGGGAGATGATGAAGCCGCACGGCATCCTGATCCTGCACAAATGCACTGCGGTGCGCCACGCGCTGTCGTCCGAGCGGGCAGGGGTGGACATCATCTCGATCGACGGGTTCGAATGCGCCGGGCACCCCGGCGAGGATGATATTCCGGGGCTGATCCTGATTCCGGCCGCGGCCGATCAGATCAAGATTCCGCTGCTCGCGAGCGGCGGGTTCGGCGATGGGCGCGGGCTGGCGGCGGCGCTGGCCTTGGGCGCGGACGGCATCAACATGGGCACGCGCTTTACCGCCACGGTCGAAGCGCCGATCCATCAGGCGTTCAAGGACGCGATGGTCGCGGGCGACGAACGCGGCACCGATCTGATCTTTCGCACGTTCCGCAACACCGCGCGGGTCGCGCGCAACGATGTGTCGCAAGCCGTGGTCGAGGCCGAGCGCGCGGGCAAAGACTTCACTGCGGTCGCCGAGCTGGTCAGGGGCGCGCGCGGGCGCGAAGGCCTGCAATCGGGCGATACCAACCACGGGATCTGGAGCGCGGGCATGATCCAGGGGCTGATTCATGACATTCCAACCTGCCACGACCTCGTCACGCGGATCGTCGCCGACGCCGAAACCATCATCCGCCAGCGCCTGACCGGTATGCTGGTTTAATTTCCAAGGAGAATACCCATGGCCGAAGCCTATATCATCGACGCCGTCCGCACCCCGCGCGGGGTCGGCAAGCCGGGCAAGGGCGCGCTGTCGCACCTCCACCCGCAGCACCTTGCCGCCACCGTCTTGAAGGCGCTGAAGGACCGCAACCACCTCGATACCAAGACCGTCGACGATATCGTCTGGTCGACCTCGTCGCAGAACGGCAAGCAGGGCGGCGATCTGGGCCGGATGTCGGCGCTGGCGGCGGGGTATGACACCCTGGTCAGCGGCACCACGCTGGACCGGTTCTGCGGCGGCGGGATCACTTCGGTCAATCTTGCCGCGGCCTCGGTCATGTCGGGCATGGAAGACTGCGTGATCGCCGGCGGCACCGAAATGATGAGCTACACCACCACGTTTGCTGCCGAGCAGGCCAATGCCGGGATTGCCCCGCGCTTGATGGGATCGGGCAATGCCGCGCTCGACGCGCTGCACCCGCAAAGCCACCAGGGCGTGTGCGGCGATGCCATCGCCTCGATCGAGGGGATCAGCCGCGAAGCGCTCGATGCGCTGGCTTTGACCAGCCAGCAGCGCGCCGCCGTGGCGATCAAGGAAGGCCGCTTCGCCCGATCGGTGGTGCCGGTGCTCAACGAGGACGGCTCGGTCGCGCTTGACCGCGAGGAGTTTCCGCGCCCCGAAACCACCGCCGAAGGGCTCGCCAGTCTCAAACCGGCGTTCACCCAGCTGGCCGATTTCGAGATCGGCGGGACCACGTTTCGCAAGCAGATCAACCGCCGCTATCCCGATGTGGAAATCCAGCACTTCCACCATGCCGGTAACAGCTCGGGCGTGGTCGATGGTGCAGCCGCGCTGCTGATCACCTCGAAGGAATATGCCGACGAACACGGGCTGAAGCCGCGCGCGCGGATCGTCGCCTATGCCAACCAGGGCGATGATCCCACGCTGATGCTCAACGCCCCGGTGCCGGCGGCGAAGAAGGTGCTGGCCAAGGCCGGCTTGACCAAGGACCAGATCGACGTCTGGGAAATCAACGAGGCGTTTGCGGTGGTCGCCGAAAAGTTCATCCGCGACCTTGATCTCGACCGCGCCAAGGTCAACATCAACGGCGGCGCGATGGCGCTGGGCCACCCGATCGGCGCCACCGGTTCGATCCTGATCGGCACCGCGCTTGATGAACTGGAACGCTCGGGCGGGCGTTACGGTCTGATCACGATGTGCGCGGCCGGCGGCATGGCCCCGGCGATCATCATCGAGCGCATCTAATACTTCCCCCCTCCCCAACGGGGAGGGGCAGGGGGTGGGGGTACGCGCCTCACAGGGCTCGAACCCCCACCCCAACCCCTGCCCAACGGGGAGGGGCTATTGCTTGGCTTTGCGGTTGAGCTTAGCCTGTTCTCATGACCCCGCTCCTTACCCAGATCGCCGCAATCACCGGGCCGAACGGCGTGCTGACGGGCGCTGACGTCGCAGGCCGCGCGGGCGATTGGCTGGGGCGCAGCACCTGCCAGGCCAAGGCGATTGTCCGCCCCGCCTCCACCCACGAACTCAGCCAGATCATGGCGCTGTGCCATGCCGCCGGGCAAAGCGTGGTTCCGGCTGGCGGGCTGACCGGGCTGGTCCACGGCACCGATTGCACGGCCAGCGATATTCAGATCTCGCTCGAGCGGATGCGCGCGATCGGCGCGCCCGATCCGGTCGGGCGGACCATGGTGGTCGAGGCCGGGGCGGTGGTGCAGGCCGTGCAGCAAGCCGCCGCTGCGCACGGGCTGAAGTTCGCGGTCGATTGGGGCGCGCGCGGCTCGGCCACGATCGGCGGCGGGATCGCCACCAATGCCGGCGGCAATTCGGTGGTGCGCTTTGGCATGATGCGCGAGAATGTGCTGGGGCTGGAGGCGGTGCTGGCCGATGGCACGGTCATCTCCAGCATGAACGCGCTGCTGAAAAACAACGCCGCCTACGATCTCAAACAGCTGTTTATCGGCAGCGAGGGCACGCTGGGGATCGTCACCCGTGCGGTGCTGCGGCTGCACCCGGCGCCGCTTTCGGTCCAGACTGCCTTGCTGGCGCTTGATAGCTTCGCGGCGGTGCAAGCGTTGTTCGTCGAACTGGGGCAGAAGCTGGGTGCGGGGCTGACCGCGTTTGAAGTGATGTGGCCCAGTTTTTACGAGCCGCTGGCGGTGGCATCGGGGCGTCACACTCCGCCGCTGCCCGGCGGGCATTCGCATTACGTGCTGCTCGAGGCGAGCGGCACCGATCCCGAGGCCGACGCCGCGCGGTTCGAAGCGGTACTGGGCGACTGCCTCGAACGCGGCCTGATCGCCGACGCCGCGATTGCCACCAGCGGCGCACAGGCCGACGCGATGTGGGCGGTGCGCGATGATATCGAGGGCCTGTTCGCCTACGCCGCGCCCAGCGTGACCTTCGATGTCAGCCTGCCGATCACGGCGATGGCGGGCTACGTCGCCGAGGTTGAAGCCAAGGTCCGCGATGAGTGGGACGCGGAAACCAAGTTCATTGTCTTTGGCCACATTGGCGACGGCAACCTGCACCTGATCATCGGCCCGCGCCCCTATGATGCAGCGGCCCGGCACCGTGCCGAGGAGATTGTTTATCAGGCGCTGGTCCCGCACCACGGCTCGGTCTCGGCAGAACACGGCATCGGCCTTGAAAAGCGCGAATGGCTGACGATTACGCGGTCTGAGGCTGAAATTGCGCTAATGCGGACGTTGAAGGCGGCGCTCGATCCCAAGGGGATTTTGAATCCGGGGAAGGTGTTGGGGTAAAGGAGAGCTTGGCGCGCGGGCTTCGACAGGCTCAGCCTGAGCGGGGTTGGGAGCCTGGGACAAAGTCAAAAAAGCCGCTCATGCTGAGCCTGTCGAAGCACACGCGCTGCCCGATGGTCCAGGTACATCAACCTTGCCGATTGCGTGCCAGCACCTGAATCAGTTCCCAATCCCCCTCAATCAGCGCTTCCTTCTTGGCCTTGCCCCAGCCCTTAAGCTTGCGTTCTGCCCAGAAGGCATCGTCGCGGGTCATGAAGCTATCCGACCAAACCAGCTGCACTGGCAATCGTTTCGCAGTGTAGCCGCCCAAGGCACCGGCTTGATGCTGGGCCCAGCGGAACTCAAGATCGTCGGTGTGGCCAGCGTAGTAACTGCCATCGTTGCAGCGCAGCAGGTAGGCGTAGAAGGCCATTGCCGGGGGCGAGGGTCAGCGCGCGGGCTTCGACAGGCTCAGCCTGAGCGGGGGTGGGTGGGTGGTCATTGGTCCAACAGCACCCCGCGCCCCACATCGCTTGCATTTACCGCGCCTGTCAGCCCCAGCGCGGTGCGCATGTCCTGCTTGTAGAGCCCCAGCATCCGCGTCAGCGCGGCCTCTCCGCCCGCCGCCAGCGCCATCACCCACGGCCGCCCGACCAGCGCGGCCTTGGCGCCCAATGCCAGCGCCTTGACCAAATCTTGCCCCGAGCGGATCCCGCCATCGACCAGCAGTGTGGTTTCGCTGCCGACCGCGTCGGCGATCCGGGGCAGCATGCTGGCGGTCGAGGCCGCACCGTCCAGTTGCCGCCCGCCGTGGTTGGAGACGATCATCCCGTCCGCGCCGATGTCCACCGCCTGCCTGGCATCGGCGACGTCAAGGATGCCCTTGAGCACGAGGTTGCCCTGCCACACCTTGCGCAGCCATGCGATGTCTTTCCACGTCACCGAACTATCGAACTGGCTGCCGGTCCAGTGCAGATAATCGCGCGGATTTTTCGATTGCTTTACGTAACTCGAAAGGTTGCCGAAGCCGTGCGGACCGCCGCGCAGGCCGACGTCGATGGCCCAGCCGGGGTGCAGCGCAAAGTCGAGCGCGCCCGAGCGGAACTTGCCCCACCGCCCCAGCCCGCCGGACATGCCGTTGCGGATATCGCGGTAGCGCGTGCCGAGCACCGCGAGGTCGATCGTGAAAGCCAGCGTGCGCACCCCGTGCGCCCAGGCGCGGTCGAGGATTTCCTGCACGATCCCGCGGTCTTTCAGCATGTAAAGCTGGAACCAGAACGGCTTGTCGCCGGTCGCGCCCAAGTCTTCCATCGTGCTGATCCCGACGGTCGAGAGGCAGAACGGGATGCCCGCCTTGTCCGCCGCGCGCTTGGCCTGGACCTCGCCGCGCCGCGCGCTCATCCCGCCCATGCCGATCGGTGCGAGCACCAGCGGCATGGCGAGCTTCTCGCCGAACAGTTCGGTGCCGCAGTCCATGTTCGAGACGTCGACCAGCACTTTCTGGTTCAGCCGCAGCGCTTCCCAGTCAGCGGTGTTGCTGCGCAGGGTGACTTCCGCGCCCGCGCCGCCATCGATGTAATCGAACAGAAAGCGCGGCAGGCGGCGCTCGGCTTTGCGGCGGAAATCGGCGAAGCTGGCCGGGAGCAGGTTGAGCGATTCTCCCATTTCTTAGCCCCACTCGCTTTTTGAGCCCTTACCCATCGGGGAAGGGTTGGGATGGGGGTTCAGCGC
>JANOTT010000003.1:0-2342 GCA_031416535.1 Novosphingobium sp. | reverse complement strand
GCCGTCGGGGTCTTTGGGAGCGGCGCTTGCGATCCATTCGTTGTGCGACTGCCCCGCATAGACCACGGTTTCGAGCTGGGCTGCCGACAACACCCGGTTCTCGACCGCGAAGCGGGGCAGCAGCGGGTGATAGGTCGGCCGCGGCGCCGCGACCGATCCCATCGCAATGCTTTCGACCAGCGCAGTCGGGTGCTCGCCGGCGTCGCCGAAGATCAGCCGGCTCGGACGATAGGGCAAGTACTCGCCGACTTGCTCGCCGAGCGCCGCGGGGATGTCCAGCGCCTCGTAGGCAACTTCGGCAACCGCGATCGAGCGCATTGGTGCGCTGGGTTGCGGCCGCGGCGGCCCACCGGCTTTGCGGCCGAAGCCGGAAAACACGGCCTTCGACCTCGGGTCGGCATTGTCCCCGTTACCCAGAACTTGGCGCACTAATGGGGATGGCTGATCGAGCAGCGAGACAAGGGCGTCGATCTGGACATTATGCGCGCATGCCAGACCCGGTGCTTTGTCGATCACGAGCATGATCGTGGCAACGCCGGTGCCGTGTTTGGCGAAGCATCCCTGGCCAAGCGCGAATCGTTCGACGATCGAGGATCCCTGCATCACCGCCGCCAGCGATGCGGCGTTTTTGCCATCGCGATCGATCCAGTCGGGCAGGATCGCAACCATGCGCCCCCCCGGAACCAGCATTCGCAATGCCGCCTTCAGGTGCCGCAAAGCGGTGAAGCTGTCTTCGTAGCCGTCGGCGTCGCGTGAGAACGGCGGGTTCATCATAACGACAGTTGGCAGCCGGCCCGTCCACAGCCGATCGATCTGGGCGCCGTCTTGGTCTGAGACCGTTGCATTAGGGTGCAGGGTCGCCAGGCGGTCGCGGCGCCCCGGCTCGAGTTCGTTCAGGAACAAGGTCGCTCCGGTCCGCACCGCCTCGGTAGCGAGCAGGCCAGTCCCGGCGCTGGGTTCAAGCACAATGTCACCGCCGCCGATCCGGGCTCGCAGCTGGGCGAACAACGCCAGCGGCGCGGGGGTCGAGAATTGTTGTCGCGATACCTGCAGCTCGCTGCGGACGGTCTGCGTGGGGAGCGAGCTGCACAAGGTCAGCAAAGCTTCAAGGCATGGCGGCCCGGGGATCTCGCTTCGTTGCAACCGGAGTGCCACAGCACATTCCAGCATTTCGAAGGCGGCGCGTATCGGGACGTCGGCACCGTTCGACGTGTTCGAGGTATTCTTCAGGTGCGTCAGCAAGGATGCTCGCGACGTAATCGTCTCAAGAGTGGGTTCCAGCGTGATCGCAGCCGTTGCGAGAGAATCTTGGTGCATGGGGGATCTCCATCAATTCCGATTGATCACCCAAACCCTCCCCCTCTTCTCCTCTCCGCACTTGTGCGGGGCCCTCGCTCCACATCTGCGGGACATTGTGATATCGGCAATGTTTGGAAGCTCGCTCGTTTCGACGGGCGGTTTTAACTTTGGCAATGATGTCTGGGCCCAAAGCTGCTGGCCAGATTAGGATCGGAACGGTCTAACCGTTAGGAATCCGTCGAGACCGTCCACGAGCATCGGCATCTGCGGCAACGCGGCCTGACAGTCAATCGGCCTCATTTGGACGTTTGGCTTGCCCATTATTATATTACCGGCCATATAAGGCCAATGTTGTACACGCCGCAAGAACTCACCCAGATGCTCGGCCAGCGCATCAAAACTCGCCGATTGGGACTCGGCTGGACTCAGGCAGAAACCGCAGAGCGTGCGGGAGTTGCTTATCGCACTTGGCGTAGGCTGGAATGCGAGGGCAAGGCCTCCATCGAGGATCTCGCTCGCGCAGCCGTTTCGCTGCGGTGCGAGCAGGAGCTCGCCACCCTCTTTCCGGAGGTCGCCGCCAGCAGCATGGACGATCTGCTCGCGCGCCAGCAGCATGCACCCAAACGGATGCGCGCGCCCTCGAAGCGACTGTCGTCGTGAAGCTCGCTCCCGGTCTGCCGCTGGCAATCGGCCTGCTCACCGACGAATCCACCATACCGGTGCCTGTCGGTCGGTTGGCAATGGCTGATGGCGTCGCCCAGCTCGAATGGTCGCCCGAAGCGCTGGCTGCTGGCTTGCCCATCGCGCCCCTGCTTTATGCGCTCGAACCAGGCTTGCAGGCAGCGCGTACCCGCAGCTTCGAGGGCCTGCATGGCTTTCTTTCGGACAGCCTGCCCGACGCCTGGGGCACGCTCCTGATGCGGCGGCGGCTTGCCAAAATCGGTCAGTCGCTCGCGCAACTCGATGCGGTCGATCGCTTGGCTCTGGTTGGCAGACAAGGCCGCGGTGCGCTGGTCTATGAGCCTGCCACCCTTCCCGATGAA
>JANOTT010000002.1:0-19335 GCA_031416535.1 Novosphingobium sp. | reverse complement strand
CATCACCGCCAGCAGCGCCATGCTCGGCTGGATCAATCCGCCGGTCCACAACTGGATGAACGGCTGGCCCAGCAGCAGCAGGCCCAGCGCTGCGGGCACCACCATCAGCGCCATCACCCCCAGGTTGAGCACCACCAGCTGGCTGGCACGCTGCTCGTCCGCATGGGCTACGAACACGGTGTAGCGCGGCATCGAGGCAATATTAAAGCGGAAGGCGAATTGCAGCGCGGTCCGGCTGAGCGTGCGCACCACCGAAAAAGCCGGGATCGCTGCCGGTCCGCCAACCGCGCCGATGGCCATCAATGAACCTTGGATTGTCACCGCTTGCGCGCCCGGGATCACCAACGCCGCCAGCGCCGGGCGGACCAGCGCGGAAAGCTCGATCCGGTCGATCCGCCATGAGGCCTGGCGCAGCCACGGTGCATGACGGCGCAGCGCCTGCGACAGCATCAAAGTTCCCGCCAGCCGGGCCAGCAGATAAGCCAGCGCAACCTGCGCCGGGGTGCCACCCAAAAAGGCAACACCCAGCGCCGCCAGCGCCTCGACCAGAACAATCGTCTGAAACATCAGCCCGCTCGAGGCAAAGGCGTCGGCCGCGCGAAATGCTGCCAGCGTAACCCCGTTGATCAGTGCCAGAAAGCCGTACAACCCCAGCAACAGCGCGGTCGAGACGGCTTGATCGCGGGTCATGGCGCTGCCGAAATCGAGTGCGTCGGGAAACCACACCAGCACCGCCAGCGCGGCCAGGCCAAGCAGCCCCAGCCCGGCCGACACGGTAATCAACCGCAGCACCATCATGATCCGCGCCGCGCGCGGCCGGTCGCCGTGCGCGACCGCTTCGGTCATGGCGTTGGCCCCGGCGGTGGTCAGTCCCAGGTCGGCCATCGCCAACAACGAGGGCACGCTGTACAATAGCACCCAGGCGCCGTAGCCGCCCAGCCCCCAGGCATGGGCCAGCACCGGCACCGACAGCAATTGGACCAGCAATTGCGCCGTCAGCCCGTAGAAGCCCACTGCAGTGCCCTGAGCGAGCCGGCTTTTGCCAAAGGTGATCAGCGACTGCATGGCTGCTTGCTAGACACCGATAACCACAAGGCAAGAAATTACCGGGTCGGGACCGGGGCGTCGCCCGAATAATCGTAGAACCCCCGCCCGGTCTTGCGCCCCAGCCAGCCAGCCTCGACATATTTCATCAGCAGCGGCGCAGGCCGGTATTTCGAATCGCCGGTGGTGTTGTACAGCACCCGAACGATGTCGAGGCAGGTGTCGAGCCCGACGAAATCGGCCAGCTCGAGCGGTCCCATCGGATGGTTGAGGCCGAGCCGGCAGCCCTTGTCGATATCGGCGATGTTGGCGGTTCCCTGCCCCAGCACGAACACCGCTTCATTGATCATCGGGAGCAGGATGCGGTTGACAACGAAGCCTGGTTCGTCCTGCGCCATGACCACCTGCTTGCCCAGACTTTCGGCGAACATGCGGGTGCGCGCGGTGGTATCGGCCGAAGTCGCGAGCCCCGGGATCACCTTGATCAGCCCCATCACCGGAACCGGATTGAAGAAGTGCAGCCCGATGAAGCGAGCCGGGTCGGGCGCGCTTGCCGCCATCCGGGTGATCGGGATCGAGCTGGTGTTCGATGCGAGAATTGCATCGGCGCGCAGCACCTGGCCGGCGGCTTCAAAAATCTTGCGCTTGATCTCTTCGCGCTCGGTCGCGGCTTCGATAATCAGGTCGGCAGCGGCCATCGGGGCATAATCGGCCACCGGGGTAATCCGCGCCAGCGCCGCTTCGGCATCGGCGGCGGACAGCCTGTCGCGCGAGACGAGTTTGGTCAGCGCCCGGTCGATCCCGGCCTTGGCTTTCTCGGCAAGGGCGATGTCGACGTCGGACAGCAGCACCTGGATGCCGTTCTGCGCGATTGTCTGCGCGATGCCCGAGCCCATCTGGCCCGCGCCGATCACCCCAACTACCTGCATCGATCAATCCTTCGCACTTGCAGCAAAGGCGGACAGCTAGCCGTGCCGGTCGGGCTTGGCTAGCGGTTTTGCCTCAGCGGCTTTGGCCGGGCACCCACAGCACATCGCCCGACCCCGCCGCATTGATCGCGCGGGCGAGCACGAACAGCAGGTCAGACAAGCGGTTGATATAGGCCAGCGCGGCCGGATTGACCGGATCATGCTCCGCCAGCGCGGTCATCGCGCGCTCGGCCCGGCGCGCCGCCGCGCGCGCCACGTGGGTGCGGGCCGCGCCCTCGCTGCCGCCGGGCAGGATGAAACTGGTCAGCGGCGGCTGGCGTTCGTTGAGCGCATCGATTTGGGTTTCGAGCCAACTGGCCTGCGCGGGCACAATCCGCAGCACCATTTCGGACGGGGCAAAGTCATCGCCGGGGGTGGCAAGATCGGCGCCCAGATCGAACAGATCGTGCTGAATCCGGGTGAGCTGCGCCTGATAATCAAATTCGTTCAGCGCCAGCAATGCCCAGCCGAGCACCGAATTGGCCTCGTCGACCGCGCCGATCGCTTCCATCCGCGCGGCGTGCTTGGGCAGACGCGAGCCATCGACCAGCCCGGTGGTGCCATCGTCCCCGGTGCGGGTGTAGATTTTGTTGAGCTTGACCACGTGAGGCTTACCTTGGCGTTCGGCCTATTTGCGCGCCGCAAACAGGATGATCGCGACCACCACGATCGCTGCCCCCTGAAACAGGATCCGGCGGAACATCAGCTTGTTCTGGAGCAACTGGTTGGGGCTCGGCCCGCTGCCTTCTGGGCGTTCGAGGTCGGCCTTGGTGTTGGCAAGGAACGCAATAATGCCGCGCACCAGCGTGATCACGGTCAACAAGGCGAGGATGATCACCAACGGAGTCAGAATGTAGTTCATGCGGCGGTCCCTACCCCGCTGCCCAGCGAAATGCCAGCGGGGAAGCGGCCTTCGCGCAGGGCCTGCGCCAGTGCCCGTCCATCCGCTCCCGCACGGCGCAAATCGGCCAAGGCGGACGAGCCGCGCCGTTTGGCGAGCTTCTTGCCGTCCGCTTCGACCAGCAACAGGTGGTGATGGTAAGACCTTGCACCAAGCTGCAGCAGCCGGCCGAGCAGCACATGAACATGCGTTGAGGCGAACAGATCGGCCCCGCGTGTAACAAGGGTGATGCCCTGCGCGGCATCGTCGAGCGTTGCGGCGAGATGGTAGCTCGCCGGAGCCTCTTTGCGCAGCAGCACCACGTCACCAAGCAGCTCTGGCCGGGCCTGCTGGACCCCGGCAAGTGCGTCGATCCAGGTCAGCGGTCCAGCAAGGTCAATCGCCTTCGCCATATCAAGCCGCCATGCCGCGCCTTCAGGATTGACTTCGCGGCCCCGGCACGTCCCCGGATAGATGGGACCGTCCGGCCCGACCTGCGTGGCAGCGGCGAGCGCCTCGGCGCGGGTGCACTGGCAGGGGTACAGCAGCCCCAGCGCCTTGAGCCGCTCGCCCGCGGCGATGTAGCTGTCGAGCCGCTGCGATTGGAACCCCACCGGCCCGTCCCATTCCAGCCCCAGCCATGCAAGATCGGATAGCATTTCGGGCACCAATTCCGCCCGGCTCCGGGTTCCGTCGATATCCTCGATCCGCACCAGAAACTCGCCGCCGCGCGCCGCATCATGGCAACGCGCCAAATCGTGCGCCACCACCGCCGCATAGGCATGGCCCAGATGCAGCGCGCCGTTGGGGCTGGGGGCAAAGCGTGTCCTGACTGTCACAGCCATGCTTGTCTTGTGGATTGCGGCGCGAGGCAAGGCTTGACGCGAGGCGGCGCGCCATGTTCATTGTAGCAATGCGCTGTCACAGAACCGCAATCGCGACCAGTTACGCGGGGCCATGCTCAAGTCGGAGCTGATCGAGCGCGCGGCCTCGTTCCGCAGCGCTGAGGGGGATCCCTCGCGGCATCTGTCCGATTGTCCGGCATTGGTGCTCAACGCCGATTATACCCCGCTGTCGTATTATCCGCTGAGCCTGTGGCCGTGGCAGACCGCGATCAAGGCCATATTTCTCGAACGCGTCGATGTGGTCGAAAGCTATACGCGCGAGGTGCATTCGCCCAGCTGGACCATGCCGATCCCCAGCGTGATCGCGCTGCGGCAGTACGTCCGGCCAAACGAATTTCCCGCCTTCACCCGCTTCAACCTGTTCCTGCGCGACCGGTTTTCCTGCCAGTACTGTGGCAACCCCCAGCACCTGACCTTCGACCACGTCGTCCCGCGGCGGCTGGGCGGGCGGACGAGCTGGGACAACGTCGCCACCGCCTGCGCCCCGTGCAACCTCAAAAAAGGCGGCCGCACCCCGCAGCAAGCCCGGATGCCGCTTTTGGTCCGCCCGATCCGCCCGACCAACTGGCAACTCCAGGAACGCGGCAAAGCCTTCCCGCCGAACTACCTGCACGAGACGTGGCGCGATTGGCTGTACTGGGATGTTGAGCTGGAAGGATGATCGGACCCGCGCAACAGTTCTAATGTTATAACGGCGCCCCTTACTCCGCCTCCTCGCGCTCGCCGCTTTCCAGCAGCCGGGTCAGCGGGCCGGCGAAGCCGATCAGCATGACCGCACCGGCGATCGGCAGCACGGCGGTCAGCAGGAAGTAATACGATGGGCCCAGCGGCTCGTAGAACCGCCCCAGCCAGCCGAGCAGGAAGAAGCCCAGCGCGCCGGACAGCGCGGACACCGCGAACATTGTGCCGTTGACCGATTGCGGCGCGTGGCGCGCAATCAACGCCTTGGTCGGCGGATCATTCCAGGCGTAGGACAAGCCGAGCACCAGATAGAACGCCAGCCAGCCGATGATCGGCACTTGCGGCAGCAGCGCCAGCGCGGCGACGATCACGAACGCGACGGCCGCCATCACGTTGGCGATCCCGACCTTGCGCACATCGCTCGGCTCGCGCCCGCGCAGCGCCAGCCAGGCCCACAGCCGGTTAGCCAACAGCACCCCGGCGATGGTCAGAAAGCCATCGGCGGTCAGCACCCAGGTCACCGGCATTTCCCAGCCGCGGATGGTGCGATCGACCGACTTGTCAGCCCATATCACCATGATCCCGTAAGCCTGCTGAACCGCGGCAAAAAAGAATATCTTGGGCGCAAGCAGCAGCACGATCCCGGAGACCGAGCGCCACTGCGGCCGGCTCAAGGGTACGGGCTTTGCGCCTTGGGCAATCCTGTCGGGCGGGAAGTGCGGGCGGCCCGCCAGATATGTCGCCAGCCCGATCAGCATCCCCACTCCGGCCGCGCCGAAGCCCCAGTGCCAGCCCACCTTTTCACCCAGCGTACCTGCCACCAGCGGCGCGGCCAGCGCGCCGGCATTGACCGCCATCAGGTAGATCCCGAAGGCACGTGTGCGGCGGGTGTCAGTCGGCGAATAAAGCCCACCGATCTGCGCGGCGAGATTACTGATAAACAGTCCGCCGCCGAGGATCAGCAACAACAACGCGAGCAGGAAGCTGCGCTCGCTGGCCATGGTCAGGTGCCCGGCAGACATCAGCAGCGCGCCGATTGTTATGGTCCGCGTGCGGCCCAGCACACGGTCGCCCAGCCAGGCCCCCAGCAGCGGGGTGACGAGGATCAGCCCCGAATAGAGCCCGAAGGTTTGCGCCGCCAGCGCCAGATCGGTCATCTGCCCGAATATGCCTTCGACAATTCGCCGGTATTGCGTCAGCCCGATCACATTGCCCGAATTTTCGGGCAGCAGCAGGTACTTGGTCATATACAGCATCAGCAGAGATTGCATCGAATAGAACGAGAAGCGTTCCCACAGCTCGGTCCCGGCCAGAAAGCCCAAGCCCTTGGGGTGCCCGAAGAACGCCGTGTCGCCCGGTGGGGCCTGCGGATCGGCGCTCTGTTCGGCGGCGTCGATGCCGGTCGGACCGGTAACACTATCGTTGGACATGCGGGCGTTTTCCTCAAGCGGTCAGCTGCGCCGCGCCACAAGGTATATCAAGCCGCTAACCGATCACAAGCCGCGCTTGACGCACCTCGCAGCAAGCCAGAATGCCGCTGTTCGTCCCGCCGATCCGCCCGGCCAACGGGCACCGTAAAAAACGCAGCATAGCCTTCCCGCCAAATTATTTGCACGAAACACGCACGCGATTGGCGATGCTGGAGTGTCGAAATGGAGAGGTGGGCAGGGTCTGCGTTCGGTTTCGATTGCAACTAGCCAGGCAAATTCAAGGTCTGACTGGCGGAACCGGTTGCGCTAGGTTAATATCAGGCCGTAGCGCTTGCAACCACTTTGCCAATGCCGGTCGCTGACGGCCGAAATGGGGACCTTGCAGTGAAAGACCCACTCGTACTGCCCTTTGCGGCCTATGGCGGCGACGACCCTTCGGTATTCGTCAGCTACGCACACCGCGATCAGGCGCATGTGTTCGAAGATCTCACCCGTTTTCATGGTGCGGGTCTACAGCTGTGGTATGACGAAGGCATTCGGCTTGGCTCGCCCTGGCGCGATGAGATTGCCGCCGCGATCGACCGCGCCAGCGTCGTGGTGTTCTATGCCTCGGCAGCATCGATCGGCTCGGTCGCTTGCGTGCAGGAGGTTAACTATGCGCTCGATCGCAACAAGCCAGTGCTCACGGTTTTTCTAACCAACGAACCGCTCTCCCCCGGGCTCAAGCTGGCCCTGGGAGCGGTCCAGGGGATCGAACGATTCCGTCTGAACTATGAGGATTTCTGCGGTAAGGCCTGCACGGGCATCGCGGCCTTGATGGCCAACACAGCTGGCGTCGACAACCTCGATATAGCTGCCCAGATTGTCCAGGAATACCGCGATACCGAAGAGGCCAAATGGATGTCGGTGGCGGTTCTGCCTTTTGCCAGCCTCAGCTCCGATCCGGAAAACGTCTTCCTCGCTGAAGGATTGACCGAGGAGGTCACCACCACGCTTGCCCGCATGCCTGACATGTTTGTGGTATCACGCAATACCTCGCGTGCGTTTCAAGCACGCGGTGAGGGCGCGCGTAGCGCAGGCCGTGAGCTCGGCGTCAACTATGTCGTCGAAGGCGGAATCCAATCTTCGGCGACACGGCTCAGGGTATCGGTCAGTTTGGTCGATTGCCAGACCGGGCACCGGCTGTGGTCCGATCGGCTTGATCGGCCGCTGGCCGATCTGTTTGACCTACAGGACGAAATCTCCGCATCGCTGTGCGCTCAGCTCCATCCCAACCTGATCCTCGCCGAAGCCAAGCGCGTCCGCACTGACAACCTCTCGGCTTGGTCGCAGTTCCAGAACGGGTGGGCGAAATGGAACTTCGAATACAGCGAAGAGAGCTCGATTGCAGCTATCGCCGCGTTCGAACGCTCGCTTCAGATCGACCCGGATTATGCCCCGCCACAGGCCGCGCTTGGCATCGTTTACGTCAATCGCGCGGCGGTCGGATGGGCGGATGATTTGTTTGGTGAGCTGGCCAAGGCGCGAGCCTGCGTCGAAACTGCGATGGCGCGCGCCCCGCACCTCGCCCTCACGCAGTACGCCGCAGCAGTGATGTGCAACGCATTTGGAAATCGGGCTGAAGGGCGGAACTACATCGAGCGCGCCATGGAACTCGAACCTTGCAATGCCAGTATCATGAGCTTGGCCGGGGTGCTGACGGCATCGACTAGCGACCCAAAGCTGGGCATCGAATTGTGCCAGCGCGCGATCCGGCTTAGCCCGCACGACCCCCGCCTGCACATGCTCTTCAACAGTCTCTGGATGGCTTACTTGTGCGACAATGATGCTGACAACGTCCTCGACGCGTGTCAGCAATCGCTGCGGGTCAGGCGCGAGGGCAATCCATGGGCGGTGGCCGGGATCATTTTCGCCAATATCGCACGGGGCGAGGACGAGTTGGCCGTTGAAAACGCCAAGCGGCTGGGTAGCTTCAATCTGACCCGCTTTGTTACGGCCACGCTCCGGCTGGGTTCGATCAACGAAAGTTCGCTCGCGCCGGGACACAAGGCGCGACTAGATCGGATGCGGGCGCTCAAACTGGTCGACTGTTAGGCGCCGGATATCAACTCCCCGGATAGGCCGGGATCGTCTTGGGATCAACCAGCACCTCGTCGTCCCAAGTCGCGCCTTGCAGCAGGGTGATCTGGTGCTTCCCATCGGAGAAATTCGCCGGGGCATAGGCATTGTCGACCTTCTCAGCCCCCATCAGGTGCCACGCCTTGTAAGTGTGCGCGACCAGCTGGCTACAGAAGAACGTGCCGTCGTCAACCGGATCGTTGAACAGCGCACCTTTCAAATAATTGATAAATTCGCCCTTGCCGAGGCTGGGGAACCCGGCCTGATGGATGTCGCCGATTACGGTGTTGAGCGCCGCGAACATTTCGGGCGTACGCGTGAAATTCAACTTGCGATGGGCGTAGTTGCTGTCGTCGTTCATCCCGAAGTTGCAACTGATCCGGCGCTTGAGCACGTCGATAATCGGGCCGTTCTTGGGCTTGTTCAGGATCACATCGACCACCGAGAAATTGCCCGGGTTGGTGGGGACCAGAATATTGCTTTCCCAGCAGAGCACCGTATCGGCCGGCACGCTGGTTATCCCGATATCGCCGGCGATGACGATAATCGCGGCGTGCGACCATTCGGTATCCATTAGCGCTTCGATGAAAATGCTGCTCTCCAGCGTGCCCTGCGCCAGCAGGATATCGCCAGTTTGCAGTCCGCTGAACCAATCGTCCCAAGCTACTGTCGTCGACATGGTGTTCCCTTCCTCAGATACCGATCGAATATTTTTTCACGTTGGCAATGGTTTGCGGCGGGATCGTGCCGTTCTGCACTTCCTGCGCCACCGCCGCGATAGTCTGCGCGATCAAGTCGGCGTCGCTTTGCTGGATGATCAGCGGCGGTTCGATCCGCACGACATCGGCATTGACCCCGAAGAATCCGACATAGACCCCCAGTTCAACACAGCGGGTGGCGAAGATTTTGCCCGCCAGCGGATTCTGCGAAATGTCGATCTGCACCCCGATCATAAGCCCGCGACCGCGCACCTCGACGATGATCTCGGGAAACTGGTTCGCAACCTGTTGCAGAGCGGCGATCAGATAACCGCCGACCTGGCCAGAATGATCGGCCAAGCCCTGCGTTTCGATGTAATTGAGCGTAGCAAGCGCCACTGCCGCCGAGGGCGGGTGGCCGCCATAGGTGAAGATGTGCTGCCCCGGCGCCAGCGAATTGAGCACGTCAGCGCGGCCCACCACAACCGAGATCGGTGCGTAGCCAGCGCTGATCCCCTTGGCGGTGACCATCAAATCAGGAATGATGCCTTCGTGCTCGAAGGCCCACCAGTGCCCGGTTCGGCCCATTCCGGCCTGGACTTCATCGCAGATCATCAGCGCGCCAAATTGCGTCGTGAGCGCGCGAACCGAGGCGAGAAAGTTGGCCGGCGGCACGACAATGCCGGCATCGCCCTGGATCGCTTCGCAAATCAGGCCGCCAATAGATCCCAAGCCCAGCAGCGCCTCGATCGCCAGGAGGGCGGCGACGGCTTCAAGCTCGGTCCGGGGAAATGCGACTTCGTGGAAGTCAGGACTGTTCCCGTAAATGCCGTCGTCTAGCGTGCCGAAGTCGGAGGCTTGCTGCGACAGGCCGGTCGAGCCGTGATAGTCATCTTTGAAGTGGATAATCCCCAGCTTCTTGGTGAACTTGCGGACCGCCTTGATCGCCCCGCCCGAAGCATCCGAGCCTGACAGGCCAATCATCGCCCGCTTGTCAAACGTGCCGGGCATCAAGGAAATCATTTTTTCGGCCAGCGCGATCGCCTGGGTATTGGGTGAATAGGTGAAGCAGCTTTGCTGCAAGGTGCGGGCTGTATCGGCATAGGCGGCAACCAGGAATTCCTGCCCATAACCCAGCGTACAAGACGACGCGCACGACAGGCAATCCAAGTATGTGTTGCCGTCAACGTCCTGCAACCAAGCGTTTTGCCCGCTCGCCAAGACGATTCCATAAAGGCCGGTATAATTGGCGCGCCCGATGGCCCCTGCGAGCGTATCGAGAACGGCAATCGAATTGGGACCCGGCGGAAACACCGGCACACCAGTATTTGCGGGTTGCGCTGTTTGCATTGTTCATCATCCACGGTAGCTACGACCCGTCGACGATTTGGTCCTAACACGCACCCGATTGATCCACTAGAGGTTTTCCCGCTCGCAGGGCACCGGTATGTGCCGCATCAGCCGGTTGGCCTCACTCAACGCACCCCCGCCAGCGCCTTTTGCCGCCGACGCTGGACCGAAGAGCCGAGCCCGATCGCCTCGCGGTATTTGGCCACGGTGCGCCGCGCAAGATCGAAGCCCTTGGCTCCCAGCAAATCGACCAGCGTATCGTCGGACAGGATTGTCTTGGGATCCTCGGCGTCGATCAACGTTCGGATCGCCGCCTTGACGGCCGAGGCCGAGGCTCCGCCCGCGCCGTCAACCGCGCCAACGCCCGAGGTGAAGAAGTATTTGAGCTCGTAGGTTCCGCGCTCGCAGGTCAGGTATTTGTTCGAGGTGACGCGGCTGACGGTCGATTCGTGCATCGCAATCGCTTCGGCCACGGTGCGCAGCGTCAAGGGTTTGAGCTGCGAGACGCCGTGGCGGAAGAAGAGCTCCTGCTGTTTGACGATCTCACTCGCCACCTTGAGGATGGTCTTGGCCCGCTGGTCGAGCGCCTTGACCAGCCAGTTGGCATCGGCGAGCTTTTCGGACAGCCAGCCGCGCGCCGCCTTGTCGTCGCAGGCCCCGCGCATCTCGACATAGTATCTGCGGTTGATGATCAGCTTGGGCAAGGTCGCCTGGTTGAGCGCGACGTCCCAGCCGCTCCCGTCTTCCGCCAGGTTGATCAGGATATCGGGCGTCACCGGCTCGCCCCCGCCGCGGGCAAAGCGCAGCCCCGGCCTGGGATCGTAGCCACGAAGTTCGGCCATCATCTCGGCAAAATCCTCGTCGTCCACCGCGCACATCCGCTTGAGCCGGGACAGTTCGCCGCGAGCCAGCAGATCCAGATTGTCGAGCAACTTGGCCATGCACGGATCGTAGCGATCGGCCTCGCGCGCCTGTAGCGCCAAACACTCGCCAAGCGAGCGCGCGCCGATCCCGGTCGGATCGAGCGCCTGAACCAGCGCGAGCGCGGCCTCGCAATCGCTCGGGCTGACGCCGATCCCGCCGGCAATTTCGCGCAAGGGTTCCACCACATATCCCGCCTCATCGAGCTGGTCGATTAGGTGTCGGGCAATGAACGCCAAGTGCGTATCGCGCGCTGCCGCGCCAAGCTGGGCGTGGAGATGGTCGGCCAACGTTTTCTCGCTATCGGCGCGCTCGTCGATTCCCGGACCGGCCTCGCCCCCAGCCATGCGCAAGTCGCTGCCCCATTCGGCCCCCCCAAAATCGCCATCGCCGGTGTCGCGCTCACGGTCGAGCGCAGCGCGGTCAAGGTCGAGCGGGCGATCTTCCTCGCCGCGGCCTTCGCCGATCAGCTGGTCGACCGGCGAGCTTTCCAGCGTGGTCCGGCGCAGCTCGTTATCGTCAGGCAGCTCTGGCAGCTCCGCCGCCGCCTCGCCCACCTCAAGCAGCGGATTGGCGTCGAGCGCATCGCCGATGAAGGTCTCGATTTCGAGGTTTGACAGCGCCAGCAGCTTGATCGCCTGCTGCAACTGCGGCGTCATCACCAGCGATTGCGATTGTCTCAGGTCAAGGCGCGGGCCGATGGCCATCAGTCTATGGCCCGGCTCAGCTGGCGCCGAGCCTTGCGCAATACTGGCCGTGAGGCGGAAACAACATCACAGCTCGAATCCTTCGCCCAGATACAGTCGGCGCACGTTCTCATCCTTGACCAGATCTTCGGGGCTCCCGGCGAACAGCACTTGTCCGCCGTAGATGATGCAGGCGCGATCGACGATGTCGAGCGTTTCGCGCACGTTGTGATCGGTGATCAGCACGCCGATCCCGCGCCGGCTGAGGTCCTTGACCAGATCGCGGATGTCGCTGATCGAGAGCGGATCGATCCCAGCGAACGGTTCGTCGAGCAGCATGATCGAGGGCCGCGCGGCCAGTGCGCGGGCAATCTCGCAGCGGCGACGTTCGCCCCCTGACAGCGCCATCGCCGCGCTTTTGCGCAAGCGCTGGAGCCCGAATTCGTCAAGCAGCCGTTCCAGCTCGGAGGCCCGCGTGGCGGCATCGGGTTCGACCAGTTCGAGCACGCAGCTGATGTTCTCTTCAACCGTCAGTCCGCGAAAGATCGAGGTTTCCTGCGGCAGATAGCCCAGCCCCAGGATCGCGCGGCGATACATCGGCAGCTTGGTCACATCGACCCCGTCCATCAGGATCCGGCCCGAATCGGGCCGCACCAACCCCATGATTGAATAGAAGCAGGTGGTCTTGCCCGCGCCATTGGGGCCGAGCAGCCCGAGCACTTCGCCCTTGCCCACCGACAACGAGATATCGGTCAGCACCGCGCGCTTGTCATAGCTTTTGGCGATCGAGATCACTTCAAGTCCGCCCACCGGACCAATCGGCTGGGCGGCGCTGATGGGGTCAGCGGTTGCTGGGGCGAGAGACGGATCGAGCTGACTCATAAGAAGGCGATGTAAGTCCGGTTTCGGGGCGGGGCAAGCGTGCTTGCGGCAAATTGGCAGGTTTCGTGCATGGCACGTTGCGGGCTAATGCTTAACAAGGCTTGCTCACCGCGGCTTGGCGTGTTCTACTCGGTCAATAACAATAATTCGGCGGGGACTGGAACATGGCGAAGGCGTGGGATCTGATTTCGGGCAAAACTGCTTCGTCCAGTAAGCCGCGCGACTGGCGCAAGCGGATGAGCGACAACATCGCTTACGCGCTGCTGGTTTATACCGGGCTGCAGATTTTCATCACCATGGGCTCGCTTGCGGGCAAGGGCGGCTCGCTGCTGCCGTATTTCGCGCTGGTGATTTTGGTCGCCGCGATCATCCCGGCCTGCCGCACTTTCGAAAAGCGCTGGAACCGGCTGAGCGACAGCCAGGCCGCCGATCCCCAGTTCGCGCCATGGTTCCGGCGCGACCTGATGTGGCTGTGGACGATCGCCATCGGGTTGCCGTTCGTGATCACCGGGCTGTTTAAAGGTCTGGCGCTCGCGTTTGGACAATAGCGCGTTTGCGCCAATAGCGCATTTGGCTGATTGCGCGGTCGGCTGATTGCACTTTCATCTGCTGCTCCCTAAATCGGCGGCGCGCGCCGATGGAGTGACTTTTCCCCATGCTGACCCCGAATGCCGCCCAGGACCGCGCCGCCGCGCTGGTTGATTTCGCGCGCCGCGCCGGGGCCGATGCCGCCGATGCGGTCTATGGCGGGCAATCGTCCGAAGGCGTGCAGGTCCGGCTGGGCTTGCTCGAAGATGTCGAGCGCTCCGAAAGCGAACATCTTGACCTGCGGGTATTTGTCGGGCGGCGCTCGGCCTCGATTGGATCAAGCGACCTCAGCAGCGCCGCGTTGCGCGAACTGGCCGAGCGCGCGGTGGCAATGGCGCAGCTGGCGCCGGAAGACGCTTACGCTGGTCTGGCCGGGGCTGAATTGCTGGCGCAAGGCCCGTTCGCATCGCTCGACCTGACCGATCCCGCCGACCTTGGCCCGGCTGCCCTGCGCGAACTGGCCGCTGCCTGCGAAGACGCGGCGCGCGCCGTGCCGGGCGTCACCAACAGCGAAGGCGGCGGCGCAAGTTCGGGCACGCGCAGTTTCGCGCTGGTCACCAGCCACGGGTTTGCCGGATCATTCGGCGGAACCAGCCGTCAGCTCAGCGCATCGGTGATCGCGGGTGAAGGCGCCGCCATGCAGCGCGACTATGCCTATCGCAGCGCCCACCATTTCGCCGATCTGCCTGGCCCCGCCGAGATCGGCCAGCAGGCCGGCGAACGGGCGGTGCAGCGGCTTAATCCCGGGCGGCTCAAAAGCGGCTCGATGTCGGTGGTGTTCGATCCGCGCGTCGGCGGCTCGCTGATCGGGCATCTGGCCGGAGCGATCAGCGGCAACGCAATTGCGCGGCGCGCCAGCTTCTTGCTGGGCCAAGATCGCGCGCAGGTGTTCGGCCCCGGGATCACCATCGCCGACGATCCGCGCCGGGTGCGCGGATTGTCATCGCGGCCGTTCGACGGCGAAGGCCTAGCCACCGCGCCGCGCGAACTGGTCACCGATGGTCGGCTGACCGGCTGGCTGATGGATAGCGCGGCCGCGCGGCAATTGGGCGCTGCTCCCACCGGCCACGCGGTGCGCGGAGCTGGCGGCGCTCCCGGGGTTAGCCCGAGCAACCTGCACCTCGCCGCCGGCCCGCTCAGCGTGACCGAACTGATCGCCGATATTGCCGATGGGGTGCTGGTGACCGAACTGATCGGGCACGGGGTTAACGCGGTGACCGGCGATTACAGCCGCGGTGCCTCCGGCTTCCGGATCGTGAACGGCCAAGTGGCGGGACCGGTCGCCGAATTTACGATTGCGGGCAACCTGATCGGCATGTTTGCTGCGCTGACCCCGGCCAACGATCTTGAATGGCACCGCAGCGTCAACGTGCCGACGATCCGCATCGACGGGATGATGGTCGCCGGGGATTGAAATTGGCGGCGTTATTTCGTCGCCTGATACCGCATGATGCAGTCCAGAATAATCTGCTTGGCCTGGTCGGCGTTGCCCCAGCCTTTCAGCTTAGCCCATTTACCGGGTTCCAGATCTTTGTAGTGCTGGAAGAAGTGCTCGATCTGCTGGGTGACGATTGGCGGCAAATCTTCATGCCCAGCGATCTCGCTATAATAGGGAAAGGTGGTGTCGACCGGCACGGTGATCAGCTTTTCATCGCCGCCTTTGTCATCGTCCATCAACAGCACGCCAACCGGCCGGACCCGGATGACCGCGCCCGGGACAATCGGCGAGCGCGCGATCACCAATGCATCGAGCGGATCGCCGTCCTCGCCCAGCGTATGGGGAACAAATCCGTAATTGGCCGGATAGCGCATCGAAGTGTGCAAGATTCGGTCAACGAACAGAGCGCCAGAAGCCTTATCGAACTCGTACTTCACGGGCTCGCCGCCCAGCGGGACTTCGATGACAACGTTGAGGCTTTCGGGCGGGTTATCGCCCACGGGGATTAGATCAATACGCATGGCGGCGGTCTGTAAACCCGATCATGCTGCGCCGCAATATATTTGCGCCAGTCAGCCAGCTGCACCCGCCAGAACGTTGATGGTAAACGCCAGCGCGCCAATGTTGAACAGGAAGGCCAGCAAGCACTGGACCACCAACACGCGCCGCACTGCGCCGCTGGTGACATTGACGTCAGAGGCCGCAAAACTCATCCCGGCGGTGAACGAGACATAAATGAAGTCCCAGTAATCGGGCTCCTTGGTGCCGGGAAAATCAAACCCGCCGGCATCCTTGGCCGCGGTATCGCCAGCACCATAGAACATATGAGCATAGTGCATCGCGAAGATCAGGTTGGTGAAAATCCAGCCGAGCGCCAGCGTAAGAATGAGTTTCGTGATCGCTGCGATATCGCCGTTGCGCGCGGCGGGCAGCTCGGCAATCATCGCCAGCATGATCGCCAGCGAAATGACCCCCGTAATGAACAGGACCAGCCCGCGATTGGCGTCGTTTTCAACCGCATGGCGCCGCATTTCGGCCGCGCTGTGATCGCGCGCGAGCGGCCACAGCGAGGCCGTGAAGCCCACCACTGCCACGTCGAAGCCAATTACCAGCGCATCGGTCCACGGATCGCGCAGCCCAAAGTGCGCGGCCGCAGCCACCCCCAGCAAAACCAGCACCATCAAGACAAACCGCGGCGGGGCCAGCCGCGATCCGAGCCGAGCCAGCAACCCGGTCGATGCTGGCGCGACCTTGCGGGTCAATTCGCAGTTGCGGGCTTGGCCGGAAGCGCCTTAACCGGAACCTTGGGCAGTTTTGCGCGCGGGCTCAGCAGCAGATCCAGCCCGGTTGGCGCCTTGCCTGCCGCCGCCCGTGCCAGCCATGGCCAGCGCAGCCCGCCGCGATAGTCGATGCTGTGGCTTTCGAACCGGTCGCCGCGCTGGACCAGCAGCACCAGCGGCGCGCCGTCCTTGGCGGCGGTTATCGCCGTCTTGATTCCGTCGGCATCGTAAGTGGCGCCGTTGACCGCGACGATTTTCGCCCCCGGCACAATCCCGGCGTCGAAGGCCGGACTGTCCCACTGGGTGGCGGTAACCTTGGCGTCCTTGTCGATCGTCAGCCCCAGCGAATAGGTCAGCGACACGTTCTTGGCATCGGCCATCCGCGCCTTGTCAAAGGGATTTGGCGCGTCCTTCCACACCAGCTGGTACCCACCCGCGACAATTCCAGCGAGCGGTGCTGGTTGGCCCGGCTGGTTGATCCGTGTTTCGAGGAAATTCTGCCAATCGTACGGCGTCACCGCATTGAGCCCTGCGGTAATATCGGCCAGTTCAAACGTCAGCTGACCCCAATCGCCATCCCGCATCCCGAAGAACAGCTTGGCGAAATCGTCGATGCTTTTTTTGCCGCCGGTGCGGGCGCGGATCAGTTGGTCGGCCTCGAGCCAGATCAGCGCGCCTTCGGTGTAATAATCCTCGCCGCGCGCCAGCGAGGCATAAGGCTTGGGCTTGCGCGCCGCGAATACCGGGTCGTTGCCGGTATCCTCGACCGAACGCCAGGCGCGGCCCGGCTGGACCGAATAATTGCCCGCGTAACTGGCCAGCTGACCCAGCACCATGTCTTTGCCTTGCAGACCCGAGCGGGCCGCCAGCACCAATCCCCAGAACTGGTCCTGGCCTTCATAGGCCCAGAGCAGATCGCCCTGCATCGGCTGGCGATAATCGGGGGTCCACAGCCGCGCCGGGCGGCGGAACTTGCCTGACCACGAATGGCCGTACTCGTGCGGCAGCAGCCCGCGATCGAACTCGTTCTTGTCCCATTCGGTGAAGCTGTCGGGCTCGAGCTGGTTCTCGCTCGAGCGGTGATGCTCAAGCCCGATCGAGCCGATCTTGTCCGAAACCGCGAGCAGGAATTCGTAGTGATCGAAATGATTGGCGCCAAACGCCAGCCGCGCTTCGGTGACCAGCGCGCGGTACAGCGCGATGTGCTCATCCTTGGCCGCCAGTTGCCCCGGCTTGTCGGCCACCACGTTGAGCGTGACACGCTGTCCCAGGTCCCACTTGCGGAAATTTGCCCCGGCAAAAATCGGCGAATCAACCAGCGTTTCATAGCTGGTCTCGGCCCAGGTCCAGCTCGCCCCGCGCTGTGCGCCGCCGTCGAGTGCGGTGGCAGCAGTCCAGCCCGGCGGCAGTTTGACCGTCGGTTTGATCCGGATCTGGCGGACATAATGCCCGGCCGGGTACAGGCTCATCTTCTCCCACTGCAGGTTCAGCATCGCCGGGGTCATCGTGATGCGGCCCTCGGTGGTCTGCAGCGGCGAGGTGTGGATGAACCGCGCGGTCACTTCGCGCGTCCCCGCCGGTAGGATCAGGTGAAAGGCGTTGACCTCGATCGTGTCGCGCTTCCACGCCAGCTTCTGCCCGCCCGCCTCGAAGGAGATCGCGACCAGCTCGGACAGGGTGCCGCGCGGACCGTGATTGCCCGGCAGCCACTGCGGGAACAGCAATGTCAGCGCGCGCGTACCCGCCGCGACCGGAATTGTCTCAACAACACGGTAAACCCCGCGCGTCACGTCGCTGGCGTCGATCTCTAGGCCAATCGTCCCGCCCGGGTACGGCACGTCGGCAGCATCGGGCACTTGGCGCGACAATGGCACCGCAGTGGGCGCGGAATTGGTGGCGGACGAAGCGGCGGAAGCTAGGCCGAGCGCGGAGCCCAGCAGCATGGCGGCGATGATTTTGACCCTCATCCCCGGACCATGCCGCGCGCGCGCGCCGCGAGCAAGATTGCGCCAGAGCTTTTCGACCAGCGACAAACGGGCTAGGGGCGAGCGCCATGAACACTCCGCAAGCAATCCGTGGAACCCAGGACATTTTCGGCGCCGAGGCCGAGGCCTTCGCGCACGTGGTCGAGACGTTCGAGCGCGTGCGCAAGCTTTACCGGTTCCGGCGGATCGAAATGCCGGTGTTCGAAAGGACCGAAGTGTTCAGCCGCTCGATCGGTGAGACTACCGATGTCGTCTCCAAGGAGATGTACAGCTTCGAGGATCGTGGCGGCGAATCGCTCACGCTGCGGCCTGAATTTACCGCAGGAATCGCGCGGGCCTACATCACCAACGGCTGGCAGCAGCATGCGCCGTTGAAGGTGGCGACGCACGGACCGCTGTTCCGCTATGAACGCCCGCAAAAGGGGCGGTATCGCCAGTTCCACCAGCTAGATGCCGAAATCATCGGCGCGGTCGAACCGCAGGCCGATGTCGAGCTGTTGGTGCTGGCCGATCAGCTTTTGCAAGAGCTGGGCATCGCAGACGGAGTGACGCTGATGCTCAACACGCTGGGCGATGGGGCGAGCCGCGAGGCATGGCGCTTGGCGCTGATCGATTATTTTCGCGCGGTGCAGGGCGAATTGAGCGAGGATTCGCAGGAGCGGCTCGAGCGCAATCCGCTGCGGATTCTCGACAGCAAAGACCCGCGCGACCAGGCCTTCGTGGCCGATGCGCCCAAGATCGACGATTTTCTCAGCGGCGAGGCACAGGACTTTTTCGGCGCGGTGACGTCAGGTTTGGACGCGGCGGGGGTCGCCTGGACCCGCTCGCCGAGTCTGGTGCGCGGCCTCGACTACTACCGCCACACCGCGTTCGAATTCGTCACCGACCGGCTGGGCGCGCAGGGGACGGTGCTGGGCGGCGGACGCTATGACGGGCTGATGGAAAGTTTGGGCGGACCTGCCACGCCAGCGGTCGGCTGGGCCGCAGGGATTGAGCGGTTAGCGATGTTGGTGGATACTGCGGCCAAGTCAGTACCCTTCGTTGCTGTTATTCCAGACAACCCTTCGCTCGAAGCAGAAGCGCAGATTTTGGCCGCTAAACTACGACGAGGCGGTTTCGCTACCACAATCGCCTTTCGCGGCAATGCGAAGCGTCATGCTGAGATCGCAAAAAAACATGGTGCCGATGCCGCCCTTTATGTGCGTTGGAAGCTGGGCGACGAGCCAGTGTTCGACGAGTATGGGCCTGTTAGGCGTTTGCACTTCACGCAACTCCGACGTGACCCGGATCAGAAATTCTTGATGAGTGTCTTGTCCGCCATCGACGAGGGTGTGAGCGGAGAGGTGCCGTCCGAGTGATCAAGCTCTTAGCTACTCGCCCTTCCCCGGTGGGGAAGGGTTGGGATGGGGGTTCCACGCCAGCGTTGACGCTCGGCTGCGCCTCGCGCCCCCCACCCCCGCCCCCACCCCCCCGGGGAGGGG
>JANOTT010000001.1:0-9867 GCA_031416535.1 Novosphingobium sp. | reverse complement strand
CCCACAAACAACAGCGGATCCAGCCGGAAATCGCGCCATTTGATCGACCAGTGTAAATGCGGCCCGGTGGCGCGTCCGGTCTTGCCGATCCGGGCGATGAACTGGCCTTGGCGGACCATATCGCCTTCCTTCACCGCATGGCTTGAACAATGCAGGAAGGCGCTGTTCAGCCCCATCCCGTGATCGATCATCAGTAGTTTGCCCTCGAGCGAGAACGAGCTTTGCGCGGCCAGCTTCACCACCCCGTCGGCCGGAGCCACAAACGGGGTGCCGCTGGCCCCGGTCGCAATGTCCATCCCCGAATGGTAGCTGCCTGGCGTGCCATTGTAGATCCGCTGCGCGCCAAAACGCCCCGACAGCCGCCCATAGACCGGCCAGATGAATTGCTGCCGCCAGCCTTCGGCCGGATAATCGACACTGCGCGCAGCGTTGATCCGCGTCACTTCGGCGCTGCGGCGGCGGGCATAATCCTCGCTGGGTGGGGTGCCCGGCCGGGGGCCGAGCGGGATCCGTTCGATCTGCCAGGCGCGCGGCGGGATCACCAGCTTCTGCGCGTGTGTGCGCCCATCGCCCAACCGCGCGGCGAGCTGCAGATCAGGCGCAGAATCGCGGTCGAATGCGATGAAAAAGCGCCCGTCGCGCGCCACCATCACCGGCTGGCCCGACAGGTTCAACGCGGTGGCCCCAGCGGGAGCCTGACCCCGCGCCCAACCGCCTTGAACCAAGGCGCCAGTCAGACCGAAATCGGGCGCAGCGCCATACCCCGGCGTCTCGGCCGCGAGCCCGCGCGCGCGCCACAGTCCCAGTCCCAGCCCAAGCCCCAGCACCGCGCCGCCACCGGCCAGCAGCATCCGCCGGTCAACCATCGCTCAGCCTTGCGCCAACAGGCGGCGGGTGGCCAGCTCGGCGCTGGCATAGGCCTCCTGCCGGTCAACCGACCAGTAGCGCAGCGCCTCAAGCGGCACTTCTGCGCCGCTCACCGCGCAGACCACATGGTGGCCGGGGCTGAGCACGCGGAAGCCGTTGGGCTGGTAAAACAGCATGGCGGGGCGATCGGATGAGGACATCAACATGGCGTCATCCTAGCGGCTTAAGCCTTTCAGAGCAATTTACCTTGGGCAGCGGGTTCGGCGGCGCTTGCAGTTTTGGGCTTGGGCGGCGCACGGACTGGCGCCGCATCGGCGGGGATAACGGCAAGCGCGCCATCGCGGAAGTGCACCGTCAACCCGGGTTCGCCCGTTGCCGCAGCGCGGTCAACCAGCGTGCGGCCATCGGATGCGGTGACCCGGGCATAACCGCGGCTCAGCACCCGATCAGGATCGAGCGAATGGAACAAACGAACCAGCGCGCCGAACCGGTCATGCGCCGCCGCCGCACGCGCCTTGAGCAGCGGGGCCGAAAGCCGTCCGGCGACCCGCTGCAAGTCGCCGCGCGCCAGCTGTGTGCGCTCGGTCAGCCCGCGCCGCAGCCGCTCGGCCGCCTCGTCGAGCCGCTGGCTGTGCGCGCTGAGCAGCGCGCCGGGGGCCGGCAGCCGCTCGGCCCGGGCCGCCAGCCGCTCGCGCCCCAGCTGCACCGGCCGGACCACCGCGCGGCGCTTGCGCAGGCCCAGCTCGGTCAATTGATTGGCCAGGTCGAGCCGCACCGGCACCGCCAGTTCGGCCGCCGCAGTCGGGGTCGGCGCGCGGCGATCAGCGGCGTAATCGGCCAGCGTGGTATCGGTTTCGTGCCCGACCGCGCTGATCAGCGGAATGGTGCACTCGGCGATTGCCCGCACCACCACTTCCTCGTTGAACGCCCACAGGTCTTCGATCGACCCGCCCCCGCGCGCCACGATCACCAGGTCGGGGCGCGGAACCGGCCCGCCGGGTGCCAAAGCGGAAAACCCGCGCACCGCCGCGGCGATCTGTTCGGCCGCGCCAGAACCTTGGACCAAGACCGGCCAGATCAGCACCTGACTGGGGAAGCGGTCGGCCAGCCGGTGCAGGATATCGCGGATCACCGCCCCGGTCGGCGAGGTCACCACGCCAATTACGCGCGGCAGGTACGGCAGCGGCTGCTTGGCCTCGGGCGCGAACAGTCCCTCCGCCTCGAGCCGTGCTTTGGTCTTGGCCAGCAGCGCGAGCAACGCACCTTCGCCTGCCACCTCCATCCGCTCGATCACCAGCTGATAGTTCGAGCGGCCCGGATAGGTCGTCAGCTTGCCGGTGGCGATCACCTCGAGCCCGTCTTCGGGCTGGAAATTGAGCCGCCCGGCGGTGCCGCGCCACATCACCGCATCGAGCCGGGCATGTTCGTCCTTCAGCGCCAGGTACATATGCCCCGAAGCAGCGCGTTTAACCCCCGACAGCTCGCCGCGCACCCGCACATAGCCGAACTGATCTTCGACCATCCGCTTCAAGGACGCAGAAATCTCGCTGACCGAAAGCGCTGCGGCGTTGTCCCCGGCGCTCTCCTTCGCTACCAGCCCGGCGGGTTCCTCATCTGGGTAAGGTGAGGCTGGTGGGTAAGGCGAGATTGGCATGAATATCCTGCTGCTGGGATCGGGCGGGCGCGAACATGCGCTGGCGTGGAAGCTGGCGCAATCCCCGCGCTGCACCAAATTGTTCGCCGCCCCCGGCAATCCGGGGATTGCCGCGCATGCCGAGCTGGTGCCGCTCGATGCGCGCGATCACCGCGCGGTGCTGGCCTTTTGCGAAGCGCAGCGGATCGGCCTGGTGGTGATCGGCCCCGAAGCACCGCTGGTCGACGGTCTGGCGGATAGCCTGCGCGAAGCCGGGGTGCCCGTCTTCGGGCCGAGCCAGGCCGCGGCGCAGCTCGAAGGATCGAAAGCCTTTACCAAGGAACTGTGCGCGCGGCACAACATCCCGACCGGCGCGTTCAAGCGCGTAACCACTGCGGCTGCGGGACTGGCCGCGCTCGACAGCTTCACGATCCCCGTGGTGATCAAGGCCGATGGGCTGGCGGCGGGCAAAGGTGTGACCGTGGCGATGTCCCGCGCCGAGGCGGAGGCCGCCGTGACCGACATATTCGCAGGGCGGTTCGGTGCCGCCGGCGCCGAAGCGGTGATCGAGGAATTCCTCGAAGGCGAGGAGGCCAGCTTCTTTGCGATCACCGATGGGCACACCATCGTGCCGTTCGGATCGGCGCAGGATCACAAACGGGTCGGCGATGGCGACACCGGGCCCAACACCGGCGGAATGGGCGCTTATAGCCCGGCGCGGGTGCTGACCCCGCTGCTCGAGGGCGAGGCGATCGAGCGGATTATCGCGCCGACCGTGCGGGCGATGGCGAGCGAGGGCAGGCCTTATTCGGGCGTGCTTTACGCCGGGCTGATGCTCACGCCGACGGGCGTGCAATTGATCGAATACAACGCGCGGTTCGGCGATCCCGAATGCCAGGTACTGATGCTGCGGCTGGAAGACGATCTGGCCGAACTGCTGCTGGCGACTGCCGAAGGCCGGCTGGCGACTTTGCCCGCGCCGCGGTTCTCGGCTGACACCGCGCTGACCGTGGTAATGGCGGCTGACGGCTATCCGGGCACCCCCAAGGCGGGCGGCACGATCGGCGGAATTGCGGCAGCCGAGGCGCAGGGGGCAAAGGTGTTTCACGCTGGCACCGCGCTCAACGACGGCCAACTGGTCGCCAGCGGCGGGCGGGTGCTGGGCGTTACCGCGCGCGGCAGCAGCGTGCACGAGGCGCAGGCGCGTGCTTATGCTGCGGTCGCTAAGCTCGATTTTCCCGATGGCTTCTGCCGCGGCGATATCGGCTGGCGCGAAGTGGTGCGCGAGCGGGGTTAAACCGCGAGCGGTGCGGCCTTGCCCCAAGGCCCGACTGCCTCAGCCACCGCCCCGCCCAGCAGGCTATCCATTGCTTCATCAAGGTCGAGGTCATCGAGCAACGCCATCACTTCGGTCGCCGCAGCCACCTTGGTGCGGGTCAGTTCGGGGATGCGGCGCAGGTCGAGGTGCGTCAGGCCAAGCAGGAACAGCTCGCGGTAGGCGACCCGTTCGAACAACCCGCTGCCGAGCCGGAAATCGAGCCGCGGGGCAAGCTGCCGCAGCGCGGCATCGACCCGGTCCTGGTTCTTGCTGGTTTCGCGGCGCTTGCGGTTCTGCAGCACCAGCCAGTCGAGCGCGGGCATGCCCAGCTCCGCACGCGCCAGCCGCAGTTCGGTCACCATCGCGGCAAAGCAGCCGGGGCCGAGCAGCTTGTTGTTGACCGGGTGAAACCGCCCAAGCAGATCAAGATCGACAAAGCTGGAATTGACCGGCGAAACCAGCAGGTCGGCCAGGGCAATTGCGCGCCGTGCAATCGGCGAATCGTGCCCGGCCGCGTCGATCACCACAAAGTCGCAGTCCCAGCCGACGCGCGAAATTTCCTGGCACAGCCCCGCGCCCGATTGGTTCTGCAGCAGCAGGTGGCGCGGCAGCGGCAGCCTCACACCTAACCGTTTGGCGGTGCCGCCGCGGTTGGTAAAGGCGCGGGTCAGCGATTGCTGGCGGCGATCGAGATCGAGCGCGAGCACTTTGTGCCCGATATCGGCCAGCGCCACCGCCAGATGGAACGCCACGGTCGACTTGCCGACCCCGCCCTTTTCATTGGCGACGGTAATGATCCGCGCCGGTGGCCGGGGCCGTCCGGCAATATCGGCAACCACCACCCGCGGATGCTCGCCGTCGACCGCAACATCGCGGCGGCAGGCGAATTCTCCGATCGAAGTAACGACATTCATGCGCCCGATCCCCTCGGTTTCGCCGCGGTTCTGGCCGCGCGCGAATCACCCCCGGGGAAAAGCTAGTGGATAAAGGTGTGGAAATCGATTCATTCGATATTGACGACGTTAGCCAAGCCGCCGGGCCGCCAATTGCCGCAAGTCGGCTTCGGGCCGCGCGCCATAGTGCGAAATAATCTCGGCCGCGCAGACCGCGCCCAGCGTCAGGCAATCGTCCAGCGTCCGCCCGCCGACCAGGGCATGGAGGAACCCCGCTGCAAACAGATCGCCCGCACCGGTGGTATCAACCACTTTGGCGACGGGCTCTGCCGGAACCTCATGATAGGCATCGCCCCTGACCGCAACCGCGCCCAGCTCGCCGCGCGTCACGATCAGCAGCGGAACCTTGTCCTTGAGCGTGGCGATCCCGGCATGGAGATCATCGTGTCCGGTCAAAGCGGCCAATTCGACATGGTTGGCGAACAGGATGTCAATTTCGCCGGCATCGATCAACGCCCGGAAATCATCGCCGTGGCGCGCGATCACAAAGGCATCGGACAGGGTGAAGGCCACCTTGCGCCCGGCATTGCGCGCCGCAGCGATCGCCCGGCGCATCGCCGCGCGGGGTTCTTCGGGATCCCACAGATAGCCTTCGAGGTAGAGCACTTCGGCGTCGGCAATCGCCGTTTCGTCAAGCGCCGCGGCGGGCAGGAATTGCGAGGCGCCAAGGTAGGTGTTCATCGTGCGCTGGCCATCGGGGGTGACAAAGATCAGGCAGCGCGCGGTTGGCGCCGCATTGTCGCCTGTGGCGGTGCGCGCGGGGGTGGCAAAGCTGATCCCGCCAGCCCGGATATCGTGCGCGAACACTTCGCCCAGCTGGTCATCGGCCACCTGGCCGATAAACGCACAGCGGCTGCCTAGCGCGGCCAGCCCGGCCAGCGTATTGGCCGCCGACCCGCCCGAAATCTCGCGCGCCGGACCCATCGCGTCATACAGTTCCTGTGCACGCGCAGTATCGACCAGCGTCATCCCGCCGCGGACCAGCCCAAGCTGCTCGATCAGCGTATCGGCGCAGGGCGCCATGACATCGACGATGGCATTGCCGATAGCGATCACGTGCGTTGCGGGCTGAGACATGGAAAGCTTTCTGCTGGCTGTAAAAATCGCGCCGCGCCTAGCGGCTTTTGGGCGTTGAGGGAAGCGCGCGTTGACAGCGCGGCAGCGGCGCGCGATCCCCGCGCCATGTTCAGCGCACTGGCCCTTGCTTTAACGCGGATGTTCGATCGGCGCCTGCTGCCGATCTGGCTCAAGAGCCTGGCGGCGACGCTGCTCGGCTGTGCGGTGCTCGGGCTGAGCGGCTGGTGGGGTCTTGCTGCGCTGATCGACCGCTATGCCGGGCCCGATGCCGAAACCGGCGAGCTGGGCCAGATCGCGGCGGCCTTGATCATGCTGCTGGCCGGGTGGCTGCTGTGGCGAGTGGTCGCTTTGGCGGTATTGCAGTTCTTTGCCGACGAAGTGGTGCACGCGATCGAGGCGCGCGACTATCCGGCGATGGCCGCCCGCGCGCGCAAGTTGGGCTGGCGCGAGGAACTGGCGCGGGGCTTAAGCGGCGCGGCGCGCGCGCTGCTGTTCAACCTGATCGCCCTGCCGTTCGCGCTGCTGCTGCTGGTGACGGGGGTGGGCGCGCCGCTGGTATTTCTGGCGGTCAACGCTGCGCTGCTTGGGCGCGAACTACAGGACATGGTGTGGCTGCGGCACCGCGCATCGCCTGCCAGCCCACCCCCGCTGTCGGCGATCGAGCGCTGGGCGCTGGGCGGGGTGACTGCGCTGCTGCTCACCGTACCGATTGTCAATTTCGCCGCACCGTTCCTCGGCGCGGCTTGCGCAGTCCACCTGATTCATCGCAAGGGGCTGCGCAATGATGCGTAACCTGCTGCTCGCCCTGACGCTTATCCCCGCGCTCGCCGCCTGCGGCACGAGCGGGGTCAAAAGCGCTGCGTCCGCCCCGGCCAAGCCTAAAACGGTGGCGATCCGTGCCCCGGCGCTTACCCCGCCGCCGCGCCCGCGCGTCCTCGCCGCGCCGGGGCTCGAGGGCGTGATTGGCGCCGGCCCCGACGCGCTGGCGCGGCAGTTCGGCCCGGCCCGGCTCGATGTGTGGGAAGGCGATGCGCGTAAGCTGCAGTTTACCGGGGCAGCCTGCGTGCTCGACGTCTACCTTTACCCCCCGGCTCCCGGCGCTGCCCCTGCGGCGACCTATGTCGATGCGCGCCGCGCCAGCGACGGCCAAGATGTCGATCGGGCTTCATGCGTGGCGGCGCTCAGGAAGCAATAACCAAGCCGCGCCCGAAAGCGGCGCGCCCCGCACGTGGGTAACGCGTAATTAAGGTTGTCCTGTCAAAGTTACGCCACGTGAATTGACGGGATTGCGCCGCTATGAGCATGGAATTTGGGACCCTGGCTGCCGAATCGGCAAGCGATGGCAGGATCTCGGCCGATGAAATCCTCGAGCTGCGGCGGCTGGGCTGGGCTGACGGGGCCGTCGGTCCCGACGAGGCCGAGGCGCTGTTCGCCGCCAACGACGCCTGCACGCAGCCCACCGCCGAATGGTCCGATTTCTTCGTCGAGGCGCTCTCCACCTTCATCGTCCAGACCGTGCCGCCCATCGGCTATATCGACGATGAAATGGGAGAAGAACTGATCGCGCGGATCGACTGCGACGGCAGGCTTGGCTCGATGGCCGAGCTCGAACTGCTGATTCGGGTGCTCGAAATTGCGCAGAACGCACCCGACCGGCTCAAGGTTTACGCGCTCAAACAGGTTGAGGACGCCGTGCTGAACGGCGAAGGGCCGACCCGCCACGGCGAGCTGACCGCGAAAGGTATCAACGAGACCGAATGCACGCTGCTGCGCCGCCTGCTCTTCGCCCCGGCTGGCGATCGCCCGGCGGCGGTCAGCAAGGCCGAGGCGGAAATGTTGTTTCGCCTCAAGGACGCGGCGCTGTATGAAGTCAACGCGCCTGAATGGGAAAAACTGTTCGTGCAAGGCGTGGCCAATTACCTGTTCGGGTTCGGCGGCAGCGAGCCGCTAAGCCGCGACCGCGCAGCCGAGCTGGAACAGTTCATGGGCCGCGAATGTGCCGGGATCGGCGGGTTCCTTGGCCGCATGTTCACCTCCAAGCCTCAGGTCGAT
Organism: Novosphingobium sp.; assembly: GCA_031416535.1. Classification (GTDB taxonomy): domain Bacteria; phylum Pseudomonadota; class Alphaproteobacteria; order Sphingomonadales; family Sphingomonadaceae; genus Novosphingobium. The sequence continues at coordinate 1,967 of JANOTT010000001.1, read as the reverse complement.
GGCGCCTTCGGCAGCCTGCTCGACATCGGCCCGCATGCCGCCGACATCGAGGGTCCTACCGATGAAGCCGCAGAACTGATGGCCGAGGAAAGCCATTGGCTGATCGACATGCTCGAAGCCGACGAAGAGCTCGATCCGATGGAAAAGGCCCTGCTCGCCTGGATCGCCGAAGAAACCGGCGCGCTGTTCGGGGTGAAGGTTTGAGCAGCCCCCCTTCGAGGCAGGGCTAAACCGTAAAGCTTTCCCCACAGCCGCACGCGCCTTTGGCGTTCGGGTTGGCGAACACGAACCCGGCGGTGAAATCATCATCCTGCCAGTCCATCGTGCTGCCCACGAGGTAGAGTACGCTGGCCCCGTCGATAAAGAAGGTGCCGCCGGGGGTTTCGATCCGTTCGTCGAATTTGTCGGCCGCAGTGACGTAATCGACCGAATAGGCCAGCCCCGAACAGCCGCGCCGCGGGGTGGAGAGTTTGACCCCGATCGCAGCTGCGGGCGCCTGTGCCATCAGCTTGGCCACCCGCGCTTCGGCGGCGGGGGTCAGGATCACGGCGGCGGGTAACGGGCGGCGGGTCGTAATTGTCGTAGTCATTACAGCATCCCCAGTTCGAGACGGGCTTCGTCGCTCATCTTGGCCGGATCCCACGGCGGATCCCACACCAGGTTCACTTCGGCATCGCGCACGCCGGGCACCGCGGCGACGCGCAGTTCGACCTCGCCGGGCATCGATTCGGCCACCGGGCAATGCGGCGTGGTCAGGGTCATCGCCACCACCACCCCGCCATCATCGGCCACATCGACCCCGTAGATCAGCCCCAGATCATAGATGTTGACCGGGATTTCCGGATCGAAAATCTCCTTCAGCGCGGCGACGACGTTCTCGTAAAGCTCACCCCCGGGCACGCCGGGGCTCAGGCCTTCGGGCTTGGCAGCGAGAAAGCCTTCGAGATAGTCGCGCTTGCGATCCAGCTTGGCCGCCGGCGTCTCTACATCCGCGACGCCCATATCGACCCAGGCGCGCGGCGGCGGCGCGACCGCCTCGACCTGTTCGACCCGCAATTCTTCGCTCATCGGAAAATCCTCATCGTCCGTTCGATCCCGTGCAGCAGCGCCGCGACGTCGTCCTCAGTGCTGTACAATCCGAAACTCGCACGCGCGGTGGCGGGCACGCCGAGATATTCCATCAGCGGCTGGGCGCAGTGATGACCGGCGCGGATCGCAACATTTTCTTCGTCCAGGATGGTGCCGAGGTCGTGCGGATGCACCCCCTCGAGCGCGAAGCTGACGATCCCCGCCGAATCCTCCGGCCCGAACAGCGTCACCGCGTTGAGCCGCCGCAACCCGTCGCGGGCGAGGGCAACCAGCGCGGCTTCGTGCGCGTCGATCGCATCCAGCCCGATTCGCTCCACATAATCGATCGCTGCGGCCAGCCCGATCGCCTCGACGATTGCCGGGGTGCCCGCCTCGAACCGTGCGGGCGGCGGGAGGAACGTGCTGCGCTCGAAGCCGACCCGCTCGATCATCGCGCCGCCGCCCTGCCACGGCGGCATCGCGGCGAGCAGTGCGGCACGGCCCCACAGCGCGCCGATCCCGGTCGGGCCGTAAAGCTTGTGTGCGGAGAACACGTAGAAATCGCAATCGAGCGCAGCGACATCGACCGCCATGCGCGGCACCGCTTGGCACCCGTCGAGCAGCAGTTTCGCGCCCACCCGATGCGCCAGATCGGCGGCGCGGCGCGTATCGAGCCGCGAGCCGAGCACGTTGGAAACATGCGCGAAGGCGACCATCGTGTGCTCGGGGGTGAGCATGGCCTCGGCGGTGTCGAGATCGATCCGCCCGTCCTCGGTCAACGGGCAGACGTCGACCTGCCAGCCCGCGAGCTGCCACGGCACGATGTTCGAATGATGCTCGAGCTGGCTGAGCAGGACGCGGCGCTTGTCGGGAAACTGGTAGGCGACCAGGTTGATCGC